>CAYYHI010000130.1:0-9620 GCA_964471745.1 uncultured bacterium | reverse complement strand
TTCATGGCAATCCAGATGCAGAGTGTTGTCGAGGATACCATAACGCTGGTTCCTCGGATGGCGGATTGGACGCTGAGCGAGGGCGGCGGCGCGGTTCTGACCGATCAGGAGGATGTCAATCTCAGGTCCTGCAAATCATGGTTGGATCTCACTGAAAGTGAATTTGAACTTCTGCCCGGAAGGAAAAAATCCTTTAAAATGAGAATCAATGTTCCTCAGGATGTCGCGGGAGAGTACTATGCGGCGATCGTTTTCGATCTCGACAGCACCAGACTGGATATTCCGGATGAATTTATGAGCGACCGGACGCAATTAATCGCACTTGCCACCACGCAAGGTATCGAAGCCGGCATCGATGTTGACTCCATTGAAATAGAGGTCTTACGCGATCCAACATTGACTCTCCACCGGTTTCATTTCAAGGTTCACAACATCGGGAATGCCCATTGTTTCGCCAAAGGTAATATGAGCCTTGAAAAGGAGATTGCCAAGGGTCTTTATGATCCTGTCGGTACAGCAAAGGAATTTGGGAACCCGAATTTATATATACTACCGGACGGCGAAAGAAGCTATGTGGTTGATGTACCGAATTTAGAACCCGGCAAGTACAGATCCGTTCTGGCTGTGAACTACAAGTCAGGTGAGCAGCCGGTTGTTAAGTACCAAGTGTATGAGATCGAGTAAAATCAGAATTAGGGGATAACAAGACATGAGCAGGTCATTTGTACATAATGGAAATTACCGGTTGTGGTGTTTCATACTAATATCGGCGCTCATGATCGGGCTCAATGTTGCTGCGGCTTCTCCAACCGATACACAACCGACGAAGACTGAAAAACTGGATATCAACCGTCAGCAATACAATGTTCACCGGGTGTTTCTTGAGGCTGACAACGATGAACTTACCCCTTTTAACGAAGAACCACCGGACAGGTGCCCACATAATCCTCCACCGCCTGAGATGAGATTCTATTTAGACTGGACCAACTATCAGGTGCACCGTGTAAACAATGATTCGCAAATTGAGATAATTCTTCCCGGCAGGGTTTGGACGACGGGACCTCTAACCTGGACACTCACAACAGTGGCGCCGGAAAACAACGGACCACCGCACCTGTACTTCGTTGAGGACATATTCGGCAGTGAGAACGGGACTGATATTGAGTTGACCTGGCAGATACGACACAATCGCTGCCATGGTTGGAGTGATTGGCTTAACATGCCAAACCACGGTAACTCGCTGATCTATGTATTTCCGCGGAGTATCTGCGACTGTGGGTACGCTTTCGAGGTTCGCATCATAGGCAACCCGGTCTACCATCAAGCTGATGGACACTATCGCCTGGAGCTTAATCAGCAACTCACTCCAGGGCTTTAGGTAAGGATAATACGAGGGAACTTATAAGCATTAAAGCTTAATAGATTGTCATTGGGGGAATAGAACGCCGACTGTCAGAAGTCGGCGTTTTTTCGTTTACTGGTTGGCTTTAACGATGGGTTCATAGAAACAGATCGATCTTCTGAGCGCCGATGTTAAGGAAGTCCCAGACCTGGTCGAGGTCCTGGTTTTCGATTCCCAGGGCTTTAAGAGATCCCTCGTATGGTTCATCCGGCTTTGGGTTCCCGCTTGCGCCGATATTGTTTTCATGACAGAAGTAGTTTGCCAGGTGAACAAGATGAACGAAATAATCGCTTTCATCAGCTTCAGCAGGGATGTGGTGAAGCCGTATTGCATTAGACAACGGTACCGGCAGTTGCCAGTGCTCGGCAATCAATCCGCCGATTTCCGCGTGGTCAATGCCAATTGACTCCTTTAAGATCTGATGAAGCGGCTGTTTACGCAGTGCTGCCAATTCAAGGGCATTCCGAAAGACCTCGGGAAAAAACTGGTCAAGTATAACCTTACCAAAATCGTGCAACAAGCCGATAACGTAAGCATCCTCGCAGTTCAACTCCATTTTCAGCGAGCTTAGCGCACGTGCGATGTGAGCCGTTCCGATTGAGTGTTTCCAGAACAGTTCGCGGTTGAAGAGCTGGCTCTGCTCGACAGGATAGTATTTCATAAGACACAGCGCCATCGTGATGCTCTTGATTTCATCGAAACCGAGGATAACAATGGCATGATTCACGTTACCAATTTTTCGATTGAAACCGTAATAGGCGCTGTTGATTATCTTTAATATCTTGGCTGTTAATGACTGGTCCTTTATAATCAGGAGGGAGAGGTCGCGAGCTGAGGATGTCGGGTCGGACGTAACTTTGAAAATCTGCTGTACGATCTTAGGGAGTGGCGCTAGTTTGCTTATCTGGATTATTTCCGAACGGATATTGACTTCCATTTAATTTCCAATTCTTGGAATTTTAATTTACACACTCGATAAAAATAGTAATCATGCAGGCGTCTGTCAAGCGAAAAACCCGTTGAAACGCAATTCTACTCTCATAGTTGCTGAAGAGCGAAAACCCGGACAGCAAGCGCAACAGATCGACTTGCTGTCCGGGTCACGTAACCCGCTGATATTAACGGAATTTATATACTTATTGATAGATGGTTCAATTCTGCCCCGTCAATACAAGACAGAATTGCCAAGTCTACTCCTCTTAACCATTAACGGATCAGCATACCTCTCGTCACCAGCTTCACATCCTCCGCTTCAAGAGCAAATATATATGCGCCCGTCGGCAAATTATACGTTGCCCAGGTTATTGAATGCCGACCCGCCGGCAATTGACCGGATGCCAACACTTCCAACAAACGCCCGGAAGCATCCCACACCGACAGCCTGACTTGGGATGCACGCGGTAACGCGATGTCGATATGAGTAGAAGGATTGAATGGATTCGGGTAGTTCTGACTCATGCTGAACTCAGTAGGCAAATCATCTCCAGTATCCCCTATACTCGTCGGCATTTCGATAATAAGAGTCCAGCGCTCGTTCGATTCGGTCAACAGCTCGCTATCGTTCGCCTCAACCCACCAAACTGCCTCAATTCTGTTCTCTTCTCCGGGAACGTATCCCAGTTCAATGAGTAATTCGCGAATATCATCCACCATGAATTCTGTACCGACAAGGTCACTCCGAGTGACGGTAGTATCAAATTCCTCCCAGGCAACCTGGAGATTGAGATTATATGTCAAGTCGTCATTATCCACATCCTCCGCCTCTTCCCATGTGAAAACAACCTCGTTCACCGCTAATTCAACTACCGAGCCGTTAACCGGCGTTAGAAGGTTGAACGCTGCGGGACTGTCATTAACCGGAATGATAACCACACGGAAGGTATCGGTTGCCGTTGCGCCCTCTTGATCAGATGCAGTAATCATAATCAGTGCACCGGCTTCGAGGTTATAATTCTGATCCAGCTCAAAGAAGATAACGTTCTCCTGGTCTATGTTCATGTTAATTTCATCCGGGGCGTCCACGAATTCATAATCCAATGAGTCGCCATCCGGGTCGGAAAAGACGCTGTCAAGGTCGGCGATTTCAATCCGACGGGGGTTGGGATCCTCGTCGACTTCCACATCTCCGATTGGATGAACGAGCGCCGGTGGATTGTTGAGTTCCCCAATAGTTATGTGAACAGTAACATTTACCGTAGCGCCGGCTTCATCTTCAACCTGGAAAACAGGATCATATTCGCCCGTGTCTTCAGCATCGGTCTGCCAGGTGAAGGTTCCGCTGTTGTCGTCATTATCAACAAACCCGGCGCCTCTGTCGGCAGTACCGTCATCATCGATCATCGAAAGGTGCAGTTCATCTCCCTCAAAATCAAGGTCAACATCCCAGGCGGTAAGGGTAAATCTGACTAATTCCTCCTCGTGAGCCTCCTGGTCGCCAGGTACATCGACCCATTCAGGCGAATCGTTTACAGGATTTACGGTCAGCACAAAGGTATCATCTACTGTGTCGTCGCGTCGGGGACTGTCAGCCCTCTGATTCTTGATCCTTGATTCGTATTTCGTATTTCGGATTTCGGATTTCACCTTCAGTTGTGCAGCCGTGCACAGTGATCTTACAGGTCCACCTGCGTTTAAGTAATCTAACGCATCCCATTTGGAGCCATCTTGTGACAGCATCATGGCATCCTGACCCTCATCCGACGCGGTTACGGTAATCTCCACACCATCAGCGAGGTTGAAGTTATCTTCAGGCTCGATGAGCAGGACATTGCTGTCTTCCTCGATTCGAATGTTAAGCTGGTGCGGAAGGTCGTCCTGATTGATGCTGAACGTAAGCTCATCACCATCGGGATCCGAGAAGACCGTATCCAGGTCAGCTATGTTAAACCTGCGTGGATCTGGATCCTCATCAAAGGCTACATCGTCTATTGAGCGGTCAAGTTCCGGGGGATGGTTCACATTGATCACTGAGATAATGATCGACTCCCGGTCAGATAATTCGGATTCACCGTCATCGGTAACAACAAATACTACTCGATATTCTCCCGCCTGGTCGAATCCAGGTCGCCAACTGAAAGTTGAGCTGTCCAACTCAGCGCCTTCGGGGATGTTTTCCACAGTGAATATCATTGCATCACCATCCGGATCCTCAGCCATTAGGTCAATTACAAGCGTCACATTCTCATCGACTTCGCAGTCGCCTATTTCAGTCAACACCGGCGCCCGGTTCAGGTTAATAACGGTAATGGTAAGCGTTTCCTCGTCGGATAACTGCGGATCGCCATTATCCACAACGCGGAAGGTTACCTCATAATCACCAGCCTGGTTGAAGCCGGGCGTCCAACTGAAACGACTGCCATCAAGCTGTGCGTTTTCAGGGAGATTATCGGCTTCGAAGCTCAGTGTGTCACCATCCGGATCCTCAGCTTCAAGCTCAAGGGTGAGTTCTTCACCCTCTTCAGTTTCAAGATTTCCTATATCAGTCAGTACCGGTGGGCGGTTCAGGTTATTAACGGTTATAGTGATTGTTTGTTCGTCGAACAGTTGCGGGTCGCCGTTGTCCGTCACCCGGAAGGTAACCTCGTATTCCCCGGCTTGATCGAAAGCCGGCGTCCAACTGAACACCACACCTTCAAGCTCAGCGCCCTCCGGCAGGTTTATGGCTGTGAACGTCAGGTCATTTCCATCGGGATCTTCGGCTGATAGCGTAATTTCAAGCTCGACGCCCTCGTCGACCTCGCGGTCACCAATATCAGCCAACACCGGCGGGCGGTTTACATCGCCCACTGTTATTGTGATCGTTTCCTCGTCGAATGTCGGCGGTTCACCGTCATCGGTAACGCGGAAAGTTACCAGATGATTACTAGCCTGGTCGAAATCCGGCGTCCAACTAAACTGCGTGCCATCAAGCTGTGCTCCTTCAGGAAGATTCTCAGTAGAATAAGTCATGTCATCACCGTCGGGGTCTTCAGCGGAAAGCGTGATTATAAGCTCCTCGTCCGCATCGACCTGCTGGTTGCCGATTTCAGCCAACACCGGCGCTCTGTTCACATTGTCAACGCTGATGATTATTGTTTCTTCATCGAACAGGTTGGGATCACCGTTGTCGGTTACACGGAAGGTGACCTCATAATCACCAGCCTGTTCGTAACCGGGTGACCAATTGAATACTGCATCTTCAAGTGCAGCACCTTCGGGCAGATTCTGCGCTGAATAGGTCAGCTCATCATCGTCCGGATCTTCAGCAGACAGGATTATCTCAAGCTCAGAACCCTCATTAAGTTCGCGGTTTCCGACTTCTGACAGGACTGGTGGTCGGTTGACGTTCAGAGCTGTAATGGTAACGGTCTCCTCGTCCGACGCTTGAGGATCACCATCGTCGGTCACACGGAAGATCACGTTCTCATAAACAGCCGCCTGATTGAAGTTCGGCGTCCAACTTAAAAGATTGTCCTCAAGTGATGCGCCTTCCGGCAGGTTTTCCGCGGCGAAAGTCAGGTTATCGCCGTCAGGATCGTTTGCTTCGAGCCGGAGGCTGAATTCCTCGCCCTCGTCGATTTCCAGATTGCCGATATCGGACAGAACCGGCGCGCGGTTGACATTATGGACGGTAATAGTAATGGTTGTTTCGTCGGACAACCGTGGCGCACCGTTATCCGTCACGATGAAGGTAACCTGATATTCCCCAGCTTGGTTATAGTCCGGCGTCCAACTGAATTCCGCACCGGTGAGCTCAGCGCCTGAAGGCAGGTTTTCGCATGAGTATGTCAATTCATCACCGTCCGGATCATCAGCCAAGAGTGTAAATTCGAGCCCTGCCGAACCCTCGTCAACCTCCTGGTCTCCGATTTCAGCAAACTGAGGCGGGCGGTTGACGTTTCCAACCGTGATGGTAATGGTCTCTTCGTCGGACAGGTTCGGATCGCCGTCGTCGGTTACATGGAAGACGACATCCTCGTAAACGCCCGCCTGGTCGTTACCGGGTGTCCAACTGAAGACATCATCCTGTAGTGTCGCGCCTTCAGGGAGGTTCTCAGCTTCATAAGTTAGGTTGTCTCCAACGTCGGCATCGCTTGCTTCCAACTGAAGTGTGAACTCCTCGCCTTCGTTGATTTCAAGATTGCAAATATCCGCCAATACGGGTGGACGGTTGACGTTGCTTACGGTAATAGTAATCGTCTCATCATCGGACAGGTTCGGATCGCCGTCATCGGTCACGCGGAAGGTTACTTCATAGTTGCCGGCTTGCTCAAAGTCCGGCGTCCAACTGAACTGCGCGCCGTCAAGCTGCGCGCCTTCCGGCAGATTCTCCGCCGAATAGGTCAATTCATTACCGTCGGGATCCTCAGCCGATAAGGTGAACTCAAGTACATCGTTCTCATCTATCTCCTGATTGCCGATTTCAGTTAGAACCGGTGGTCGGTTTACGTTGAGAACAGCTATGGTGATTGTCTCCTCATCTGAAGCCCGAGGATTGCCGTTGTCGACCACGCGGAAGGTTACGTTCTCATAAACGCCGGCTTGTTCGTAAGTCGGTGTCCAACTGAATGTATTGCCGGCAAGGTTTGTGCCTTCAGGGAGGTTTTCGGCTTCGAATGAAAGCATGTCACCGTCGGGGTCGTTTGCTTCGAGTTGAAGCGTGAACTCTTCGTCTTCGTTTAGTTCAAGGTTGCCGATATCATTCAACACCGGCGCACGGTTGACGTTATTGACCGTTATCCGAACTTCCACGCTGATGTCGTACTCCTCGTCGGATATGGTGAATATAGCGGTGTAGTTACCGGCATCGTCATACGTGGGCGTCCAGGTGAATGTACCGACGCCTTCACCGTTGTCGGAAAATTCCGCGGCTTCGGGTATATTTGCGGAACTGTATAAGATGGTTACGTCATCACCGTCGGGGTCTGAACCGGTAACCGTGAACTGCAACTCTTCAGTTTCGTCGATCTCCCGGTTCCGGGTAACGTCATCCCAGATCGGCGGGCGGTTGATATCGCCCACGGTGATGATAACCTCTTCCGGGACATCAACACTGCCGTCGGAAAGCGTGAAGACCGCCAGATAAGCGCCGCCCTCATCGGCAGCGGGTCGCCATGAGAACAATCCCGTGCCGTCGCCGTTGTCACTGAAATCGGCTTCTTCCGGCAGATCGTCGGATGAATAGACGATGGTCATATCGTCGCCATCCGGGTCGGATGCGCGTACGGTAAATTGAAGCAGTTGATTCTCGTTGACACTCGCGCTCTGCGGGATGTAATCCCAAACCGGCGCACGGTTGACATCGTTAACCGTTATGGATATGGTTTCCTCATCGGACAGGTTGGGTGCCCCGTTATCCGTTGCGCGGAATAATACATTTTCATAATTTCCAGACTGTTCGTATGTCGGCGTCCAACTGAATATATTGTTGGTCAGTTCAGCTCCTTCCGGCAGGTTTTCAGCAACAAATGAAAGGTTATCGCCGTCCGGGTCGTCTGCCTCAAGCTGCAGAGTGAAGTCTTCAGCCTCGTCGATTGCGAGGTTGCCGATTTCGGACAGAACCGGCGGACGGTTGACTTCGTTCACCGTGATGGTGACGGTCTCTTCATCGGACAGGTTCGGATTGCCGTCATCGGTGACGCGGAAGGTTACATCCCAGTCCCCAGCCTGCTCGTAGTCAGGTGTCCAACTGAAATTGGCACCGTCTAAATGGGCGCCCGCAGGTGAGTTTTCCATAGTAAAGGTCAGTCCATCGTCATCTGGATCATCCGCCGATAATGTGAACGTCAAAGCAGCATTTTCGTCGATTTCGCGGTTGCCGATAGCAGTTAGTACCGGCGGGCGGTTGATGTCGTTCACTGTGATGGTGACGGTCTCCTCATCGAACAGGTTCGGATCACCATCGTCCGTCACGCGGAATGTTAGCTCCCAGTCCCCAGCCTGATCGTAGTCCGGCGTCCAACTGAAGAGGTCGTCGTTAAAATCAGCGCCCTGTGGCATGTTGATCGCTGAAAAAACCAGGTTGTTGTTGTCAGGGTCATCAGCCTCAAGCTCAAGCGTAATTTGTTCATTTTCGTCAATCTCCTGATCCCCGATATTCGCTAACACAGGCAGGCGGTTGACGTCGTTCACCGTGATGGTGACGGTTTCTTCGTCGTGCAGGTTGGGGCTGCCGTTGTCGGTCACACGGAATGTAACATCGTAGCTTCCATCGTTGTCGTAACCGGGTGTCCAACTGAACTCAACACCCTCAAGTTCAGCGCCCTGGGGCATGTTTGCTGCCGAATAGGTCAGTGCATCACCGTCGGGATCATCGGCGGACAGAATTATCACAAGCTCCTCGCCTTCACCGGTTTCATCATCACCGATATGTGCCAAAACCGGTGGTCGGTTCTCATTGAGCACAGTAATTGTAACAGTTTCCTCGTCGTACAGGTTCGGTTCACCATCGTCCGTTACACGGAATGTCACATCCCAGTCACCTGCCTGGTTATACCCCGGCGTCCAACTGAAGAGATCGTCCTCTAATGATGCGCCTTCCGGCAGGTTGTCAGCCGAGAAGGTCAGGTTGTCGTCGTCGTAATCGTTTGCTTCAAGCCGGAGCGTGAAGTCCTCGCCCTCCGTAATTTCCAGGTCTCCAATATCAGTCAGAACCGGCATCAGGTTGACGTGATTGACGGTTATTGTGATGGCTTCCTCATCCGACAGAACCGGAGATCCATCATCTCGAACGCGGAAAATCACGTTCTCATAAACGCCGGACTGGTTATAACCAGGCGTCCAACTGAAGACATCGTTCTCCAACGTCGCGCCAGCCGGCAGGTTTTCAGCCTCGAAGACCAGATTATCGCTGTCGGGATCGTCAGCTTCAAGCTGCATGGTGACCCCTTCATCCTCATCGATCTCAAGATCACCGATTCCCGAAAGTACTGGCGGTCGGTTGACGTTATTAACGGTGATCAAAATGGTCTCTTCGTCGGTCAGATTCGGATCGCCGTCGTCGGTCACCCGGAAGGTCACATAATGATCCCCTGACTGCTCGTAGTTCGGTGTCCAACTAAATTCGGAATCGTCGAGGCTTGCGTCTTCCGGCAGGTTCTGGGCTGAGTATGTCAGGTTGTCGTCATCAGGATCATCAGCCGATAACGTAATCGTCAGCTCCTCGTTCTCATCAACCTCCTGATCGCCGATTTCAGCTAATACGGGCGGTTGGTTAACATCGTTTACAGTTATCGTGATA
>CAYYHI010000129.1:0-9696 GCA_964471745.1 uncultured bacterium | reverse complement strand
TTCTCTATCTTAATAAACCCATCCAGCCTGTCGGGTCGCGGTATTGAAATCTGGCGGGAACGCAATACAAACTAAGTTAATAGACCACTTCAACCTTATAAAAAGCTCCATCAGCCGGTGGATTGGTATCGACATATCGCGACTGATCAACACGCGCCAACAGTTCACCACTCACACCCTCGCGGAACGGGTGATCGCTGCGATAGACCAAATAACTCTGCGGTGACAATCCTCCAAAACGTTCACCATCGCCCTCGTCCCCCCAGATAAGAACCAGGTTGTTCGCTTCATAGATTGCTTCAAAGTTTTCGGTTACGTAATAGGTTGGGCTCCAGGCGTCGAGCGAATCGATAGCCTGCTGGGCGATCTCGTTCTGGAAGGCTTCAAGAAGTTCGTGTCTGAAGCGTGGCGAGTTGACGAAGCGTTCGGTTTTCTCGAAGAAATAGGTTTCCAGAGGCAGGATTAGGTCGTAAACACCCGTTCCGGCGGGGTTTGTGAGCCGCCATGTATCGACACCGGGACCAGCTTCGTTTACCCACTGTTTGAGGGCATCGGAACGATGCCATAACCTGCTGCCACCATCAGCATCGTACTCCTCCGGAACAGAACCTGCATAAACCCAGAGCGGTGTGGTGACGCATGCAAGCGGACTGCCGCACATTGCCCATATAACGGCGCCCTCCGGACGCTCACCGTCGGGAACGCCCTGTCCGACGAAGACCGACCGGGTTCTGTCGCGGTTAATGGCGGTCATCTGATCGACGTGACCGTAGGGCCAACCATCGTTGTAATAGCCGTCAAACGGCAGGGGAAGCGGATTGCATTCACGGGTGGTCAGGTCTCTTACGACCTGTTGCATGATGAAATGCGGCGTGAGATTACTCTCGTCCACTGCTTCCTTAAACAACATATATGCACGATCGTGGCGATGGATGCCGAAGCGGGAATCCTCGTCGGATGTGTCACTTCCTGAGAAGGAGAAGTTGGCTCTGATCAGAAAACCGTAATCTTCATCTGCGGCATCATATCGCCGATACTCGTAGCCATCGCACTCGAACATGGCTGCTCCACCGAATGCATCGAATGTTCCATAGTTATAATCATCCGTTCGACCGCCTTCGTTCAACGAATCGAGTATATCCTGGAAATCGTCAACCGTCCGGCATGTGGCAAGCGCCAGAGCCATGGTATAACCGTCGTTTTGACCACCACCCCAGCCGTTGCTTAACGGATTGGCGCCATTCAGGTTGTGTGCGTCTGAATTCTCTATGGCAAATCCGGCTTCATTGATTCCGGCATAATACTGGTCATCGTATGTTTCGTAAGTCAGTGCGATAAACGGAATGCCCATATCGTTTACATAATGATATTCCTGACCTTCATATCTGACATCGCGGTTCTTCCAGAGCAACGGACGACCGTCAGGCGTTGCCAACCCGGAAGCCAAGCCGGTAGTGCATTCGCTGAGGTCTTCTATGAATCCCGGTTCACCCGACAGACCGAAGGCGATATTATCATCGATCCAGATATTGAGATCCGAAGGTATTATCAGACAGAGAATTGCAATTAAGATGAATGTAAAAATGCGTTCTGTATTGAGATGATAATTCATTACAATGTTCCGCGCTAATCGGGAAAAATAGATTGTTCTACAGATATTAATCAGGGTAATCTATACTTGTATAGACAGCAACTAAATCGTCATTCCGGCGTGCCGTCACATGTCCTCATGTGACGGATAAACAAGAACATGACTGTCACGTGGGGACACGTGACAGCACTTCCAGCACTATTTTCGGACAGACTGTTGCGCCGGAATGACAAATATCAAGGGACACTACCACAATTTAAGGAATTTTATAATATAATGCAAGTATCCAGATCACAACAGCATTTTACCCGACAGGAGTGTCGGACCTACTGCCTGACCATTGACGCGGCGCCGATCACGCCAGCCCAATTGCCGAGCTTTGCCGGACGGATCTGCAGCGAATCCAGATAGGACTTGAAAGCACGCCGCTTCACCTCTTCCCTAAGCGGTTCCATAAACAGGTCTGACGCATACGCCACGCCGCCGCCGACAATCACCAATTCAGGATTGAAGATGTTAACCAGACCGGCAACGGCGATGCCGAGTGTCATGCCGAGGTAAGCGAAAACATCCCTGGCAGCCTTGTCCCCTTTCTGGGCGATGACGCTGAGCTCTTTCATGCCCGTATCGCTGAACTGGGGATGGTTCTCTTCGATATAGCGCCTCAGACCGGCTTTCCCGATAAATGCTTCGAGGCAGCCGTGTGCACCGCAGCCGCATTGCGGTCCGTTCCGGGCGATCGGTATATGTCCTAATTCGCCGCCGCCGCCGTCTATGCCGTGAAGAAGTCTCCCGTCTATGACGATTGCCCCGCCAATACCGGTACCCAGGGTTAAAGCTATGTAGTAACGACTGCCTCGTGCCGCGCCGCTCAAACCTTCGCCCAACGCCATCGCATTGGCGTCATTGTCCATCACCACGGGCAGTCCGATCCCGCGCTCCAGGTCTTCCGGCGGGGACTGCCCCACCAGAATCCCGCAGTTTGGTGCGTCGATTACGACCTTTTGTCTTGCATCCATTAAACCTGCAACCGCAAGCCCGACGCCAATAACATCAATTTCGCTTAAGCTGCGCAGATGTTCAGTTATTTCTTTCAGCTTGGTAATAAAGGCAGGATAGCCCTGATCCAGATAGCTCGGTTGGTTTAGTTTATGCGACAGGCTACCCTTCTCATCGACAAGCGCCGCCTTGATTCTGGTTCCACCGATGTCAATTCCTATTGTAGAATATTTGTTCATAACGGTTTAACCTCTGATTTCCATCTGCCGTCTTCTGTACGGAAGAAAATAACCTCAATCTCATCATCAGGATACAGTCTCAGCGATTGCCGCGCGGTTCTGTCCAATTCATTCGACAGGTTCAGCTCAATCCTGAAAGCCGGTTCTATGTTCTGCTGCGAGACGCGCCATACCGTATCTGACATGCGTTCGACGATGTAACTGCCTCCCGAATAGTCTGAACTGATTCGATAATTCCCCCATGAAGCAGGGATGTTGGGGATGAACCGTAAGTATCCGCCAGGCGCCGGATTAAGCCCTAATACACCTTTTATAACAATCGTGACGAAGCCTGCCAGGGATGTGCAGTGAACCAGGCTGCCGGTGCTGTTATCGATTTCAACCTGCGGAAAGCCGTTCTCAGCTTGGGGGATGCCGCCGATTATGCCGGAAGTGAATACTCTACGGGCGAGGGCTTCAGCCAGTTTAACCAGCTCATCATTGCGAGACGCATTCATGTAGAGCTGCGCCAGGCTACCTGAAGTCCAGAGTAGAACATCACCCATCGATGTTGTGCCGAAGGGAGCGTTATCGAGCTGGTAGAGATGAACGGGCTGGTAATCATCTTCGGTTTCAGCCAGGCTGCGCAGACCTGCTTCGGCGATATATCCGGCTTTAAAAAGGTCGTGCAAGTATTTATTCGATTGCTCAATGTTGCCCATCCTGTCACCAATCGTGGCAAATGGCACTGAAACAAAACGGGTGGTATCCGGTTCAGCAGGTAACAATACGGTCTTTCCGTCTTTCCGGTGAAGAAGGAGCCGGTCTGCCCGAACCCTGTTCTTAAAACTGCCGTCAGTAAAGAAGAAAGTGGCAACTTCGGTCGGCACCGGAACCTCGAAATTCCCTGAAATCCCGGTAGTGAATCCGAGTGGCATGTCGAAATCGCCCGACTTCTTCACTGTCGCCCACGTACCGCTGGGATTGAGCAGAGAGGGGAGAATATCGGCGACGAGCTCCAGACGTTTGTACTGCTTCAGGAAGCTTCTCACAGAACCGAACAGCAGTTGGGTTTCGAAGGTGGCGCCCTCCCTGTCCGGTGCAGCGGGACTATCCCATAAAAAATGTTCGTCAGGACCGCTCTTGACGAATCCCTGGTGGAGGCGGGACCGAGCCGTTCCCAGCAGGTCGCGCGACAGGGCGGCGGCGAGGCTGTCCTCGCGGGTCGTATCCTTCTCAGTGATTAAGTTCGCAAGGTTCGTATATGCCCTTGCTGCCAGCCCCGCAATTTCAGGGATGCGGTATTCTTTGTCATACTCCCCAATTTTCCCAGGGAACATCCCGTACTTGGAGGATGATGTATCCCGGTTCTGCCTAACAATCAGCGCATCGATCAGATCGAGCGCCAGATCGGGGTTTCCAGAAGAGACGCCGACCGCATAAGCCGACAGCGCGGTGTGCCAGCCGTCGGGATATGGATGGTAGGGAATGCCGGTAATCAGGAACCTCTCACCGTTATAATTAGTCATCAGATCGGCGAAAGTCAACCGCGCCCAAGCGAAAGCCTTCTCGAACGAGTTATTTTCGCATTCAAATCTGAAGGTTTGGAGTGTGGCAATCATCCATCTTAGGCGTCTATCTTGCCACTGTTCAACAGAACTAAGAATCGAACCGGCATTGTTGACGGCTTCCTCACGTGTTTGCCCCCAGCCGATTGCGACCTGCATCGGTTTTCGCGATCTATGAACCAGGTCGCCTGCTGCGAACAGAACCGAAACCGATGATCTTCCGGTAAGTTCACCGATTGGGTGTGTAATCCTGACGGTCTCTTCAGCTTCGATGAATCTATCGCGAGCGAGTAGCGTTACTGCCAGCCAGCCGCCGGCATGATCAATGCGACTGACTGCAACGGAATTTGTTTCCCGGTCGAAGCTTGACTCGTATTGCGGTGCTTCCTCTTCATCCAGACGGCGGAAGTCATAATATGGTCTGAAGATGAAGCCTTTCTGTCTGCCGGGTTTGATCGTCAGGAACAGTCCGTTAATACCGGGAGGGCATTCGACTGTTTCGGTAATCCCGCTTAAGTATAGCCTTTCAATTCTATCGGGGCGTACGATGCAGATGTCGGGTTCATCGTCGACCGGGTTGCCGTCCGGATCTAATATCCGCCAGCCGGCGAGCAGTTTTCGTTCCCAGTTGCTGTATCCGTATTCGCCCCGTGCTTGATTCCTGAATGCATCGTCGTAATAGAAACCGCCAGTCAGACTGGTGAGGAGGACTTCCCGGTTCTGCCCGGCGTGAACGGTATCGATAAGTGAATCGAGGAGTCTGTCACGCAGTTGTGGTTCTCTGGCGCATCCGATAATCAGGAAGATAGAGGGCAGACCAAGAATTAAGACCCCTTTTATCAGTGTTTTAATCTTCTTTAGCATTTATATCAATTGTTAATTGTCAATAATGACAGGTCATAAGTTACAAGTTACAAATCTCAAGCCCTATCATCATTCCTTTCCAATGCTCGATCCAACCTCCCGCTGTATTCATTCAATATCGCTTCCGCTTTTTCCCTTGACAATCCTAATTCATACATCAGAACCGCGGTCTTGACTTTACCCCCGGCATCGCTTAGAAGGGAAAAGCTGTCATTTCGATCGAGACCAGTCAGCGCGGCGATGATCCTTGCCGCTCGGTCGCGCAGCTTGTCGTTGGTGGCACACAGATCGACCATCAGGTTCTGGTAGACCCGTCCGGAACGGATCATCAGCGTCGTAGTGATCGTATTCAACGCAAGTTTAGTGGCTGTACCGGCTTTCATCCGTGTTGAGCCTGTGATTACTTCAGGACCGGTTTCGATGACTATCAGGTGATCGATCCCGACAGGACATTCCATCGGTGAACAGACCAACAGAGCGGTCAGAAGTTCCGGAACGCAATCTTTGGCATAAGCAACTCCTCCGAGAACATACGGCGTCGTTCCTCCTGCGGCAATACCCAATACTGCATCGTTTATGTTTAGTTCCAATGCATCGAGTTCGGGTTTGGCGCCAAGCGGATCATCTTCCCTGCCTTCACTCGACTTTCTTAGTGCCGGATCGCCTCCGGCAATGATGCCGATAACCCGATCCGGATCGACCTGGAATGTGGGCGGGCATTCGGAAGCGTCCAGCACGCCCAACCGTCCGGATGTGCCGGCTCCGATATAGATCAACCGACCACCGGCGTTGAAACCCGACTCGGCAGCTTCAATGAATGCAGTCAAGGATGGTCGTGCATTTGCAAGCGCAGACGGGACAGATCTGTCCTCACGGTTTATTTCGCTGACGATTTCGTCAACGGACAACCGATGGAGGTTCATGGTCCGTCGGTTCCGTTGCTCAGTCAGGACGAACGAGCGGTCAGGCGGCAGGTTCTCCGGTTTTAACTGCATCATGGCAGCACCCAGCAACCGCTGACAGGGGCTTTAACAACACCGGTAACGGATGGCAGCGTTATCGGGATTCTATCGTGACACAACGCACCCAGGACAGCCATGGCTACAGCTTCGCGAAACTGCGCAGGAACACCGTACGCATCAGACATATCGACCGGAACTTCCGAGCGGTCGAGTATCTCAGCCACCAGCGCCCTGTTTTTCACGCTGCCACCGGCGAGGATCAACCGGTCGACGGGTTTGCACGCGGTGGTGATGGCTTCGGCTATGGCAGCGCAGGCTGTGCGTGCCAGGTCATTGGGTTTATAAACTTTAATGTTATCATCCAACCATATCTTTAATTCATCACCCGTACCAAGAGAGCGGTTACTGTCGGATTGGGCTTCGAGCAATGCCAGCAGTGAGTTAAAGGGCTTTCTTTGAACCTCTCCCGACACAGCATTCTCACCGTTTTCGTCATAAGGCTGTCGGAACAACACGCGGGCGATTCTGTCCAGCAACCGGTTGCAGACGCATACATCCCTGCCGCGTATCAGCTTCACACAATCGGAAAGACCGCTTTCATTCTCCTTCACGCAGGCTGGAAGGATGGTGATGTTACAGAAGCCGCCCAAGTTTACGACGCAACGAGCTTCATCGGGATTGCGGAATAGGATGAAATCAGCCAGGGGTGTAATCGGCGCGCCCTGTCCGCCTATCGCCAAGTCAGCCGCTCGCATATCGTAGACCACCGGAACGCCCAGACCGTAAGCAATCGGCGCGGGGTTGATCAACTGCCAGCTCAGTGGTGGACGATGGAAAACAGTCTGTCCGTGAACCGCCACCAAGTCGATTTCCCTGTCCCCGATCAACTCCTTCAGTGCTTGTAGATGGAGCAGGCTGAACTCACGAGCAATCCTGGTAATTTCACCGGTGGGCATGGGCTCCTGCCGCGCCAACAACCGTAGTGGTTCTGTCAGCTCACCCAGTGGGAGACTCAGGCAGCGCTGAACCTCGGCGCGTATAAGAAGTCCGCGTCCCTTGATTTCAACAAGTGCGGCGTCGAGACCGTCGATACTCGTGCCGGTCATGCAACCGGCAACCAGGCGAGTCTCAGGCTTGTTGTTATTATTCAATGCGTTTATTAGAGTTCATTCATTATTGTTTCATAATACCCGCAACTGTCATCCAATCCTCCCGGTCGCGAGTGCAACTGCCACAACCGGCGATGTTCTGCGATAATGTTATGAAGCCGTTTTCTCAAATCTCTCCGGACTTCCTTCGTCAGACCGCCAATAGTGCGACGGGCAACGGCACGCTCTGCAGCGAGTTTAGCAACTTCGAGCGTGTGACGTAGTTCATCCTTAACCTGCACATCAGAAACCTGCGGAAAGTTTGTTTCAAGATTTAATATCCTGTCCAGTATTCGTTTCCAGAAAGCGAGATCATCGGTTTTGACAGCTTCATATAGAGGGGTATGCAGATCGTTGAACAGGCAGGACGCATTCCTGAGCGGCGTCGGGGAGCCATCTCTGTCGAGTTGACCGGAAATCCGGCGCAGTTCGAGATCGGCATTGCCCAGCTCGTCGAGCCACATTGCGATACTGCCGTTCTCCTCACCGAAGGCAAACCATGCCGACGCCCGGGTATCGAACCTGTCTGCGGCATCGGCGTTCCAGGCGGCGTTGGCGGCTTCCGCCAGCGCATGCAGCGATACACACCACTGCTGGCGGTGTCCCATATCGCCCCAGTCGGTTATTAAGAATCCCTGCGCACCGCCTGACAGTCCCTGCCGAACCGCGGCGATGAGGTTGCCTCTTCTCTCGTTAGTTCTACCGGTGATGCTGCGCCACGAGCTGGTTCCGGGGCAGACCCAGTATTCGAAGCCCGTCCCTTGCAGGATATATCCCCAGTCTGCGAAAGGAGCGTCAGGTTCATAGCCCCAAGCCAGTGCGATCATATCTTTCGGTAGTTGGTTAAGCGCTTCCGGATGGCTGAGGGCGATGTCCGCCCAGAACATCGACCTTAAGCCGTGTCGTCGCGCTGAATCAGCAACCTGTCCGACAAAATCCGAGTAAACCTTTGTGAATCCTGACTTTTCGACTAATGAGCGGCTGCGTCCCTGACCAACGTCGAACGTCTCATCACAGCCGATGTTCACCAGATTGCTGCTGAAATTTGGTAAAAGTTGATCAAGCAGGTCATCTACAAGCCTGATAGATCCGGGATCGACGGGGCAAAGGCTGAATGGACCTCTGCGCGGATGTCCGTTGAAGTCCCAGTCATCGTGAATTTCGGCGAGGTGAGCGTAGGCGTCATGTTCCAGCCAGCGCTGCATATGTCCGAAGCAGTTCTGGTTGGCGGCGAGCGTGATTCCGTTGTCCCGGCAATGTCGGTCAAGCCGTCGAATTTCGTCCGAAGTAACGGGCGACGCCTTCCGCCAGACCACCTCGTGACCATTATAAGCAAACGTATGTTCGGTGTAAAGCTGGAGGTGGTTGATCTTCCAGCCGGCGAGCAGATTTACGATGCGAAAGAGTTCATCCAGGGTCGGTACGCGGTCGCGGGATATATCGAGCATTATGCCGCGTGTCGTGAAGGAAGGGTAATCCTCGATCTCCAGACATGGCAGATGCCTGTTGTATTGGTAAAGTAGCTGTCCAAGCGTATATAGACCGTAACGCAGCCCTTTCTCAGATGCGGCTGTCACGTCGATAAGTGAATCGTGTGGATTGATTTGGGGTGAAATTTTAAGCGTATAGCCTTCATCATCGGACGGTTTGATATTGGTGGAAGCAGCGAGTTGATGCGGATCGATCTCACACCTGACCTTTGAAGGGTAACTATTTGCGACAAGTTGGGGAATTGATCCATGAAGTCCCACTCTGTTTCCGTGTGAATTCCTGCTGCTCTCCCCCCTCCGGTTTCCGGGGAGGGAATTAAAGGGGGGGATATTTAATTTAACTTCCACCATACCCCTATCAACGCCTGACACGGTTAACGGTCCCGGTTCAAGATCAATATAACCACCCGACATATCGACGTGACGCGGTGTTGGCAGCAGTATCGGTTTTTCGAGGCTCAGCATAATAATCAATTTACTGGCATTCCGGTCGTCTGTCAAACAGGTTTCACCGCTAAAATTAAAGATACCGACCAAAAACGGGTCGTGTCAACGATTCATTGTCATTCCCGCTTGCCAGTCTGTCTGCGAGCACCATTTTTCAGTGTTCTTGCCAGGTTTCAAGCGTAGCGTAACCTAGCAGGTGTATTCCTAAGTTCTGTTGAGATGTTAGGTTACGTTTAGCTTGAAACCTGACGATAACGCAACAAAATGTCAGGATTAATGTCAAGGCTACTTAGGGTCAGCTGAAAAACTGTTCTTTGAAAAATTTGCTATAGTGATTGGTTGAGGGTAGATAATTCCTCGATGGTTTGATCAGCTCTTCTTTGATTATGCTACACCCTTGCCACCGTTG
>CAYYHI010000128.1:0-9711 GCA_964471745.1 uncultured bacterium | reverse complement strand
TCAACCGGAGTATGCTCCCTTGCTCCCTTGCTCCCTTGCTTCCTTGCTCCCTTTTCACCAAATTCACTCCTCCCCGAATTTACTGTTGACAAGCTCAACCAATTGGCGCAGAACGGCGTGTTCATCATCACCGTTTACAAAGATTCTTAAAATCGAGCCCTGCTCAGCCTGCAACAACATCACCCCCAGTATGCTCTGCGCATTAACCCGCTGTCCATCCTTTTCCAGAAACACCTCCGACTCGCCACTGGCAGCGGTTCTGACCAGCTTGGTGGCGGGTCTGGCGTGCAGACCGAGTTTATTCCTAATTCTTACTTCAGCACTTATCATATTTTAAGGTTGTTTAGAATTCTCTGTTTATTAGAAAATCAGCCCATTGGTACAACAGGTTCCGATACGGCGTGTCGGGAATGTTGTCAAGTAACGGGCGAGCCTTTTCGATAAGGGTCTTGGCACGTGCAGCAACGCTGTCGATACCGCCCAAGTCGCGCAGCAGTTTAATGATCCCGATAACGTCACTCTCGCTGGCGTCCTGATTGCCGAGGACGTTCATGATGCGTCTGCGGTCTTTTTCGTCAGCGTTGTGATATGCATAGTAAACCACCAGCGTCCGCTTTCCTTCACGCAGGTCTGATCCTATCGGTTTGCCGAGAGTTTCCTCCTTACCGATTACTCCCAGGATGTCATCCTGCAGTTGGAAAGCGGTTCCACATAGTGCAGCGAACTCGGCTATAACATCAACCCGCGGATCGTCGCACCTGCCCGTTCCGATCATGGCTCCGGCTCGACCACAGAACTCGTATAGAGCGCCGGTTTTCTTCCAGAGCATATCTTCGATCATCTCCGGTGTAAGCGATTCAATATCTCGTTGTGCAAACTGAATATCCAGAACCTCTCCCTCAACCAGCGTATTAAGAACGTGAGTATCCAGTTCGTTGATCAGATCGAGGGTAACCATGGGATCCATGCCGTACCTGGTCGCAAGCTCCGCCATCATGCTGATGCCCCAGCCGTGCTGTATATCGCCGGTCAGTATGGCGATGGAGACACCATAGTGCTTCGCCTCTTCAGGCGGCAATCTGAAGCCGTTTACAATTCCCCGGCTGTAGTCGCTGTAGTACTGGTGAACGGTTGTCTGACCCCGACGCAGCGGATCACGGTCGATGATGTCGTCATGCACCAGCGTCCAGGTGTGGAATATCTCAACCGCTGCTGCCGCCGGTATCGCTGTCCTCTCATCTCCGCCAACCGCACCGCACGAAAACAGAAGTATTGCCGGTCTTAGCCTTTTACCACCATATCTGACATAAGCAGTGACCGCCCAGCGTATATCTTCAGGATGGAAACGCTTTACAAATCTGTCATCCAGGATATATTCGCGTATAAGTTGACAACGCTTGTCAAGCTCGCCAAAGAAATTTTCTGATATATCTGCAGGCATTCATTACCTTTCAGGTTTTTATAAAGAGTTGTTATATATTAGCACGTTCAGGTCAATTAGTCAAGCTCCACAGCGCAATGTTTTCATATCACGCAAGGCAATATACTCCATAATATTTCCAATGGAAGCTGGAATCAATTTGCATTATAACACTATTTATGATTAAATTGTAGCTTAGAACAATGAGGTTTTTCATGATAATTAGGAATCCCAATGTCAAGCGATTTACGAAAATCCCATTCGCAGGAGGAACGATGAAACTGAATCTACTTAGACTCACTCCATTCGTTTCAGCTTTATTTATAGCGGTATTTACACCAGCAGCTTTGGGTTTAACAGGTATCCCAGATATTGCCGGAAATCAGGATGTCTCCGTCACACTTGTGGAGGCAAACAACTTCTCAGCTCAACTCGAATTCAAGATCGAAAATCTTGAGCATGAACAGTTGTTCATCGGCAATGACAGCTTCGACAAGTATGTTCTTGATGGAGAAACCGACGCCGGACCTACTGGATGGCCCCAACTGCCGAGTGTTACCAGGTTCATGCTGATACCGCCTCAATCCGGGGTAAGTCTCAATATAAGCAATCTGAAAACCAGGATCGAAAGGGATGTCAAGCCGTTACCAAGGCAGGCTCCATCGAGACAGGACGAGGTTGAGCTGTCAGTCGGCACCAGTCCCGATTTCGATCCGAACGACCTGTACATCGATCCGGCGAACCTCGAGCACGACGGCTTTTGGCCTCCCGAAACAGCCCGGCTCGGGCGTCCGGCGATCATGCGCGGTTACAGAATCATCCCGATTATAATTAATCCACTACGCTGGAATGCACGCACCGGCGAGATGGAGATCCTGGAATCCATTGATATCCAACTCGATTTCACCACAGATGAAAACAGAATAAACCTTGTCGAAGATCCTGAACGCCCGCGTCCGTCAGTAAGCGTCGATAGAATCATCTCGCAGCTTGTAATGAACCCTCCTCCACCACGGCGTGATGATCCCCAAGTCGGCGGCTCGATTCTATATATCACACCGGACCGTGACGATGTTGAGGAGGCTTTGGCGCCGCTGATTGAATGGCGACGGCGGATGGGATGGACGGTTGAGTTGATGCGAGCGGAAAATCAGGCAGCGAACTCCATACGCAATGACATAATCGAGGCATACGAGGGATGGGATGTGCCGCCTGAGCATGTGGTGTTGGTCGCCGATGCCATACATTGGCCAAATCCAACTGGGAACAACTATGTACTCGGATGCTTCGACCATCGCGGCAATGCGGGTTTCCCCTACGAATCCGATCACGACTTCACCTGCCTGGAAGGCGATGACCTTCTACCGGAGCTCGCCGTCGGCAGATACAGCTACGATTCAAGACCAAGGCTCGAAGGTATAATTGATAAGATATTACAATATGAATCGGATCCATACATCGGTGAAGGTGACGATGAAAACTGGCAGAAGCGGGCAGCGGTGACGTCCATCAATTCTCTCAGTGGCTGGTCGTCGATCGACATGTGCCGCTGGGCTAAGCAATTGTTCCTGCGTCATGGTTACGATGAAGTAGCGGAAGCCTATTTCCCCAACGCAGATGAAGGCAATTTCATACCGACCGAGATAAATAACGGCATCTCCTTTTTCCTCTTCCGCGGACACCTGCATATGGGGCTGGTTTTTAGATTTGACGATATTGACAGGCTTAGAAACGGTCGGATGCTGAATTTCTCGATGATTGTAACCTGCAACACGGGAGATTATGGTGAACATGTCTCGTCACCCGACGGCTATCATTCGGAACGGTTTTTACGCAATCCCCGCGGCGGTTCCATTGGATCGATTGGTGCTTCGGGTGCGTCGCATACGACTTATAATAACCTCATCACCTGCGGAACTGTCCGCGGACCGGTCGCTGCCGGCATATATACGCAGGGCTGGGCTTTGATGCTTGGCAAGCTGGACTTGTACCGCTGTTATTCCGGTCATGACGACTCCAATAATGAGCATACCGGGTTGGAAAACTGGATGCAGCATATTTGGCTCTACAATCTTATGGGTGACCCGGCGACAGACCTATACACCGACGTTCCCAAGCTGCTCGCAGTTGAGCATCCCGAGGAAATCAGGTTGGGTGAAAGCCGGTTTGAGGTCGATGTTGCCTACGATCTTGAAGAAGACGTACCTGCGGAAAATGTCCTCGTATGCCTCTATAAGCCCGAAGGGTTCCAGTTGGTTGAATGGACGGATGAAAACGGACACGTGGTTTTCAACCTGGATCCGGCATGGACGGAAGAGGGCTTTATACAGCTTACGGTAACCGGTCATAACCTGAAGCCGTATCTGGAAGAATTTGAAGTAGAACCCACGCATGTATTTATCGGTGCCGGTACGCTTCCTGAAGAGCTTGATGACGACGAGGAAGGCGAAAGCAGCGGTGATGGCGACGGTATCGCCAATCCGACTGAGATAATCGAACTGGCGCTTGACATAGTAAATTACGGCGAAGAGCAGCCTGAAGGTGAGATGATTGTGGCGTTGACTCCTGCACTGCCGTCGCTTGCAGTTGCTGAGGACGCCGATACAGTCAGATTCGAAGCCGCTCCGGATTCTGGTGAATCCGTTACCGGCGATTTCGTGATTGAGATCGGCGGCGGCTTCCCGCACGGTAATAACGCCGTGTTTAACCTGACTGCTTCTGTGGGTGAAGAAACCTGGAAAAGCGCGGTTATAATACCGGTAGTCGGACCTCAGATCGAGCTGGCGTCCTTTCAATGGGACGACGAACCTCTTCGCACCGCAAGTACAGCCGATTTCTCGGTTGTGTTACGCAACTCAGGTGAAAAGAATGCGCCTCCACTCGCGGTTACGCTTATTTCATTAACCGAGAGTGCGGAAGCCGGCAATATGATCCGACATATCGATGACGGCATCCAAGTTGGCGCTGAAGAAAATCCCGATGACTATTTCAGTGTCGGCGCCAAGGTCTATCACCTGGGAGGCAACCGAATCGATCTGGCGATGCTGGTCGAAGCGGAAAACGGCTTCCAGGACACAGTGTTTTTCTCCGTTCCCACCGAACCTCCCGAATCCAACCAGCCTTTCGGACCGGACGGCTACGGCTATCTGTGCGTGGATGATACGGATACATCGTGGTTCGATTTCCCGGTTTTCGAGTGGGTAGAGATAGATCCCAACCAAGAAGGACCCGGCACGGATACTGAACTGAATGATAGGAGTGCAGAGCACGATGAAAGTGTTGTGATGGATCTGCCATTCGTTTTTAATTACTATGGTGAGGAATTCGACCGTGTAACCATCTGTACCAACGGCTGGCTGGCGCTGGGGAACTACCTTGATCTTGCCACAGCCGTGAATCGCCGTATTCCAGGGGGACTGGTTGCTCCCGCCATAATCGCGCCGTTCTGGGATGACCTTCTCACCAGAGACGATTCCGGTATTTATACTTGGTTCGATGAGGAAAATCACCGCTTTATCGTCGAATGGTCAAAGATGCGCCGGCTGGAACAAAATGGTCAGGCAGGTGGCTTGGAGACGTTCCAGGTAATACTGCACGATCCACAGCATCATCCATCCTTCACTGAGGATGCCGATATAATTTTTCAGTATCTCAACGTCGAAAACCGCAGTTCATGTAACCAACTCTGGGATACGCCATACGCCACAGTCGGGATCGGCAATCCTGATATGAACGATGGACTGGAATACACATATTATGATAATTACACAGCCGGCGCTGCACCGCTGGACAGCGCCCGGGCGATACGTTTCACCACCATGGTCAGCTTCGACGTCGGATGCGCCGAAGGGTGGGTTACCGACGTGAGAACCGGTCAACCAATGGAAGGCGTCGATATCTTCACCTCCTATGGTTACACAGCGGTTACGGATACCAATGGTTACTACTTCATCGACGAAATGCTCGCCGATATGAATCATCTTTATGAATTCACCGCATCCAAGTGGGGTTGGAACGACTCAACTTTGACCGACATTCTTATAGTTATGGAAGATACAATCCAGGTTGACTTCGGACTCCTTCATCCTGAGTTCAACGTTCACGTCAGGGAAGAGGGCTTGTGGTTCGGGATGCATCCGGACAGTGAGCACGATTTCACCTTCGAACTATCAAACGACGGTAATGGTACATTGGGTTATACCAGCCGCTTCAACTACATCCTCGATGAAGAGGGCGCAGATGAAAACGGCGGTGGTTCAACACCAAGAGATAATCCCGACGAGCTGTGGGAACCACTTCTGATGTGGAGCGCCACGGATTCTACAGGTGATCAGAAATTAGCAGCCGTATGCTGGGTTGAGGACAGGTGGTTTGTTTCCGGCAGCAACAACAGTGAGAACACCAACTATTTCTACATATTTGACAGGTATGGCAGCTTAATCGACACACTCGTCCAGCCGGTTGAAGGAACAAACGGCATCCAGGAAATGGCTTATTATGATGGAAGACTGTATTGTGTGGTTTCCACGTTTCATGAGCTCCTGGTTGTTGATCCGGAGAATGGTGAAGAGATCGCTCGTTATGCATGGCCCGATCGAGTACAATCCATAAGAAATATAACGGTTGAACCTGATAGCGGTCATTTCTTCGTAAGTAGCATCACTATGGATGTTTCTGAGTTGGCATTGGTAAATGATACTCTCATAACCATCGCCTCTTTCAGACCGACAGATCCGAGGGACAACGAAAATATTCGTAAATACGGGATGGCATGGTTCAGGGACGATCCTGACGGATATAATCTCTATATTGCTGAAGAGGACATCAATCAAGATCCGTTTGCACCGGACATCTCGATTTATAAGGTAAATCCAAGGACCGGGGAGGTTGAATACCTAACCAATCTCGCCTTCTTGGATCCTCTCAGCAGGGGACGGGGCGGTATCTGTGTAACCAGCAAGTGGAACAACATGGTTTGGGTTTTTGCAGAATTATTAGACCATCCCGATGGCGACCAGGTCTTTGTTTTCGAACTGGGTCCGAATGCGAGTTGGATCGATTATTCACCCCGTTCCGATACACTTTTCGCCGGTGAATCAAACGGTATTCAGCTGCACATCAATACAGAGGATCTCGTTATCGGTCAGTATGGCGTTATCCTGGAGTTTACACACAATGCGATAGAGCGGGTCACGTCCATCCCGGTAGCCTTGCGTGTTTCTTGGGATGATATATCGACTGAATCCGGAATTCCTCTGGAGTTCGATCTGGATCAGAATTGGCCCAATCCGTTCAACGCAACTACTAATATCATGTACTGCATAGAGAAAGCTTCGCACGTCAAGTTGACCGTTTACGATATTGTCGGCAGGCAGGTTATTGAATTGATTGACGAGAACCAACCAGCTGGTAATCACAGGATAACCTTCGACGCATCGAAATTGCCCAACGGTATTTACATCTATCGCCTCGAGAACAGCGGAAGGATGGCTACAAAGAAGATGGTGGTGCTGAAGTAGAGCCCTGACTTATATTGCCCTCAACCACAGAACCGGGGGAGTTTTCCAAAATTATGCAACCCGTCCAGTTTTGTCCCTGCATAAGTAGGGATTGCTGGACGGGTTTGTTCTCTTTGAGTTGGATGCATATTTTGCACAGACAAGAGTGTCTATGCTCCCTGTATTCTATGCTCCCCGAAATGGGGAGGTTGGTGAAACACGGGTAGCGGAGCTACCCGTGCCACCCTATGCTCCATGAAATGGGGAGGTCAGACACTCCTGTCTGACCACTGTATTGTCAAGGATATTTGCATTCTCCATTTATGCTAAAGCTTGAAAATACTTGGGGATTGATCCTTACGTGGAACTACACAAGTATTATTCACCTCACTCAGAACGGCTCCGGTGTATTGTTTTTTACTTTTACACTTTTCAACTATCAACTTCATACGGATCCACATGCACTGTTAGAGTAATCGGCCAGTCGATCGCCTCCCGAACGGCATCCTCTACCTTTGTGACAATATTATGCCCCTCTCTGACAGTCAACGCGGGATCAAGAACAATATGAATATCCATCATCAGTTCACGTCCGATGCGGCGTACGCGCAACCCATGCGCGCCTCTGATTTCACTGATCCTTGTAATTGCATCCTTAATTTGTTTCACCGTCTCCTGGTCGGCTGAAGCCTCACAGAGTTCCCTGAACGCTTCAAAACCAAGCTTACCCCCAACTGCGATAACCATCAGTCCGACGAGCATTCCCGCCAGGTTGTCGCCGTAACTCCAGCCCAGCATCGTCACCCCCCCACCGACCAGCACCACAACCGAGCTAAGAGCATCCGAGCGGTGATGCCAGGCGTTTGCTCTCAACGCTGCACTGCGGCATCTTATGGCAACTTTTAGTGTGGCTCGATACAGCCATTCTTTAACGATCAACGAAATCA
Organism: uncultured bacterium; assembly: GCA_964471745.1. Classification (GTDB taxonomy): domain Bacteria; phylum Electryoneota; class AABM5-125-24; order Hatepunaeales; family Hatepunaeaceae; genus CAYYHI01. Next base: position 1,846 of record CAYYHI010000128.1, on the reverse strand, counting down.
AGGCAACAACTGTTACCCAAATACCATACACAGCCGGCATCTCCCTGCCGATGGTTGTCATCGCTTTCCAGGCGAGACTCGCGCCTACTGCTATCAGCGCAACAGACACAATCACTACGGCAAGGGTCTCGAATTTCCCGTGACCGAACGGATGATTCCTGTCCGCCGGCTTCGCTGCGATCGCAGTTCCTATTAGTACAGCGAAATCGGTTCCCAAGTCTGACAACGAATGAAATCCATCCGCCACCAGGCTGATCGATCCGACCAGGAATCCCACTGACAGCTTGATTGCCGACAGTCCAAGGTTGCCAACCATGCCGATTCGAGTGATGCGAGCTATCTGTGCGGTTTCAGCAGTTAAAGAGATTGATTTCATTGAATATCGGACTTCATGCTTCGCTAAAAATATAAGTGATACTAACTCTCGTCTTTTTCACTTTCAAACTTTTCAACTTTCACACTTTCCAACTACAGAAGTGCGAGAGGGGGGATTTGAACCCCCATGGGATACTATCCCACTGGATCCTAAATCCAGCGCGTCTGCCAATTCCGCCACTCTCGCAAGGATATTAACACCGGCAGACTAGGGTGTCTGCCGGTGATTATCGGGATTGAGGTGTCGGACACTCTCACTTGCCAAGATCATATTTGGCGATAAATCTCTCAGCCTCTTCCACATTAACCTTGCTGCCGATGATCAACGGTACACGCTGATGCAGTTCGGTCGGTTCGATATCCATAATTCGCTGTGAACCGTTCGAGGCTTTACCACCAGCCTGTTCGACTACGAAAGCGAGAGGATTAGCTTCGTACAGCAGACGCAGCTTGGGTTTGAATACTTTCCTATCCTTCTTATTATCAGCAGGATAGAGAAAGATACCGCCATAGAGCAGATTCCGATGAAAATCCGCTACCAGTGAGCCGATATAGCGTGAGCTAAACGGCGTGTTGCGCTCGGCATCCTCATCATGCAGGGAATCGATGTAGCGGCGTACGCCTTCAGTCCAGAACCTCTGGTTCCCTGTGTTGACGCTGTAAATCTTGCCGTATTCCGGTATCCTGATGTTCGGATGTGAAAGCAGGAATGTACCTATCGTCGGATCGTAGGTAAAGCCGTGTACACCGACGCCGGTTGTGTAGACGAACATCGTCGATGAACCGTAAATTACGTATCCCGATGCAAGCTGCTTGTTACCGGGCTGCATACAGTCGACTTCGGTCGGTTTACTGTCCGATTTCGTCTTCCGAGGGAGAATCGAAAAGATGGTGCCTATCGAAACGTTAGCGTCGATGTTTGACGAACCATCCAACGGATCGAAGTTGACTACATAATTTCCTCGACGGTAGTCATTCGGAACAATGATTACGTTCTCAACCTCTTCGGAAGCCATTGCCGCCAGGTACTCAGATTCGACCATCAATTTCGCCAGGGTTTCGTGAGCCAGAATGTCCAGCTTCTGTACAACTTCACCCTGAACGTTTGAACGTCCTGTACTGCCGATCACGTCTACAAGACCGGCACAACGTACCTCCGCGGCAACAATCTTGCACGCAAGCGCGATATGCTGCAACAGACCGGTAAACTGTCCGGTAGCTTTGGGAAAATTACGCTCGGTATCGAGGACGTGCCGCCCGATTGTAATTATCTCGCTCATATATAATCCCTTCTGATTGTAAACCCTGTTCGGGTATTGATTCTTAATTGCTTTTCTGAGAGTATTAACAAAATACTGATTCCAAGAAGGTCATTCTGAACGAAGTGAAGAATCTCGTTTTTACTCCCCTGCTGTCGGAGATTCTTCACTTCGTTCAGAATGACGAAACGAGAACTATCAGAATGACGAAA
>CAYYHI010000127.1:0-9717 GCA_964471745.1 uncultured bacterium | reverse complement strand
ATGCCATCTTCTAAAAGCAAAACCAACTCCTCTTCAGGAAATGGGCCTTTCTGTATGTCTTTTACAACGTAGTACCATTTTTTTCTTGTCATGATAATCTCGTTAGTTACGTAACCCGAATACCTCGTATCCGGACGGTTGGCATGGGTTACTTGTTAACCTATGTATCTTGCATCAACTGATAGGTTCATGAAGAATATTTCGTCCATAATATTAACATACATTATTTAAATCTACTATTTTATTGACGTTGAGCCGGGTGTCCCTGTTTGCTTGCACCCGGTTTTATTCCAATCATCACCAATGTGGCGGACAGGAATGTCCACCCTCCCCGTTATTGTGGCTTCTTCATCAACTCTTCCAACTGGATGCTGTGTCTCAGCGGGTGGACGACGGCGTGTTCGAGCATGGCTTCGACACAGTAATTCACCTTCCAGCGGGATTCGTAAATCGGCTGGAAAAATTTAATTTTGTCCAGGTCAACCAGAGGATATTTCCATTTATCCAACAGGTGTTCGAGGTAATCGTCAACCCGTTCTGCTATCATGTCCGCTTCCGGCGGCGGTTCGATCTGCGGATCGGGCAGCTTGAGCTTCTCGCAGATCCAGGTCATATAACCCCGCGCTGATTGCATAACATGACGCAACACCGACTCCATCGAAGCATAATCGCGATCATCGGTTTTTGGAAGCTCCAAACCAACCGCCATGGCTCTCTTCCAGGTGGCAACGAATTCACGCATCTGTTGTTCATGCAGAATCACCACTGCACGCGCGCCACGGTATTTGTATTCTGTAAAGACAGACACTTTCCTCAACTCCCCTTTTATCCCCCCTTCAATAGATGGATGAAACTTGATCACTTGCTTACTTGATCACCTGCTCACTTACTTTCACATCCATCCAGCGTATCAAACCATCGCCACCGTCGCGAATGATGTTCTCAACCTCATTCGCCAATCCTTCAGCCGTAATCTCACGCCCGCCAAGCCCGGCGATGACGCCGATGATTTCCGGTCGACTCTCCATATCGTACAATACTGAACGAGCTTCCTGCGCAAAGATGCCGCCATGACCATACGAACACGACCTGTCCACCACGATCAGCTTCGCAAGTCCGCTCGTCATTCTCCTGAATTCATCCAACGGAAACGGTCGGAACATCCAGATGCCGATCGATCCGACTTTCAGTCCCTTCTCACGCAGTATATCCACTGCCAATGTCGCCGTCCAGGCTGCCGTACCGGCGCAGACGATGGCTGTATCTGCGCCTTCCATACGGTAGGGCAAGAGCGGTCGCAGACGACGACCAACAAGTTTCTCCCACGCGACAGTCTCCTCCTCGACAATATCGATCGCGGCTTCCATGGCGTTCTGAAGATGCCAGCGCGACTCCATCCAGCAGTCGACGTTCATCATCCCGCCGAACGCATGCGGTTCCTGCGGGTCGAGCTTGAACGTGGCTTCGCGCTTTGGCAGGAAGCTGTCTATAAGCCCCTGGTCGGGAATGTCCACTGCCTCGTTGGTGTGCGACAGTACAAACGCATCCAGAATCAGCATCGCAGGGACGCCAACCCGTTCGGCGATCTTGAAGCAGAGTATGGTTGTATCAAGCACTTCCTGGTTGTCGCGGCAGTAGAACTGCATCCAGCCGGTGTCTCGCTGGGAGAGGCTGTCCTGCTGGTCGGTGTATATCGTCCATGGCGGCGCCAGGCTGCGGTTGATCTCAGCCATCACCACCGGCAATCGGCTGCCCGCCGCCCAGTGCAGCATCTCGCACATGTGCGCCAAACCCTGGCTGGACGTGGCGGTAAAGGCTCGAGCGCCGGTCATCGACGCGCCGATGGCTGCCGACATGGCGGAATGCTCAGCTTCGGAGTGGATGAACGTTGCGTCCAAGTCGCCTCTGCCGCACATCTCGGACAACTCCTCGACGACGCTGGTCTGCGGCGTAATTGGATAGGCGGCAATGACTTCGACCCGCGCCAGCCTGACCGCATGGCTGACAGCGTGATTGGCGGTTATGACTTTTTGCATTATTTGAGATTTATCTTAAAATTTACCAGTTTGCCCAATACCAGTCGGCGAATGCGGGGATATTAGTTTAATGTTAAACAGTTTAATATTGCACAAACAAGGTTTATTGTCCGTGCCGCCGGATGTCCTCACTCTGACGTGAAGATTGTCATTTCAACGCTCTCTTTGTCATTCCGACACTCTCTTTGTCATTCCCGACTTGATCGGGAATCCAGATTGAAACTTACAAATACCAGGATTGACAAACAATCCGGGGTACCAGGTTCACCTTTCTTCCTAAATCCTTCAGGACTCATGTAATTCTTTTAGAAAATTTAATCCGGTTATAACGTTATAAACAACACAGTCACCTCTTCCTTCGCCTCCTTGGACGAGGTCGCTTACGCTCTTTAGGTAGTAGGGGACTCGCTATCTCTTGATATCTCGCAAATAGAAAGGCTACCCGCTCGGCTTCAGACGAAAAGGCTCGCTTACCATAGGCAGCATCAACAGCTCGATCGAGTTTCCGGTGTGCCTTAACCAGGTTTGGCGGCATAGTAATCGGGTCATACAACTCTGCAAGTGTTGAAGAGGGCCAGGCTAACCTTGCCTCCAGAACTCCTTCAGCAGCATCCTTGATGGCAGCTTTTTGCTTGGGTGTCGGATCAGGCCAGGGGAAATTGTTATATACAATTCCTACGGAGTAGCGATATCGACTCTCAAGCCTTCCCGCAACTGCTCGTATCCATGACATGTGCATAAGCGATGTAAGAACACCGAAATGATATGTTTCTGTTCCGCTAATTATGAGATTTGCATCACCCGATAATACTCTCCTGTCTCCAAACGCCATCGGCATGTAAACTCGACGCTCAGAGGAGACTTTTGGTACGATAAGATAATCGCCATCAGGCACATTTTCCACATGAAAACGAGTGGGCTTAGAAGCAAACTCTCGAGTGTTTTTTGACGGACTTTTCAGGCGAAAGTTCCTAACTGCCTTGACACGTTTCATTACTTCTGGCATTGATTTTAATTTTTCCGGAGGGCACTCTTTAAGATAGAGACACCAGCGTTCGATGCCGTTAATGAATTCTTCAGCGCCCATCCATTTCCTAAACCACTTTTTTGCAGAGGGCTCTTTTTGCAGGAATTCATTTTTTTCCTCGGGAGTGAAAAGATAGTTTCCATCATCAATTGGTTTATTCCCAATTCCAATTTTGGGGACTTTACAGATTGGCGATCTACGGTTGGTCAACAAGATAGTGGGAGCATCCACCAAATATGGATTGATTTGACTCGCCAGCATAGCTTTAGGTTCAGACTTCGGTGTTTGATAATCAAACAGCCATCTCTCCTGTACACCGTTGAGGGCAAAACCAATAATAACGCAATGAACAGCAGCTTGACCACGAGTTTCGCTGAGCCACTGAAATGTCCTGTGACCGAAGATTATTCTCACATTTCTCTTTATCAGGTCACTCCAAAGCGTGCCAACCTGTTCACCCTGAGTGATCGAATTTGTCGAGACAAAAGCTGCCTTTATTCTTGGATTATTTTCCATATATTCAGCCGCCAGACGATACCAGCAGCAGACATAATCGAGTATTCCCGCGTTGGAAGTCCCGTTAAAAACGCAATTTCTATCTTTAGTCTGTTCCTCGTCGAGGTGTTTGGCTCCAACGAATGGCGGATTCCCAACTATATATGCAAGTTCGACAGGCTTCACCAGCTCTGACCATTTATAAGTAAGTGCATTTTCACAGATTATATTAGGTGATGTTTTCAGAGGGATACTGCTTTTTTCAAGCCCAAATTCTTTGGCTGCTTCTATATTCATCTGATGATCGGTCAGCCACATTGAAACCATGGCTATCTGCGATGGGAACTCTTTTAATTCGATACCATAAAACTGTTTGATACTTACAGCAGTATCTGTTTCAAGAGAGAATAATTCCGGAGAGTCCTTTCTAAGCTCAGTTAAGATTTTTATTTCCAAACGTCTTAGTTCACGGTAAGCGATCGAAAGGAAATTTCCACACCCACAGGCAGGATCCAGAATTTTTATTTTAGCAAGTTTCTTTTGTAGTGTCTTCAGCGCACGATGATCATTTTTCCGCTGATCGAATTCTCTATGTAATTCATCGAGAAAAAGGGGATTCAGCGCTTTTAGAATGTTCGTTTCGGTCGTGTAATGTCCTCCGATATGTCTACGCTCAACTGGATCCATTACCGATTGAAATATCGAACCGAAGATCGCCGGGCTGATCCTGCTCCAATCCAGGCTACAACAATCCAACAGTTTGTCGCGCATCTCTCGGTTAAATGATGCAATAGGCAATTGTTCTTCAAATAATTTACCATTCACATAGGGAAATGCCGCAAGGTGCTCATCGAGGCTTTTTTGTCGTTCGCGGCTGGTTTGGTTCAGTACTTCAAAGAGGGCTTCCAAATGCAAGCCAAGATTTGAACCATCTAAACTTGTATTGAGCTCAAAGTATTCGCGAAATTGACCTCTTTGGAAAATCCCTGTTGTGTCAGCAAACATGCAAAAGAGAAGGCGAACCATGAGCACTTCAAGTTTGAGACCGCTATAGCTCGACTCTTTAAGTATGTCATGCAACTTGCCCAAGCGAGCAGCTGCCTTTGCGTTGACCGGATCTTCCTGACCGAATGAACGATTTTCATAACCAGCAATGAACGCAAAGAGTTCAATGTTAAGCGGTAGATCAATTAGTAGGAGTTCATGAGTCTGTCCTGAATCTAAATCATACAGTCGTATTCGTGCGAAGTCTGATACTATAATGTATTGAGGTAGATCACGCTCTTCAATGCCTGGAAAATAGTCTATTGCTTGTTGATATGCACGATCCAAATCCTTACCCAAGGATTTGTGTTCCACTAATAGTGTACCTTTCCAAAGGAGGTCAATAATACCACCCTTATCAGGTCGTGGACGGACTTTCGTCTCGAACGTTGCAACTCTTCTTCTGGTAATCCCAAACACATTGAAAAATTCGTTCCAGAATGTCTGAGCTTCAGATACCTCTGAGCTATCGGTTTTCCATTCATGTGAAAACTTAACTGCTCTGGATCTAATTTCGTTCCAACTTAACGGCATAATTCATCTCCGATGGGGATGTCTGGATTCCCGCCTGCCAGTCTGTCCGATAATGAAGTGATTACATTTAATCTCATCATTCCATCGGAAGATGGAATCCAGTAACTCCAGCAATATCAGCAAATTTTCTGGATTCCAACTTTCGTTGGAATGATGAATCCGGAGGCAATTTAGCATTCTCAGACACACTGTTGTGCTGGAATGACAGCAAATTACTTACGTCCTTTTACTCAAGTAGGCATTAGTGGACTGTCACGCTTATTATCTTACATTTTAGAGATTGCTTCACCGACCGCCAGCGTCATTGCGAACGAAGTGAAGCAATCTCGTCAGCGGTCGGTTCGCAATGACAATTAATAAAGTTGACATGACATTAGTTTGGCATTGTTCGATTCAGGTTTCTGTAATCTAATATATGTCACGTTTATCAGATTTCAAAGCCAACCGCATCCATCAAGTCGTTTTCGTCATGCAAGTTGTCATCTGTAATTCCTTATAGAAGGTCATCCAGCGTCAGGTGTTTATTTGGCAATGTGGATTATCTCAGATTTTTCTCTGGATTCCAGATCAGGTCGGGAATGACAGCAGTGTTTTCTCTCTGGATTCCCGATCAGGTCGGGAATGACAACAGCGTTTTCTATGGATTCCAGATCAAGTCTGGAATGACAATTAAGATCGTCGAATGAATTCGGAGCTCCCGTTCGATTAAGATACCCCCCCTTTTATTCCCCCCCGCAGAGCGGGGGGGATGGTGTGTTCTTTTATTCCCCCCTGCAGAGCGGGGGGGATAGTGTGTTCTTTTATTCCCCCCTGCAGAGCGGAGGGGATGGTGTGTTCTTCACTTCCACATCTCAATCGCCGCTCGCGGGCATTCCGACGCGCATACACCGCAGCCCTTGCAGTAATCGAGGTCTATCGAGAGTTCCAGCGTGACAGGATCGCGGAGTACCGCTCCATCCGGGCAGAAGATGTGGCAGTTGCCGCACGAATCGCACGTTCCACAGTGAAAACAGCGCGATGCCTCCCTGACAACCGATCTCATCCGTAAACCCTGAACAATCTCAGCGAAATCGGCTGTCCGCTTCTCAGATAGTGCCTCATTCAGTTTGGTACGGGGACTGTGATGGTGATAGGCAAGGTTCAGATCGTTAAATTCGACCGACTCCTGACGTTCGTAACAAGCCGCAATCTCACCGGAAACATAGCGTTGAACCGCTATCGACCTATCCGGACCGAACAACAACGCTTCAGCCGCAGCGTCGAATCCACCGTTCAGCTCCATGTCGATAGCCACGGCAGATCGTTTGCCGGCGCCGATGGCGTGAGCGACGGTGCGGTCAGTGCCTGAGAAATCTCCCCCGATCCAGATACCGTCGATGCTGGTGCGTCCCCAGATGTCGACAGCCTTAAGCGCGGACTGTACATCCTTGTCGGGTGTTATCTGCGCCGGGTCAGGGTATTCGCCGACCGCGTCGATTACGTAATCGACCGGAATTATGAATTCGGTTCCTTTAACCGGTACGGGGCGCCGCCGTCCGCTGTCGTCGGGCGTGCCTAATTCATTTCTTATGCATTGGAGAAAGAATTCACCCATATCTCCCTGCGAATTATTGGGGAAATTAAAGGGGGGGTTATTATTAATAATCCTTAAAGGACTCACCAAAAACTCGACCTTCACGCCCTCCGCCAGCGCGGCTTCGATCTCATCCTTATAAGCCGGCATTTCGGCGCGGGTTCGTCTGTAGAGGATTGTCACTTCCGCGCCCAGTCTGAGTGCTGACCGTGCTGCATCGACCGCGCTATTCCCGCCGCCGATTACAATTATTTTCTTATTTATCAGGTAACTAGAAAGGCTTCCATCCTCCCCTTCTATTGAAGGGGGGGGTAGGGGGGGATTGTTTTCAGAAACTCTCTTAAGAAATTCAATCGCTCCAACAACCATTCCGTCAGGCGCGCCCTCGATGCCACTGGTTCGATGACCCGCTGCGCCCGGCGCCAGATAGATCGCATCGTACTCCCGCGCAATCTTTGACAGTCCACCGTTGTCAGACAGTGAACGGTTGCATTGAAAGTTGATACCAAGTCGGTTCAGGCGAGTCAGTTCACGGTCGAGCACATCGCGCGGCAGCCGGTAGGCGGGAATGCCGTACCTGAGCAGACCTCCGGGGAGTTGTGCCCGTTCCAAGACTTCAACCGAATGCCCCAACCTCGCCAGTACCCAAGCTGCCGCCAAACCGGATGGACCCGATCCGACCACCAGTATCCTGCCGTTAGAACCGCTCTTAGTGTTTCCGAACGTCGGCAACATACCCAGCCTTGCCGCCCGGTCGCCGAGGAAGCGTTCGACCTCACGGATGGAAACGGCTTCGTCGAACTGTCCGCGGTTGCAGGCGGTTTCGCAGGGATGATAACAGACCCGTCCGCAGACCGACGGCAGAGGTTGTTCGTCGATCAGCAGTCTGACCGCTTCGTCCCAGTTCCTGTTTCCGGCGGCTTCCAGCCAGCCTTCGACGTCGTTGCCGACCGGACACCCGGCGCGGCAGGGCGGCAGTCGTCTGACGTAATGCGGCGTCACATTCCGCCACGAACCGGTCTTGAAAACGGTCGTCCTGCCCCACGAAATCGCCACCGGTGGGATCTCCTCGACCGTCATCTGAGCCACCGGCTTCGGCGCGCCGTGGCGGATGTAGTCGAGGGATTTGGGGGGGATTATGTGGAAATTATGTTTTGGCAAAATATGGTTAACTCTTTACAATGTCATCGCAGCGCAACAGTCTGTCCGAGAATGAGGTGATTACCCTTAAAATCATCATTCCATCGAAAGATGGAATCCAGTAACTCTATAATTATCTGAAACTTCTTTGGATTCCAACTTTCGTTGGAATGATGAATATCGAGTTTTCTTATTATTCTCGGACAGACTGCTTCGCTTGAATGATAATAAGGTGGCGGACAGGAATGTCCACCCTCGCCATAACGGCGGACTGAAGTCCACCCTCCCCCATGTATACCTGAATCAACAACCGTTTTAATGTGATAAGATTGCCTGGATTCCCGCCTGCGCGGGAATATTCATTCAGCAAGCTGCACAATGTAACATGAAAACATCACCTTCAACCCCCCCTTTTTATTCCCCCCCGCAGAGCGGGGGGGAGTGAATTAGGAAGGTTATTTTCTGAGGAATGATATTTATCACAATCCAACATTCTTCATTCAACATTCATCATTCATAATTCAAAATCCAAAATTATCAATACTTCCCCTTCTTCAAAAGATTCCCCGAAATCACCAGCCGTTGTATCTCGTTGGTGCCTTCGAAGATGGGGGTGATGCGGGCGTCGCGGTACATGCGTTCGATCGGGTAGTCCGTCATGTAGCCCATGCCGCCGTGGATCTGAACCGCTCTGTCGACGACCCTGTTCAAAACCTCCGATCCGATCAGCTTGCAGATCGCGGCTTCACGTGAAAAATTCATCCCCTGGTCGCACATCCAGGCGGCGCGGTAAGTGATCGACTCCAGCGCAAGTATATCCGTTGCCATGTCCGCCAACATAACCTTGATCATCTGCTGGTCGCCGATGGGTTTGCCGAACTGGACGCGTTCCTTCGCATGTTTGATCGACAGGTCGAGCGCTTCCTTCGACTGCCCTAGGCATATCGCGCCTATCGACAACCTGCCCACGTCGAGCGTCTGCATGGCGACGATAAAACCGCGATCCTTCTGACCGAGCAGGTTTTCCTTCGGTACTTTCACGTTCTCGAAGAACAGGTCGGTCGTGTGCGAACCACGGATGCCCAGCTTGCGTTCCGGTTTACCCGCGCTGAATCCCGGCATGTCGGCTTCTACGATGAACGCTGAAATCCCACGCGTCCTCGCACCCGGAGTGGTTAAGGCAAAGATCGAGTAGACATCCGAAATCCCGCCGTTGGTTATGTAGGTCTTCTGACCGTTGAGGAGGAAGTGGTCGCCCTTGTCTTCAGCTTTCGTGGTTATCGCTCCGGCGTCAGAACCGGCACCCGGCTCGGTCAGTGCAAAGGCGGCAAGCTTCTCGCCGCGCGCCAACGGTCCGAGCCACTTCTGCTGCTGCTCGTCCGTACCGGCGAGGTAGATCGCCATCGCGCCGATGGATACGTGCCCGCCGACAACCACCGCGGTCGACATACAGCCCCGCGCCAGCTCCTCCATCATGATGCAGTAACCGACCTCGCCCATCCCGCCGCCGTCGTACTCTTCGGGAAATGGCACACCCAACATACCCAGTTCAGCCGTTTGATCCAGCACTTCTTTGGATACATCAGCCTCCTCATCGACCTGCGCAGCGCGGGGACGGAGTTCTTCGTCGGCAAACTTGCGCGCCAGTTCGCGCAACATCTCGTGTTCTTCGGAAAATGTGAAGTTCATATTTATTCCTCTATTCATTCTCTCTCCCCCCCGCTCTGCGGGGGGGGGATTAAGGGGGGGTTACCTCAAATGTTTCCCTGTTGTCACTCATGCGAAAAAGTACAAATCTGGATTCCCGCCTGCGCGGGAATGACAATGCACCAATCTCCCCCCCTACAGAGTAAGGGGTATTAAGGAAG
>CAYYHI010000126.1:0-9916 GCA_964471745.1 uncultured bacterium | reverse complement strand
TTTACGTAACTCGTCAACACGACTGGCGAAACCCTCTTCCGTGACCATTCCAACCCTTGAATGCCGCTCGAACTCTGTGAACGATCCGCGCTCAAACGCCTTGATTACTGCTTTGTCGGTTGGATTTGGTAATACAACATAACCGCGTTCGTAAAGCATCTGGGCTTTCTTCAGGCTCTTAATCTTGACCTCGCCGCCGATGTCCTTTGCACCCTGACCCCATTTCAGTTCGACGATTTCCACGCCGAGCTTATTGATGGCGTATTCCTGCACTCCGAGCCGAGTATCCTCGACGTTTGCCTGGACAATCGTTGCGCCCCAGCCATCGATCTGGTTATCCTGGAATAGTTTGACTCTCCGTTTAAGATCTACGGTATCGACAACACGACCATTTTTAATTACGGATTGCGGGTCCATCCCGACCACATTTTCACCGATGGTCAGACCGGTACCGGCAAGCGCTGTACCGATCGCTAACCCCTCCCAGTTATTCTTCGCCACGTCCGTTGAACCGATGCCGGGGATGATCCATGGGTAGCGGAATTTGATGCCTTTATCGTGACCGAAATGAACTTCAAGGTTCACGTTGGGGAAGATCGCTTTATCGCTGTCCGCTTCGATTCCGACCGCGCCAACCGCAGTTCCCATTATATTAAAATGTGAGTAATCGACCGGATAGTTTTTCTCGGAAGCAGTTGTGATGACTCCGAATGGCTGTGGGTAGATTACTTCATGACCCCTGTATGCTGATTTACCGATCTCGCACATACCGATGCAGCCATCAACGCAGGTGACGCACATACCTGAAATTGGTGAAATTGATCCGTCAGTCCGGTTCTTAGATAAGGTCGCTGCTGAACGGTTTACTGCTGAAAATGTACCTGACATTTATTACTCCTTATAATTCCTTAAGATTCTTTAGTTCCTGTTGATAAGGTCCGAATTACCCGCTGGCAGACGAGGGCGTCTGCCAGCGGGTTGGTGACGATTTCAATGAGTTTTTCAACAGGCACTATTTAATCTTCTTTAATTTCACATGCTACACAAGGATCCATGTAGCACATCATATCGTCAAATTGTTCCTTTTCGACGCAGGGCGGGCTCAGGTTTGCACAACCGCCGCAGATTGCCTTTTCCGGTTCGGTGTATGTGCACCTAAGCTCACATGCCGGGCAGATGTAAATACACCCCCCGCACAACCGGCACTTGTCCGATTTGATGTCAAACGGTGTGCCGATGCTTCTGTCCTGACCTCGTCCCCGAAACCCGATAGCGCCCGCCATCATCTGCTCCTTGCACATCCGCACGCAAAGTCCGCAGAGAATACAGTCTTCATACTCCTGACGGAAACGCTGCTGGCGGACGTTGTATTTTGCTGCAAGGTCTTGGATGGTCTTGGACTGTGGACTGGAAGCCAGCATAAGCTCAAGTATCATCTTGCGTGCCCGAAGAACACGGCTGGATGCAGTTCGTACTTTGAGTCCCTCTTCGGCTGGATATGTACAGGATGAAACCAGCTTTGCCCTATCCCCTTCCCCGATCTCAACGACGCATAATCTACAGGCACCATAGGGTGTAAGTCCCTCCTTATGGCACAGCGTCGGAATCGGAAAACCGACGGATTGTGCCGCTTCGAGAATGGTTGTCCCCTTCTCAACGGAAACGTTTAATCGGTTTATGGTAAGATTTATCATTATTATGTTTCCATTTCAGCTTGTGTCTCTACCTTCTGAATTTCCTGTTCCTCCGGTTTCGGTTTGGTAAATTCAAGATCACATCTCAGGCAGCGTATCGCTTCATGTTCAGCATCAGCTTCAGACATCGCTCTTTCCACCTCGATAAAGCTCTTACTTCGCCTCTTTGCAGGAACACGAGGCACATCGATACGGTCAATACCGCTTTGTTCTTCTTCCTCGATTGGGTAGGGTTCAATATAAATTTTCGGTACTTTCGGCTGTCCAATCTGCCTGAGTTCTTCGCCGCGAATGTAACGATCAATCATTACAGCGGCTTTTTTCCCGTCAGCAATTGCGGCAATAACAGTGTTAGGTCCGGTAACAACATCACCTCCGGCAAAGACTCCGGGACGATTACATTGAAGCGTATGCTCATCAACACGCAACGTATTCCATTTTGTGATTTCCAAACCACCTTCGATATCCGGCTGGATTGAATTAACATCCGGCTGTTCACTGATAGCAACAATCAAAGTATCAAGCTGAAGATTGAAATTCGAACCCTCTATCGGTATCGGTCTGCGACGACCACTGGAGTCCATCTTTCCTAATTGATTCCTCTGGAACTCCACACCTGTTATATAATTGTTATCTATTTCTATTTTCATTGGAGTTACTAATGTTTCCAGTTTAATGCCCTCCTGAATTGCTGCCTCTATCTCTTCCTCAAAAGCGGGCATCTCCTCCCGAGTGCGGCGGTACAGGATGGTCACACTTTCTACTCCATCCTGGCGAAGAGCGGTTCTCGCTGCATCCACCGCTGAATTACCACCGCCTATAACGCCTACTCGACCTTTTGCTAACTGTAAACCATCCTGATTGAACGTTTTGAGAAATTCAATGGAAGGAAAAACCCCTTCGGCATCTTCACCTTCAAGTTCAAGTTGACGCCCTTTCTGAGCGCCTACTGCGATGAAAACCGCCTGATAGCCATCTTCAAACAGGCTGTTAACCGTAAAATCAGTTCCTAAAACGCTGTTGCACTTTAATGTTATATTCTCGTCGAGTAAGGAATCAATCTCCTTGGTAAGCACCTCCTTTGGCAAACGATAGGCAGGGATACAACTGAACAGCATTCCACCGGGTTTCGAGTCCATTTCAAAGATCGTAACCGGATAACCCTTAAGTGACAGGTAATGCGCCGCTGTCAGTCCGCCAGGTCCCGCGCCTACGATTGCAACTTTAGCAGTTTTCTTCTCAGATGATCGTTTTGGTTTATATACTGAAGGATCAACGTTATCAGTCACAAACCGCTTTAATGCCCTGATCGCTACGGGACGTTCGCCCGACTGACCCAGACGACATTTTGATTCGCATTTATGATCACAGACACGAGCGCAGATTGATGGAAACGGATTCTCTTCACGAATAGTTATATACGCCTCTTCATATTCACCGCGCGATATATGAGCAATATACCGCCAAGCTTCAGTATCGATTGGACATGTCGCCTGACATGGCGCGCCGACCAATTCCTTGCAAACACCGGCTCGGCATCGTTTATCAATAATATGCTCTATATATTCTTCACGGAAGTAACGAAGTGTTGAGAGAACCGGATTGGGCGCTGTCTGACCCAAACCGCACATCGTAGTATCCGCTACGACATGCGCCAGTTCTTCAAGCAGGTCTAAATGTTCGAGCGTACCGCGTCCTTCAGTAATGTCCTCTAATATCTCATACATTCTCTGTGTACCCTTGCGACAAGTATAACACTTGCCACAGGACTCGCTTTTCAGGAAGTTCATGTAATATTTGGCGATGTCAACCATGCAGGTATTTTCATCCATCACAATCATTCCGCCCGATCCCATGATAGACCCGGCTTTAACCAGGCTGTCATAGTCAATGCGAAGGTCGAACATACTCGCCGGGATACAACCACCCGAAGGTCCGCCGGTCTGAACCGCTTTTATTCCGGCTTTTCCGATTGAGCCACCGCCGATGTCGAAGACAATTTCGCCGATAGTTATTCCCATCGGTACTTCGACTAAACCGGTGTTTTTAACCTTGCCGACCAGACTGAATATTTTTGTGCCTGAGTTCCCTTTAGTGCCGATTCGAGCAAATTCCTTTGCACCGGTTTCTATGATAATAGGAATATTAGCCCAAGTTTCGACGTTATTGATTACGGTTGGTTTACCTTCAACTCCCTTATCGGTGGGAAATGGTGGACGCTGGCGCGGTTCACCCATTTTGCCCTCAATAGACCTGATCAGAGCTGTTTCCTCACCACACACAAATGCCCCCGCGCCTTTTACTACATCAATATCAAAAGAGAATCCCGTACCGAGGATGTTTTCACCTAAAAGACCAAGTCCACGAACTTGTCTCAATGCAATAAGTAGATGTTTAATGGCGAGCGGATACTCATTTCGAACGTAAACTACGCCATCTGTTGCTCCAGTAGCATAAGCTCCGATAAGCATCCCCTCTATAATGCTGTGAGGATTCCCTTCAAGGACACTGCGATCCATATAAGCGCCAGGATCCCCCTCGTCAGCATTACAGATCAGGAATTTACCTCTGACGTTCTTTTTTGAAGCTAAGATTTCCCACTTCAGTCCGGTCGGAAAACCTGCGCCACCTCGACCGCGCAATTCAGAAGCCTTAACTTCCGCTATTACCCATTCAGATTCTCCACGTTCCAAAACTCCAGCAAGCCCTTGATAACCACCACATTCTATGTAGTTGTATATGCGAATCGGATCAACTTTCTCATTGCGCGATATGATTGTGCGAACTTGTTGCCTGAAAAAAGGTATATCTTGCTGCCTCTCAATTGTAACACCTGTACCGGGTTCTTTCCATAACAGTTCATCAACCACAGAATCATTGAGAACGGCATCAATAATCATGGGAACGTCTTTGGGATTGACTTTAGGATAAAACGTTCCGCGAGGTTCAATGAGGATCGATGGTTCCAATTCGCAGAATCCGTGGCAGCCTGTTATTCGAATATTAACTTTATCCGTCAACTCCTTGGATAGAAGTTCTCGCTTTGCAATGCGGATAAGGTCATTAGCGCCGCTTGCCTGTCCACAAGTACCGGCAGGAATGATTAAAGTTGGAATTCCACTCGTTTGGTCGGTGGTAAGCTGTTGCTGGAGATTTTTAAATTCATCAATTGATGTAAGTCTTCTCATTTATGTTTTCCGATGTTAATCTAAAGCTGGCTAGATCGTCGTGTGTAAGAAAAATACCCTATACATTCACACCGCTAAAGTCCAGAAGGTGCCCTTTGCACCCCTGGCGAGAACATATCTGCACAATTCCACCCCCGCGAACGATCATCGGCACCATAGGTGCACCGCATTCAGCGCATTCAGATGCCCCGGTCAGTTCAGCGTGACAATGTGGGCAGAAAAAGTTTATTACTTCTTTCTCGGGTACCTTATACTCTGCTTCATTATTATAGCTGCCGTAAAGGCTTGAGAGCCTAAGCCAGCCATGCTTTCTTCCGAATGATACTGTTACACGGATAGACGGATGACCATCTACCAAATATCCCTGATCCATCAGACTGTGATTACAGCGAGAGCAACTAACTTCAACAGGAAATATTCGTTCATCGGTTTTAACCTCGACTTCATCCAGTCCAACCTGTGTTTCTTTTATTATTTGTTTGACTTTTGATGATCGGACATTGGAGAAGTAATGACCATCAACCACAACGATGGGTCCCAGTGCACACGCTCCCAGGCAGTTAACTGTTTCCAGTGTGAATTCCCTGTCTTTGGTTGTCTGCCCGGCTTTGACATCCAACTGCCTTTCAAACTCCTCAGCGATCACAGGTGCGCCGCGAACATGGCATGCTGTTCCCAAACACACCGAGCAGAGATGTTTGCCTCTCGGTTCAAGGCTGAAGGATTTGTAGAAGGTCGCAACGCTGTAGACATCAACCAGAGAGCGATCCGTTCGTTCTGCAACAATTGTTAAAGCCTCCTCAGGAAGGTAGCTGTAACGTGCTTGAATCTCCTGGAGCATCCCGATAAGACCACCCCGATTATGGTTGTATTTGTCAACGATGCCTGTTATTTCTGCGGGTTTCATATACATTCTCCTTCTAACGGTATTCTTCGCAATGCCAGATACCGCCGGGGGTTTTCGAGTGGATACACTCCGCTCTATGCTCACAATTGACACAGAGTCCCATATAGCCTTCCTGATTGTCAGGTTTGGGATCTGGCTTCAACGCTGTAAGGGTTGGTCGCGGCTTCGGTGGTACGTAATCGTCAAACTCTTCGCAGAACCAGATCACCTGTCCGTTGGTTAAGCGATGCAAGCAGTCCTTGAGATGGTTGCATGTTATACAAATGCCTGCAACTTCAGTTTTCTTTTCCATAGTTGCCACCTGCATTTTAACCTCCATTTCACTCAGAACAATATGGATTTTTAATTGCCACCATCAGCGCCCATTGTGGATTGTATAAATCAGGAGATATCCATGTCCGAATAAGGATTTCTTAACTTCTTTATGCGAATCTCAGCAATGGGCGCCGATGGCAGCACGCTGTAATTGTCTTGGGCAATTGATGTGCCAAATTTCACAATATTGTAAATCCATTACCGCATCATACCAGAAATACATTCTTGTATGACGGATGTACTTGGATTATATCTAATGTTATCAAGGCGATAAGGATTGACGAATCATTTTCGGAATGGGGTGTCGGTATGATGTTGGCTTAGACTGGAAGGCGGTTTCTATCGAGGCGGATCACCTCACTGAGGCGAAATGCCTCGTATTGTTTTTAATGAAAAGGGTTGACTAAAGGTCGGTTAGTCTTTCATAGAATGACGCTTGAGTTTTTCATGGAGGGTTTTTCTGTTAATGCCAAGGATTTCTGCGGCTCTTGTTTTATTGCCGTTAACACTGATGAGTACTTGTTGTATATATTCAGTTTCCGCTTCTGTCAGGGTTTTATCCAAACCGGTTCCAGCCACGATTGAGAAACGCATCGGAGATGGCAGATCAGGCACATCGATTACCTTCTCATCGCTCATCACCACCGCACGCTGGACGAGGTTCTCGAGTTCCCTGACATTGCCGGGCCAATCGTACGACTGTAATGCTTCCAAGGCTTTATCGGAGAATTGCTGTGCTGGCTTTTCAAATTCCTTTGCGAATCTTTTCGCAAAGTGGCGAGTAAGCAGAAGTATATCATCGCTGCGCTCACGCAAAGGGGGAACAGCTATGAAAATTACATTCAGGCGGAAGAAAAGATCTTCTCGGAACAATCCCCTTTTAACCATTAATTGCAGATCCTTATTGGTCGCGACCAGGATTCTAACGTCTACCCTGCGGGTGCGGGTCGCTCCGACCATGCAGACCTCTTTATCCTGTAATACACGAAGAAGCTTTACCTGCATGGCAACACTGAGCTCACTGATTTCATCAAGAAAGATTGATCCACCCTCGGCTGTTTGAAAGAAACCGGCTCTCGATTCTACCGCACCGGTGAATGCACCCTTGACATGCCCAAAGAGCTCACTTTCCAGCAGGCTCTCCGGTATGCCACCGCAATTGACCGGCACGAAAGGTCCGGAGGCTCTTTTACTTCGATAGTGGATAGCACGGGCTACAAGCTCCTTGCCTGTTCCGCTTTCACCGGTTATAAGCACAGTGGCAACAGTATTAGCTGCCTTGTCGATGGCATCGAGAACCTTTAACATTACCTTTGATTCACCGATTAAACCATAAGGCGCCTTCATAGCAAGTTCAGACAATCCGTTACCGGCACGCCGTCTTCTGAGTTTATCCAACGCTCTACGCACAGCGTTCAGCAACTCATCGTCAGTAAACGGCTTGGCTAAATATTCTTCTGCGCCGGTTTTAACTGCATTAACTGCACCTTCAATGGTAGCGTATCCGGTAATCATCATCACTTCGGTTTCCTTTAGATTCTCCCGGATGTGTCGGATGAGGTCCATACCGTCGACGCGAGGCATTTTATAATCAGTAATTACGAGATCAACGGGGGTTTTCCCCAAAATATCAATTGCTTCAGCAACGCCAGGTGCAGTAAAGACCTTATACCCATGAGAAGAAAGATTTCTCTGCACGACTTCAAGCGTATCAGGGGCGTCATCAACTACAAGTATGCAATCTCTGATTGAAGGTGGCGTCACTTTCAGTTTCTCCCTACTTTATTTGAATTGGCTATCGGCAGGTGTATGGTAAAACACGTACCATAACCAACGCGGCTGTTAACATTGATTGTACCGCCATGCGAAGTTACTATCCCATGTACTACTGATAATCCCAAACCGGTTCCCTTGTCAACTTCTTTAGTGGTGAAGAACGGGTCGAAAATCTGTTTTCTCACCTCCTTTGTCATTCCAATTCCGGTATCGCCCACTGACAGCATCACATTTTTCAAATTATGACTGGTTTTAATGGTTAGATTGCCGCCCTTCGGCATAGCCTGTATGGCGTTTACTATTAGGTTAACCAGCAGTTGACTAATCTGAGCCGGATCAGCTTTGATCTCCGGCATTGCATTTGACATCCTGCAGATCAGTTCAACACCCTCTTTTCTACATCGGGATTCGAAGAAAGATTGAATCTCCTCAACAGCCATATTCAGGTTGACAGTTGTTTTTCGAGTTGGTAATTGACGAGCGAAAATCAACATATTCCGGATAATATCACGAGCATGGAGAGAAGCCTTTTCGATTTTATTCAGATCACTTTCCGCCTGCCTGGAATCGGTCAGGTTCTTTTTCGCAAGCTGAGCAAAACCAAGGATGTTACCCAACGGTTCGTTAATCTCGTGGGCAACTCCAGCCGCGAGCTGTCCGATAGTGGCAAGACGGTCAGCGTGTCTGAGCTGCTCTTCGAGTCGGATTCTATCCAATCGAGTCTCGGTTTCTTCTATGATTGTGCCGACCTGTCTGGCGATCTCGTCGATTAGGTTTTTCTCCTCCTTCAGGAATGACACACTCGCAAGCTCCGGTTTATCATCAATATAAACAACCTCAACAACACCCCTCTTTTTCCCTTTTACTTCAATGTCAGCAGACTGCCGATAACGTCCGTCGCAGTAGCCAGTCGTTGTGCAGACAATATCATCCATTGTTATTCGGGCAACGGCAATATCAGGATGCTGCCACGATGGCGGCAGAAGTTCCACCATCTGTTGTAATTTATCTTTTAAGGACTTATCCTGTTGTTCTGCAATGCGAGCAATACCATATAGGCAAGTCAGCTCTTTTACCCTTTCCCCCAGCGCAGCTTGTGCACGGCGATCTGCTGCCGCCAAACCAAATGTTTGGGCAATACCTTCATAGAATTTAATTTCATAACGCGTGAAGAAACCCGACTTTGCATTCTTTAATATTAAAAGTCCAGTATTGTCATTATCAACAGTAAACGGTAATAAAGCCAGCGATCGAAAAACTCCCCAATTCCGTCCTTCCGCTTCAGAAGTCATACCCATTGCTTTTAGAATCACATCAGGTAATTGTTTTATATCATTAATCCAGAAGCTGCCGTTTTCAGTAAAACAGGGTAATTCTGTGACATAATCGCAGACGAGGACAAATCGGCACAGTCGCTCCAATGGTTCGCCGTGTGGGAGGCTTTCAGGAAGCGATTCGTTGGATGAATCGGGTATTACTTCAAACCGGGCAAACGTTTCAGGGCTCCGTTTGGTTTCCCAACGATATTTCAGATCACCGTCTTTATGCAGGATTTCCAATGCATCACAATTAGAGAAATCAAGCAGCATCCGAGAAACGTCCTGAAGAAAAACATATCTTGGATTTCCCCGATTGGCGTAACGCAGAATACGACGTGTAAGCCCTAATACTTTATCGGCATGCATTTATTCGATTCATCCAATTATTTTATCTTCTTGCTTCTAACGTACTACACTTGTTTTTAGTTTCTTAATCACAAGATATAGTGATCCAATTCGATTAGCAAGATTCCCTGGCAGGTGAATTGACGTAGTTTGTATTAGACTGGAAGACCTCGAGGGATCTATCAAGAAGTATATTTTGAATTACGAACCAAATCTAATACCTACTTCAAGATAAGTGTTATAAACATCCACATGTAATTCCCATAAAAAAATTATTAAGCAAAGAAGCCCAATCTTAGATTGGGCTATCTTCTAATTATACCATAAAATAACTTGGCGGGGATGACGAGACTCGAACTCGCGACCCTCGGC
>CAYYHI010000125.1:7768-9990 GCA_964471745.1 uncultured bacterium | reverse complement strand
GATTCCCACCTGCGTGGGAATGACAAAACGAACTAATAATTGAATAATTCAAAGAACTCAGGAATGTCTGTCCCACTACCTTCGTTTAAACTGTCCTCTACTCAACCAAAATAACATCATTCTTAAACTCCCGTTTCATGGGAATCACTACAATTTCTTCGGCGTGTACCGTCGTAGAACCTTCACCGGAGCCGTTGGATGTCATCTTGATGAAAACACCGTTCTCATGGTCAAAATACCATGTGTCCGTCCCTTCTATATTACCATCACTGATAATATCAACGCCCTCACGTTTCGTCTTGCCTGACAAGGTACCTGTTACCTGAGCTGTCACCTTCAGGCATTTCCTTCCATTTATTCGTTCAAAACCATCCAAAGTGTTTTTATTCTCCGTATAAATGATTATCTCACCATTGTCTGATTTATCAATTATAGTGTCCTTTGAGGTCCAATGATCGCCAATATTCAAAGGTTTTTCAGGCAGGTCGGGAAACAAAGCTTTGAAAGTCGATGCAACATTACGCTCGGTACCTTCGAATTCATATTTGAGACTCTCTGCTCCTGAAAGATTCAGCTCTTTGCCCAAAGGTGACAGAGTCATATTGAAGCTCTTCCCAATGATAGGACTCATATCGGCATTCATTTCATTTTCCATCGCTTTAGCGCTCATGCTTATATTGTCAATTGTCACATCAAGCTCGTAGTTACCCTCCTTCAGCCCATTTGAGATTATCGTGAACAGACCGGTACCGACAGATACTACTTCTATCGACTTCTCCCTAACTTCCATGATCTGTGTAAATTTGTTTGTAGTTTGATACTTCAAAACTTGTTTTTCGGGCATGTCGTATCGCATCCTGACCGTCGATTCCAGTTCTTCTAACGATGGTTTTTTCGGTGCACAGCCGGTCGCTAATAAAACCACCAGCGCAACAGATACAATCAACGATACCTTCTTTGACACACTTGTAAGAAACATGCATTCCTCCTTTGGGATTATATATTACCGAAGGGTGACCTATCCAGCTTGCAGGACAGGCTTCTCATAATGAGGCCGACTGAAGTCGGCTCTCTCCAACCACGTTAATTTATATATTTAACAACCATAAATCGTCTCTCCCCGTCTGAAGTTTCGACAGACAGGAATGTCTGTCCTACTGAATGGGCGGGGAGCCCCGCCTCTCCAGGTTAAGCGCTGTCGATTTTCCACGTGGGGATACGTGACAGCACATCCTGTTATTGTTGTTTTCTAAACCACTCCTTAGAGCTCAACCAGTTTGCCAGGAACTTGCCAACTACCTTATGCCCATCACGGTTCAAATGACCGTCCATCGGGAAGTAACATTCCTGTTTGGCGCCGGCAGTGCGCAGGTTGTCCAGCAGCGATATGAATTCGATCCCCCACTGCCGGCAACTGGCATCCAGCAACCGGTCGAGATATCGTATGTCACCGTTCTGATTATCCAGTCCGGTTACCATCTGGTAACGCAGCGGGATCGATATCACGGCGACCTCCGCACCGATGGAATCCGCCAATAGTGCAATTCGTCCCAATTCCTCATGTACAGTAGCGTAAGCTTTACTAATCTGATCCCGGTTGGCAGGATTGGTGTAGTCGAATTTATCCGGTCGATTGCGGTGTGCGAAACGGTACACTCCCGGCATCGACATCAACTTCTTCCCCAACCAGTTAGCAAAGTGCGACCTGGCTTTAAGCTGATAGACAATTCCAATTACGGGTGAAAACGGCGAAATGTCATGCTTGCGCGCTTCCGCTTCTTTGAGCGTCTTACCGCCCCTATGCCGCTCCAGCCAGCCGACGTTGTCCCACAGGTCATTGGGCAGAAATCCCACCGTGATTAGGTCGGGTTGAAGGTCTAATCCGTTAAGCTCCAAGAAGATCCGCTCCTTAATGGTACCATACGTAGCGACTGCCATGTTGATCGTTTCCACCTGACGTGCAGTATCTCCTGCGGTGCCGTTGACCATCTCTTCAAGCACCATCAGGTAGGTTTCATTATCGTTCACCCCCGAACCGTTGGTAAATGAATCACCCAATCCGGCTATCCTGAAAACCGATTCGTCCTTTCTGCCGTATTCACGCGAACCCCTGAATCCCAAGCTGTTGGTCGAGATCGTAATCCGCCTGCCGTCTACAGCAATGTAACCTGAAGTGACGTTGGGTCGAAGGACGCGCTCCAGAACCGGGTGCGTACCGTGTG
>CAYYHI010000125.1:0-7758 GCA_964471745.1 uncultured bacterium | reverse complement strand
ATCTGCGGCGCAAAAACCCTGACTGTAACCTCGCACAGTAAGAAGAACAGGATCGGAGAAATAATCACAAACAGGATCCTTATTCCTATGTCAGTCCATCTGGAAACAGCCATAACCCACCTCCAAACATATTTTTTACAGCACATTGTTCTGTGCTGTCACGTGTCCTCACGTGATATGGGATCTTCGTGCCGTCACGTGTCCTCACGTGACGGGGGATAAGGAAAATACCGCTGTCATGTGGGGACACATGACAGCGGGTAACTAAAACAGATCCTCCGCCCCAATCATTTCGAGGAATGCTTCAACCCGGATGCGGAAGGGACCCAACGGCGTGGTCGCTTCAAATTCGAGCATCAGGTTGGGGATACCGTTATCATCGAGGAACTTCCGCAACGGAACCATGTCGGTCTCGTGCGGATCGCAGAACTTCTGCTGGATGATGATTGCGCCTTCGACGTTCCACTCCCGCGCCAGTTCGAGGATGTGATCAAAGCGCGTTCGTTTCTCCCAGTCCTTCGCCGGGCACGCCGGTCGTCGTATATAACGCTCGGAAATCGCCATCATCCTGTCCTCCTGAGGCACGCACTGATTCCAGAAATAACGCGTGCCGGTGCAGTGGTCGTCCTGGACAAATGTCGCGCCGACCTTCTCGACCATGTCGATGAACGGGATGTCGTCGTTTTCCGAACCGATCATCATCAGTCTGGCGCCAGTGCCGCGCTGCATATCACGCCCCGGCAGTTGTTCCAGCACTCTCCTGAGCTCAGCCGAATGCTCCTCCTTGTCGACCCACATGCTGGAAACCGTCATCCACATCGCTTCCAGCCCGGTGAGTTTGGGCTCGCCTTTCCTATATTCGTATACCTGATGCATCAGGTCGCGGTTCTCGTTGACGATCGCAATCCCACGGTCAAGATCGTCGTCGGTCAATTGCCTGCCGTCGAACTCCTCAAGAGCATCCTTGAACTTGGCAAGCTCACCACGGTAATACGGCGTGGCGTGCGGTGTCTGAACCTTCATCGGCATGTAGATATGATAATGGAACGGCGCCGGTACGTGCAACTTCCACGACATAAACGACTGGCGCATGTGGATGCAAGACTGCGACAGCAGTATTCCTTCGAGGTAGTTGTACCGACCTTTCAATCCCTGTGCCAATACGTCCCGGCAGAATGGGCAGAACATGCCGAAGATGTGTTTTTCAGCGACATCCTGCGGTTCGTGAGATCCAAGTATCCTGGACGGCAGCCAGTTTGCTGCGACCAGTATCTCCTCCGGAGCATAGCTGCAGAAACAGCCCATAACCTTGCCGCCGGTGCGCTCCATCCAGCCGCGCGCGTAATCATGACGATTTTCGTACCAATGTTTGAATTGGGAAAACATACTTCCCCTTCTTATAGTTGAGTGTTAAACTGTCGAATTTGCTATCTTGTTAACTATGCTAAATTGTTTCATTGTTTCATTGTTACTTGTTACATTGCTACATTGCTATATTGCTATATTGCTCACTCATCCTTCCACTCGGGTTGGCGTTTGTCGAGGAACGCCTGCAGCCCTTCCACCGCGTCCTTCGAAGACATCAACTGATCGCTGTAAATTTCATCGACCTTTCTGGCGGCGTCACGCGGTTTGAGTTCAATCGCTCTCAAAGCGGCTCGCTTGGCAAGCCTGAGTATGGCGCGGCTGTTTCCGGTAAATCGTGCGACAAATTTGTCCGCCTCCTCGTCGAAGGTATCCGGAGGAACAACCTTTGAAACCAATCCCATTCGCTCAGAGGTTTCCGCGTCATAAACATCACCGCTGAGGATGATGTCGAGCGCGTTGTTCAGACCATACTTGCGAGCAAAGTGCGCGCAGGCTGCCGGTGGGAAAACACCGACCTTGATCTCCGGTTGACCGAATTTGGCTTTCTCTGAAGCGATAATAAAGTCGCACATCGCCGCCACTTCGCAACCACCGCCCAGACATAGACCGTTCACTGCAGCTATCGTCGGTATCTGGTATGTGCGCAACAGCTCACAAAGATCACCGAATACCTCGAGCATTTCATGAAACTTACTCGGCAGATGTTCCGATACGTCTGCTCCTGCAGACCAAGCTTTTCCTGAACCTTTCAGAACCACGACGCGGTAGCTTTTATCATGTGAGGCAGTTCTGAGAGCCCCGATCAGCTCCTTCATCACCTCGCCGGTGAGGATGTTCACCGGTGGATTGTCGATGGTTATGTTCAATCGGTGTGGTTTTGCATCCAGTTTGATGAATTTGTAATCCATTATGACTCCAAGTTATCAAGTTATCAAGTAATCAAGTTATCAAGAACCGAAGATTAACGCTGCTTAACTGTGATCTGAGATGAAAGACCTTTCAGCATCGATGAGATTTCAATGCATTCCTGTATCAGTGATTTTGTATCCTCTTCTGATAATAATCCAAGCGCTTTGATGATGTAAAGTTGGGTCCTCAACTCACCACAAGATCCCTTTGCTATGAGCAAGAACCGCCTGAACTCGGCAGACGAGTCTCGTTCGTATCCTTCGGCGATGTTTGATGGAATGGAAATAGCCGCCCTTTGTATCTGGTCTCGTAATCCCCAATTCTTTGCCAATGGATCCTTCTCGGCGATTCGATAAACCTCGACAGCCAATCGGCAGCCACGTTTCCAGACTTCAATCTCTTCCAACTTCTTGAACAGCAAAGATTAAACCCTTGATTACTTGCTCACTTGCTCACTTGTCAACTTTCCCTTTTTATCACCATCGCCATGGTAACGCCGCCGCCGCCGCATATACCAGCTATGCCGATCTCCTTGTCGTGGGTTTTAAGTGCATGGTACAGTGTCACGAGGATGCGGGCGCCGGAGATGCCTGTCGGATGACCAAGCGCTATAGCACCTCCGTGAACATTGAGCCTGGCACGATCCCACTTCAGAACCTGCTCGTTGGCGAGTACTTGTATGGCGAACGCTTCGTTGACTTCGATCAGGTCCATATCCCACAGGTTCATGCCGGCTCTTTCGAGCGCCTTCGGGATGACAATACCGGGACCTTCGCCCATCGTCGCCGGGTCCACTGCAGCAGACGCATAACTAATAATAGAGAAGAGCGGTGTACTTCCGAGATCCTTTGCCTTGTCGCGTGAAACGATGACCAGCGCGCAGGCTCCATCGGACATGCCACAGGCGTTTCCGGCAGTGACGGTTCCGTCCTTGCGAAAGACTGTCGGGAGTTTCGCCATCTTCTCGAGGTTCACAGGATAGCGGAAGGTTTCATCGCGGCTGAACGTGACCGGTTCGGCTTTCCTGTGGGCGGGCGGCACTTCGATCGGCACGACTTCTTCGTCAAACCAGCCGTTCTCCCAAGCGTTGTGCGCTTTGGTGTGGGATTCGGCGGCGAACGCGTCCTGTTCCTCGCGAGAGATCAGGTATTTGTCATACAGGTTCTCGGCGGTTGCGCCCATGCCCTGACCGATCAGCGGATCGATGGAGTCCGACCAGCCGTCTTCGAGCTTCTTATCGCCCATCTTGAATCCCTGCCAGCGGGCGTTTTTCAGCAGGAACGGGATGGTGCTCATCGAGTCGAAGCCGCCGACGAGCACGACTTCGCTGTCGCCGAGCCGGATCTGCTGCGACGCCATGGCGACGGCTCGCATACCGGACGGGCAAGCCATGTTGAGCGTGATGACCGGCACGGTATCAAGTACACCGCCGCGCACGGACGCAGTGCGAGCGGGGTTGGGACCGTTGCCTGCCTGTCTGCACGAGCCGAGGATGACGTCGTCGATCTGGTCGCCGAACAGACCGGCTCGTTCGACGGCGGCTCTGACAGCCACCGCGCCGATGTCGAAAGCCGGCATGTTCTTCAACGTCCCGCCAAACAACCCCATCGGCGTCCGGCAGGCGGAGATTGCTACAATTTCGGATAGGTTCATGAGTTTCCTTTATTTAACTTGACTATTTTATTCTTTATCTCTTGTATTCCTCGTTCCATTGAAACGAAACACGAAATTAGTTGCCCTGATGCTACAATAACGACACCAGGTATAGCTCCCGCAAGACCACCAAGAAGAGCAATGATTTTTCCTGATGAGCCAGTCAGAACAATTCCAGCAATTATTGAAATTGCAGCCCAAACCCAACCTAATGCAGAAATGGTTTTACCCATCGAAAGCAGTGTAGTATAACCGTAATTAGCCGATTGAGTTGTTTGAATATCGTTGAATGATTGTCTTTTGTTATCCTGAGCATTATGATCTTCTACTAGTGATGCTTTAAATTTCTTACCACAATTCGGACATTTCGTATCACCCCATCCGTTCCTTTGTGCGCGAAATTCCTCACTACAGTACGGACATACTACGTCTTGAACATCCATAGCTAATCTCCTTACATTATTGGTATTATGTTCCATTAAGTTTAAATAACATATGGCCTACCGGTCATCTACCCCCCCTTTTATTCCCCCCTTCAATAGAAGGGGGGAAATTGCCCCATCCCCCCCTGCTATTGCAGGGGGGGACAAAGGGGGGGTTACCTTAATCTTTCCTAATGTGTATGCCAATCGTTGTATATTGTTTTTAGACACATGGAGATATAAAACTCGCTAAGGTAGAGTAGTCCACCGTTGTTTTCCTTTGCATCAACTTCAACGAAACGCACTTGCATCTTCCTAATACGTTTCTTTGCTTCATCAAATCCTATTTTGTCTTTCTCTGCCATTGCTCGGGGAAAAGCAGCAATTTTTGGTTCAGAACTGGGGCGAATATGTTGTTGAATTCTCAGTCTTAAACCAGTTATAGGTTTACCATCCCTATGCTCTGTTCGACCAGAATAAAGAGCTTTACCGTTTTCATAGAAGACATATACTCCGCTCTCGAACGGAATCTCAAGTGGAAGGCAACCATTGGGTTGAAGGCAATTATAAAGTGGACAGTTTAGCAAATCCTCAAACTTTTTGTTTGCCTCCTTGACTAATTCGTCAAACGATTTTTGGTCCATTTCAACTCCTCCTTATTAATTTTGTCTATGTTCAGAGGCAACATGGCTTGTCTAATCCGACCCCCCTTTTATTCCACCATTCAGAACAGGAAGAGCAACCCCCCTTATATTCCCCCCTTCAGTAGAAGGGGGGAAGTTCTACCCATCCTCCCCTGCTATTGCAGGGGGGGACTAAGGGGGGGTTACCTTAATCTTTCCTGAATAACTTCCAAGACCCCTTCGATATTATTCAGCACGTCTCTATTCGAGAAACGCAGTACATCAAATCCCAAAGATTTCAGATACTCATCACGCTCTGAATCATACTTTATACTCTCATTTTGATAATGCCCCGATCCATCAACTTCGACAACCAGACCACAATCAAGCGAGACGAAATCGCAGATGTAAGGTCCAACTACCCGTTGCCTGAAGAACTTTGCACCTGTTTGTTTATTTCTCAGCTTGGACCATATCTTACGCTCAGCATCGGTCATTTGTTTTCTTAGTTCACCTGCGCGTTCTCTCAGATCGTTTGATACTGGTGGTAGTCTTTTGATTTCTCGCATATTAACGCAACCCTTACCTATATTCTCACCTTCAGAGCAGGAAGAGCAACCCCCCTTATATTCCCCCCTTCAATAGAAGTGGGGAAATTGCCCCATCCCCCTCTGCTATTGCAGGGGGGGATTAAGGGGGGGTTATCTTAAACTTATATATACTGCCCGCCATCTACCTTGATAACCTCACCCGTCACATGCCTGGCAAGGTCGCTGCAGAAGAAGCTGACCACGTGCGCCACGTCTTCCGGTTCGCCCAGACGCTTCAACGCTGTCTCATCCAGGGATGCCTGTTTCGCCTCCTCAGGCATTGCATCCATCATGTCCGTCAGGATCAGACCCGGCGCAACAGCGTTCACCGTCACACCCCTGCCGCCCAA
Organism: uncultured bacterium; assembly: GCA_964471745.1. Classification (GTDB taxonomy): domain Bacteria; phylum Electryoneota; class AABM5-125-24; order Hatepunaeales; family Hatepunaeaceae; genus CAYYHI01. The sequence continues at coordinate 1,843 of CAYYHI010000125.1, read as the reverse complement.
CTCCTTGGCAGCCGTCTTCACCAGACCGATGATCCCAGCCTTAGACGCCGCATAATTCGTCTGCCCGAACTTGCCTCGCAGACCGTTTATCGACGTCAGGCACACAATTCTGCCGTAACGCGCTTCACGCATCACCGGAGCCACCGCGCGGATGTAGTTAAAATAGCCCTTCAAGTTGACGTCGATTACCGTGTCGAACTGATCCTCAGTCATCTTCCAGATCACACCGTCCCAATTTATACCGGCGTTACAGACCAGGATGTCAACCCTGCCCCACTCCGAAACCACCCTGTCAACCATCGCCTGTGCATCGGTGAACGATGACACATCCGCCTGCACAACCAAAGCTCTCCTGCCCATATCACGTATCTTCGCCGCGACAGCTTCAGCCTCATCGGAATGCTTGCGGTAATTCAACGCCACGTCGGCGCCGTCCGAACCCAGTTCAAGTGCAATAGCCGCGCCTATACCCAGCGAGCCGCCGGTCACTATTGCGGTTTTCCCCTCTAATATCGCCATTTGTTACTCCGTTTATCTTTCTAAACTTTACAACTTTACAACTGTGGCGTTTACATCGAACTAATCGTCGTTCGATCTCTCAGTCAACAGCACTTCCGCCTTTTGAGTCAGCATTGTCCGGATGGTTTCCTCGCTGACGAACATCGCAACAATCGCCGGGATGTCCACTTCGATTATCACGTTGTCGTCATTAACCGTAATCCGACCCTTGATCTCGACACCGAGTATGCCCTTTCTCGCCTTGAAGGACAGTGTCATGACATTCGCCGTCCAGCTCCTCTTCGGGTTGGATATGCCTATCCCATTGGGCATCTCTTGTTTGGATAGTTGGTCGAGAAAACTGTCTATCCTCTCGATAGCCTTATCCTTGCCGAGGTTATGTTTGATCTCGATCTTCATGTTTAATCCGCCTTCTTCTCCAATGACTTTCTGGCTGCCGTCTCCGCCAGACGAATCTCGGATGAGAATAATCCCAAGTATTCAGCAATTTTCTCAACCTCACGGCGCTCTTCAAAATCCAGACCGTGAAAATATGCCAGACGATAAAGCGATTCCACTATCTGTTCCGCCGCACCCGGTCGGAGTCTCGTCCGCAGCAGATGACATGTTTCCTTAAGATTAGCGTCCGAACTGTGATGATCCTTGAAAGCAGTCAGAAAATGCTCGATCTCCATCTCAGGCGATCCGGGTGGAAGATGACCCTTGATGAATCTCTTCATCGCATCAGTTTCTTCCGAACTGATCGAGCCGTCCCGAAGCGCTACCGTGTGAAACAGAGATACAATCTGCTCCATCTGTTCATCGTCTACTGCAACATCAGGAGCCTTGCCTGCAGCGGCTAATTTCACCAACCGGTCAAGTTCGACTATCGGCGGCTCACCAGTCAACCGCGGCGGTGTTTTTTCAATCAGCGCGCTTCCCCTGATGCCTCGATTCATTACCCAGGTAACCACACCCAGGAAATCGAGGGAATGCCAGAGACGATATTGCTTGTCGCGTTCCTTCTCGTCCATAGAATTACCCAGAAATTAAGTGTTTGGGGAGATCAGACACTCTTAAGTCCTTTGATTTATTCAACAAAACACCAAGTCCTCATCATTCCAACGCAAGTTGGAATCCAGTAACGCATGTAATATCAGCAACTTCTCTGGATTCCAAATCAAGTTTGGAATGACGAACTTGAGTTTGGAATGACGAACTTAGATTTGGAATCCAGAAGCGTTTTACTCATAATAACTTTCAAAACAATAGCTTATGAACCTAATGTTGTATAGGAGTCTGGATTCCCACCTGCGTGGGAATGACAAAACTAACTAATAATTGA
>CAYYHI010000124.1:0-9994 GCA_964471745.1 uncultured bacterium | reverse complement strand
CTGCGTTACGAGGCTGCCGGTCATAATTCGCAGATGAAGGTTGCGCTAGTGAAGTGAGCGAGGGAGCGAGGGAGCAAGTAAGCGAGTAAGCGAGGAAGTAAGATATTTATTACAAGGAACTTGATCACTTGATATTGAAACACGGGTAGCGAAGCTACCCGTGCCACCCTGTCCTCATCCTTCATCCTTTGCAACACCCCCCCTTTGTCCCCCCCTACAAATAGTAGGGGGGGAGTGATTCGGAATCTCCCCTACTGACATAGGGGGGAACATTTACGAATATTGAAAACACCTTCATCTCTTCCATATCACTCCTCAAATCCCCGGTTTCGAGGAAACAGAGCTACGTAGTAGAATTTCAACCTGTTAAGTCTCTTCAATCCACCCCAATGTACAATTGACAGCTATGTTTTTTGATTGCTGTTTATAATTCTCATTAGATATGCTTGACTTTTAAGTACAACTTTTATATAATAAATAGTGTGAATACAAACAATACTGAACCCGAAAACTTAACGCCAAAATGTATGAATGATTTGAAAAATCGTTTACACGGTTGGCTAAAGAAACACGCTCCGAATATAGGCATCAAGATGAACGATCCGGTAATGTCGATCGGAACAGCAGCACACATTACCGGATTTTCAGAATCTGCGCTAAGAAAATATGAAGCCGCCGGGCTGATTATTTTTCATCGCACCGAAACCAACCGTCGTATGGTTTCCCTCGAGGATATCGAACGGATTCACTTGATTCAGAATCTGATTAAGAAGAAAGGATTAAACTTCGAGGGTATACTTCGTCTCTGGACACTGCTACCATGTTGGGAGCTTAAGGAGTGCTCACCGGATGAACGCAAGGATTGCCCGGCGATGGTTGATTCACAGAGACCATGCTGGGTTCTGCTCGAAAATAAAGGATGTATGGGAGAACCAAACTGCCGGTCGTGCGAAGTATATCGCTTTGGAGCTTACTGCACAGAAGATCTTAAGTCGCTTATTCGTAAATTCTAAACTGGAGATCGAAGTTCAACAATGACGCCTTTACACCTCATTGTGTACGTTACTGTTCTTGTCTTTATAATCGCCATTTTAGCACGTGCTGTTCGTATCGCCAGAATGCCGGTTCACCTGCGCTGGGAGTTATACCCGGTTCCACATGAACGGGGACGCGCCCATTACGGCGGTTCGATACTTGAGGAACTCGACTGGTGGACGAAACCTAAACATAAGGATCACCTCGGCGATTTCAAGGTTATGATCCTCGAGATTTTTCTGCTGAAGGGCGTTTGGGAGCACAACAGGAAGCTATGGTTCGGTTCATTCCCTCTGCACTTCGGGCTTTACCTGCTGATAGGATGCGAAGCGCTTGCACTGCTCACCGGTATACTGAACCTTCTGGATGTTGAAGTCTCCTTCATACTGCCAGTCATTACCGTCATTGTATGGATAGGGTGTTTACACGGAGTGATCGGATCTGTAATTATGCTTCTGATGCGTATATTCGATTCCGGTCTTTCAAGATTCAGCACACCAAGCCATTATTTCAACCTTTTGATGCTCGGCGCAGTCTATGTTACCGGCATTTTATGGCTGTCAGGAGATCAGAGCTTTGTGGCAAATCTGACTGGATTTTACGCCGGTCTGATTTCGCCTTCAGTTATGCCCGCGTTGCCGGTCATTGCCTATTGGCACATCGGATTCTCGCTGTTCTTTTTGTTTTACCTTCCATTTACACACATGACGCACTTTTTTACCAAGTATTTCACCTATCATTCGGTGCGCTGGGAGGATGAAACCAACCGACCCGGAGACCCGCTGCAGAAGAAGCTCGATCCACAGCTTGCCCAGATCGTTACCTGGTCTGCTCCGCATGTCGGCGCTGACGGCAGGAAGAACTGGGTGGATATTGTGACAAGCCCTGTACCCAAGATTGGAAAGGAAAAGAAGTAATGGCGACTACTGTTAAAGCAAAGAAGAAACTGAGCATCAGGGATTTCAGTAAGCCATCCGAACAGCTTGCGCATGTTGCTCCGGAAGATCTGTATCCACTCCCACCTCCTTACGATAAGCTTGAAGAGCAGCCCGGCTTCAAAAAACTGCGTGAAGAAGCACGGGAGAAATATGAAGCGACACTTGATGATACAATGGTCGTCAATGTTCCCAAACCGAAATCAAAGGAAGAGGAGGAGAGGCTGGTCAAGCAGTTTATCTCCGGATTGGAGAAACTTTTCTCTCGAGAGAATAACTGGACATTCCTGCAACCACTGACTTTGTCGATGGAGCACTGCGCACGCTGCCAGACCTGTGTTAACGACTGCCCAATTTACGAAGCCAGCGGTTACAATGAGATATATCGTCCGACCTACAGATCTGAGATATTGCGACGGTTATACTTTAAGTATATCAAAGGCGGGAATAAATGGTGGAAGAAATTCAACAATGGTGATATCGAGTTGAATTGGACGCTCATATCACGGTTACTCGAACTTTCATATCGCTGCACCCTCTGTCGTCGTTGTGCACAAAGCTGTCCAATCGGACTTGATAACGGTCAGATATCCCGCGATATTAGAAAGTTGTTCAGCAGCGAGATGGGTCTTGCAGCAAAGGACCTACATGAAAAAGGAACCATCCAGCAGCTTGAAGTCGGCTCAAGTACAGGGATGAACTCACTGGTGGTTAAGGATAATTGTGAGTTTATTGACGAGGACATGGAGGAACGCACCGGCATCAAAGTTGAGACCGTTTGGGATAAAGAAGGCGCAGATGTTCTTTTAATCCATAACGCAGGTGAATTCCTCTCCTGGCCCGACAATCCGGGCGCCTTTGCGCTTATCCTGCAAGAGATGGGAATCTCCTGGACATTATCCAGTGAGATTGCCGGTTATGATGGCGTTAATTACGGTCTGTTTTACGACGACGTCCAGCTTGCGCGCATCGCTATGAAACATTACGAAATAGCAAAAAAACTCAAGGTGAAGAAAATCCTGATGGGCGAATGCGGTCACTTAACGAAGGCGATGGGCGTTACCGGTGACAGGCTCACCCAAGCCATACCGCGTGAAAACGCCATGGCGTTCCTGGAGAACGTTGTTTTCAGCGGGAAACTCGAGCTCGATCCATCACGGAACTATTTTCCTGTGACGCTCCACGATCCCTGCAATATGGTTCGCAGTATGGGCATAGTTGAGCCGCAGCGACGGGTTCTGCGTTACATTGCACCGAAATTCCGTGAGATGCACCCTCATGGCGTACGGAATTACTGCTGTGGCGGCGGCAGCGGATGGGCGATTATGACACAGAACAACTTCCTCGACTGGCGGATCCAGGTCAGCGGTCGGAAGAAATTCGAACAGATCCTGAAAGCCTTTGCTGACGAAGATCCAGGTCCGGAAACCCCAAAATATCTGTGTGCACCCTGCTCCAATTGTAAAGGTCAAATCCGTGACCTGTTCGATTATTATGGGGCAAAAGAAAAGTCAGGATTATATTACGGCGGGTTGATAGAGTTGGTCGTTAACGCGATGACTAATGTTAAAGAGAACTTTATTGACTGGGAACTGATATAGGGAACTCGGTGGAGTTTCAACGCTGCCTTGACATTGCTTGACAGGCGGCATATATTGCTGGATGTCTGTTTATAGATTAACGTTTACGATGAATTATATAAGGTCGCCGACTGAAGTCGGCGCTCCCCAATTTAAGGGGAGGGACAACTTCAGTCGTCTAAATATCTCCAATACGGCAACTTCAGTCGTCCAACTATTTCCAACACATTGAGTGTAACAATATGAGTAAAAGGGAACGCACACAGGTAAAACGCACACCCGGTAAAAGGCTGACCAATCTGATCCATCAGCAGCTTTTCGAGAGCGTTCCCTCCAGCGTAGCAGTAATCGACCGCGATTACAAGATTGTCGCCGCCAACCATAACTTCGAGGAGTACTTCGGAGACTGGCAGGGGAAACTTTGTCATCAGATCTACAAGAGAGCTGATGAACCCTGCTTCCACTGCCAGGCTGACCTTGTATTCAAGGACGGCAAAGCGCGTGTATCGGATGAAACCGGTATCGATAGACATGGCAGGACCTGCCATTACGTTGTGCATCTCGCGCCGGTCATGGATGACAAGAGTGAAGTCCAATACGTTGTGGAGATGTCCACAGATGTCACGGAAACCCGACGGTGGCAGAGAAATTACAATCTGCTCTTTGAACGAGTGCCATGTTTTATCTCGATTATTGACAGGGACTTACGTGTCGTCCGCTCCAACGAAAAATCTCGTCAGACCTTCGGTGAGAACAAGGGCGATTATTGCTACCAGGTATACAAGCATCTGAATTCTCCCTGCAAAGACTGCCCGGCAGTCCTGACCTTCAAGGACGGCATGGAACATACCAGCACACAGGTTGGCTATCGTCCCGATGGTTCTCCTGTGCATTATATTGTGACAACTGCTCCGCTATCACGCGGTGAGAATGGTGTGGCTCACGTAATCGAAATCGCCACCGATATAACCGAAGTTAGGGAGTTGGAGGATGAATTAAGGCTCACGCGCGATCTAACTGAAAGCCTGATCAGAAATTCAGCTACCGGCATTGTGGCGCTGGACGTCGATGGTGAGACTCGCATCGTGAATCCTGCAGCCAGGTTGATCCTGGGTTTGTCGGACGATCAGAAGATCGATTCGCAGCAGATAAAAAGCCTTCTTCCCGATGAAACCCTGCTATTGACCGATGAAAATCAACCGGTTGTCGATCTACCGGAAGTAAACATTGATTCGCTATCAGGTTCAGAGGTTCCGGTTCATTTACGCGTAGTTGAGCTTAGAAGCCAGTTGGAATCAATCGGTCAGGCTCTCTTTCTGGATGATTTAAGACAGATAAAAAACCTTGAAAAGGAGAAGCTCGATGCCGAACGTATGGCTGCAGTCGGACAGACGGTCGCAGGATTAGCTCATACGATTAAGAACCTACTGATGGGGCTCGAAGGCGGTATGTACATGGTTGACAGCGGACTGACACGCGGCGATGCGGAGAGGGTAATCAAGGGCTGGGAAGTTCTACAGCGCAATTTCAACAAGACAACCGATCTCGTCAAGGATTTCCTCGCCTTTGCCAAAGGACGAATGCCACAGCTTAAGATCATCGACCCTAATCAACTGGTTGACGATATAGTCAAGCTCTATAAGGATACGGCTCGCAAACAGGGTGTTGAGCTGATTGGTCAGTTGGGTAAAGATGTCAAACCGGCGCCGCTTGATCCCGATGGTATTGAGGCTTGTCTGACCAATCTTGTATCCAACGGCATCGACGCAGCCCTCTGGAGAGAGGATGGAACCGGTCAGGTGATAGTTAGAACATTGGAAAACAACGACGATCTGATCCTCGAGGTGTCGGACAACGGGACCGGCATGGATTGGGAAATAAAACAGAAAGTTTTCACGACATTTTTTACCACGAAGGGAGGCAGAGGAACAGGGCTTGGTCTTTTAACGACCAGGAAGATTATACAGGAACACGGCGGAAGAATGGAAGTTGAATCTGAAGAGGGTGTCGGATCGACATTTCGCATCAGACTACCGCGCAGGAGGCTGGAAGCCCTGATGTCTCAGGTGTCTCAGGATGGTTCAAACAGTGAAGGAGAAAAATGAGCCCGGAAATGCAGAAGTATATTCTCGTGGTTGACGACGAAGCTGATATTCGAAATTACCTTCGGACTGCACTGGAGGACGCCGGTTTCAAGGTTGGAACTGCTGAAGACGGGTTTAAAGCCATGGAATCGGTAAAACGCAATCGACCGGATTTGATTTCCCTCGACCTGGTGATGCCGAAATGCTCCGGCGCCAGGTTCTATCACGAGCTGAAAAGGGATAAGGAGCTGTCCAGGATACCGGTTATGATTCTGACCGGTCATGCCAAGGACGATTTGGGCAAAACGGATTTCGAGGCGATGATAATGTCAGGCGCTGGTTTATGTCTCGAGAAACCTGTAAAACCAGATACTTACGTAGCTGCAGTCTGTAAGATGCTGAATATCGAACCGCCGGAACTGCCGGCGGATAAATCCGATAAGCTAAGGTATGAGATATCAAAATCGCTTTTACAGGCTGATCCGGAAGAGCTGCAAAAGGCTCTCGAAGCCCTTAAGAAAAAGAGATGATTAAGGTTTCATTCTTTAGGTACCTGTCATATAATCAAAACCCAACAAAACCGGGAGAACCGGAATGAATCAAACTCCACAAAAAAAGATATTAATAGTTGATGACGAACCGGATGTAGTGACCTATCTGAAAACATTCCTGGAGGATAACGGCTTCGTCACCATCGAGGCGATGAACGGAAAGGAAGGGATGGATAAAGCCGTCAGCGAGAAGCCCGACCTTATAACGCTTGACATTACTATGCCTGAGGAATCCGGCGTCAGGATGTTCCGCGATCTGCAAGCGAACCAGGACACCGCTGACATCCCGGTGATTATAATAACCGGTGTATCACCCGAATTCAGGAGGTTCCTCGATACACGCAAACAGGTTCGTTCCCCGGCAGGCTACTTCGATAAACCAATCAATACCGGCGAGATGCTGGCTAAGATCAAAGAAATATTCCGGGATTAGCTTCCCCAACGAATTCGTAATTCCTAATTGTACTGACAATCAAAGTTATCGCACGGATACTGTCATTCCCGCGAAGCAGTGTGTCCGAGAATATTACTGGAAGTGCTGTCACGTGTCCTCACGTGACAGTTATGTTCTTGTTTATCCGTCACATGAGGACATGTGACGGCACGCTGAAATACATTCTCGGACAGACTGGGAGGCGGGAATGACACTTGCCTATGTTAACCTAACTTGTCAATACACATAATTCGTAATTAGCCAAAAATTAACGCAGAGTTTCACTCACGCGGATCTGTATTCCAACTGGCTTCCCAGTATCTGCTCATCTTGATTTGGTATCCATTCCAACGTGTCAGGGGAGACATATTACAAAAGTTACAACCTGGAACATAGAAATGTCCCTTATCATCCTTAGCTATAATGAGATATGGACGAAAAAAATAGAAAGCTGTGTGCGCATCGACGGTATCGCTGGGAAAGTAAGCAACCGTTGACCAGCCTTCAGGCAGGTGTAAAGGTCGCCCGTCAATCACCTCATAACCGAGAACGATCAGCGTATCCGGTTCATTCAGTTTAATTGAATATCCTTCGTCAACATTATAGAAGGGTATGTTGTTAAACCTGCCCGGAAGGTAGAAATGCCCCTGATAGTCTTTCAAAATGCGAAGGTTGTTACGATCCACAACGGGAGAAAAGATACGCTCAACATCGATTATCTGAGGAATCATCGGAATGGTAATAAACGACCAATCGGCGTCAAGCATAACGAATAATGTATCGAAGCGTTCGTCTTCTTCCACCTGCTCCCACCACGAGATGACGCCTGAATAGGAACCGCTGACTATGTCAACATCGTCGTCGCCGTCTATATCCACAGCTTTAATACTTACAGGTGCGAATCTATTGGTAATTCTATGGTAGTTGAAGATGCCCTCCCCTTCGTTCGACCACCAACTGATAGTGCCGTTTTCGGCAAACAAACCGCCATTACCCGCAATTACATCCGGACTCCCATCGTCGTTAATATCGGCAACATCAACTGTCTGACCGCAACCAACGTACCTGCCGATATCATGCCTGGTAAAATTCAAATCACCGTCATTCTCCCACCAGGCGACCTCATCCATCAGACCAGTCGCGACTATATCAATGTCGTCATCCCGGTCAAGATCAGTCACTGCAAATGATGCCAGACCTACCAGTCGATCGGAAAATTCATGCTCCTCAAAAGCCCCTTCACCGTCATTTTCGTACCATATTAACCTAATGCCATATCTGCCGGCGATAATGTCCGGATCACCATCAAAATCGAGATCGACGGTTTCAACATCTATAAATGGTCTGTTCCAACCCTCTTCTATGATCTCATGTTCAATGAAACCGTCTTCCCCCCGGTTTTCCCACCAGATAAGGGAGCCCCAACCACATCACAATACAGAGAACCTGCTATTACATCCATATCATTGTCCTGGTCGATGTCTATCGAACAAATTGACTGAACATTCTCCAACTCGTCAGTGATTACGTGTTCCGTAAACCTCAGAGCAAGAGATGGTACAGGCAGGAGAACTGAAACAATCAAAAACGCTGACAGCAGTAACCGGAATAACATTTTTATGCTCCTAATTTATCCATCCAAACTGTGAGTGGGGATATTGGAGACACAATTTCTTTTATAAATATAATATCCAGATAATTTCTTGTCAATAAAAAATCCAACTCTACGAATATAAAATATTAAGACCTTAAAAAGATTTTGCCAGTACACTAACACTCATATAATCTGATACAGATTGCTTGACAATGCAGGTTCTTATGCTTAATTTACTTTGACAGATCATAAGGGGATTCAATACGAAAACTCACGGATTTGATAAAGATTTGGACATGTTTATTTGATGATTAATGAACTTCAGGACACAGAACCAATCCTTCAGGGAGGAATGCTCATGAAGCCGCTTTCAATTACATCGTTTTGGTTGACAGTATGCGTTTGGTTAATGCTTGTCAATCCATTATCTGCAGAAGTGACTGTCAATCCTTTGGGATTTGCAATTGCCATCGAAGAGAACGCTGCAGCTGAAATCGAACTGGTGCTCGCAAACAGCGATGACGAGGATGTAATCTTCCACATGGGATGCCAGTTGGTGGATTATCAACTGGCTGAGGAAGAGGAAAGACGTGCCGGACCGCGCCGCGATGAACCCGGTGAGATTCTAAGGGAACTTCAAGTGCCATATTACAATACCGTCGGCATGGCTTGGGACCCGGAAAACGGATGGTTGTGGGGATTGGCTTGGACTGACCATCGGTTATATGCAATCGATCCCGAGGATGGGGATGTGATGATTAACGTTGCCACCCAGTCTATTCTTGGTATGTTTTACAACGATGGTGTATTATACATTGGCGGCTACAGTAACAATCCCAATGTAATTTTCCGCTACGACACCGAAGGACGTGCACTCGACAATTGGCGCATACCGACCGACCTCACCTGGACACACATCGGCGGCGACGATCGTTACATTTACACAGTTACTTATCCAAATGGTGATGGGCATGGCGACGTTCATGTGTTTGACATGCAGAATGACCTTGAGGAAGTTGCAGAAATCGACTGCAACGAATGGATTGGCGATGAGGCTTGGGGATTGGAGGTTATTCCAGCGCATCGTAATGGCTGGCTTTGGCTCAGCGACCGCGAAAGCCTGTTCCAATTTGCGGTTGACGAGGAATGGAACGCCAGGTTGGTGCGCCAGTTCGAAACGGTAAACAGTGGTCACTGCGGAATGGCACACGATGGTGAAAACCTCTGGCGAGGCACTTACGACGGCGAAACTCGAATCTGGTATGTGATCGATGATGGTGTGGTTGAGAGGCTTGATTTCACGATGGACCCACTATCCGGTGAGATTCCATCGAATGACTCTGAAACTGTTAACATCAACATCGATGCTGAAGGGTGTGAAGCCGGCGTCTATAATGTCATGGTGACTATTGAAATTACTCTTGCAGATGAGGAGCGCGATGATGATCAAGAAGCATTAATCGAAATTTCTGCAATTGTATCCATCGGTGAACAAGCCTTCGAGCTTGCCGGTACAGTCACCGACGCAACAGATGATTCGCCGGTCGAAGGCGTGGTGATCGAACTCGATCAATACATCATCACCCGCTTCACGGACGACGAGGGAAGCTACGCCTTCACTGACCTGCCGCCCGGCGTCTACCAGGTAACCTTCAGCGCCGCCGACTATCTCACTACCACCCAAGAGGTTACCATCGGAGAAGAGGACGTCGTGCTCGACATCGCCTTGCTGCACTCCAGGTTCACACCGTCCGATAATGTTTTCCGGATCGACCTCGAACC
>CAYYHI010000123.1:0-10005 GCA_964471745.1 uncultured bacterium | reverse complement strand
CAGCAGGTTGGTAACGATTTCAATAAGTTTTTCAACAGGCACTAAGCAGATGAAAAGCAAGATATTTCAATATATTGATACTTTCAGCGACCTGATTCGCCCGCTAAACCTCCTGATAACGGCGCTATCGGTCTGGATTGGCGGGATCCTGGCAGCCGGAGAGAAGGTCATGCTGGATGGAACCCTGTTAGGCGCGGCTCTTGCCGCGGCTATTGTGGCTGCCGGCGGCAATGCAATCAACGACGCTTATGACGAAGACATCGACCAGTTGAACAGACCTCACCGACCGATCCCATCCGGTCGCCTGGATTACGTCGATGCCCTGAAGCTCGGCGGAGGACTATGCCTGTTCGGGATTGCTTTCAGCTATCTGCTCAACCCGAAATTAGGATTGATAGCCTTATTAGTGGCGCTGTTGCTGTGGGTTTACAGTATCAGTCTCAAGCGGACGATCCTCCTGGGAAACTTCACTATAGGGCTGTGTGGAGGGCTGGCGTTCATCTTTGGCGCACTGGCGGTTGGCAATCCCATCGGCGGCATGTATCCGGCGCTGTTTGCGCTCCTGATCCATATCGGGCGGGAGATCGTCAAGGACATCGAGGATGTTTCCGGCGACCGGATATGCGGAGCAATGACGCTTCCGGTTGTAGCCGGCAGCCATCATGCCCAGCGAGTTGCTGCGTTTATGTTGCTGTTACTCGGTTTTGTTACGTTTATCCCATACTGGACTGGAGAATACAGCCGGAATTACCTCAACACCGTACTGGTATTGGTTGACCTGCCCCTGTTGGTGATAGTCCTTTTCCTGCTTGGCGGTATGGAACATAAAGGGCTGAGGCGCGCAAGCTTTGCACTGAAAATCATTATGGTGGGCGGATTGGTTGCGTTATATGTCGGATAATCTTGACATTCCGGAAATAGTTCTTGCTTCCACGTCCCCACGTAGGCAGATGCTGCTGAAGCAGGTGAACATTCCGTTCAGAGTTATCCCACCCGTCGTTGCAGAGGCTTCACCCATTGGCGATGACTTCGCGAGAATCGTCGTCATGAACGCCGAAGCCAAAGCTGCATCGGTGTTGGACCAGGTTAACAGTCAGGCTGTCCTCGGTGCGGACACGCTGGTTGAGCTGAACGGCAGACCATTGGGCAAGCCGTCCAGCAATGATGACGCCCGACGGATGCTGAACGAGCTGTCCGGGCAGGATCACTTTGTCCATACCGGCATAGCATTGATCGACGCTGAAACCGGCACCCGTTACAGTGATAATGAAATAACCAGGGTTTACTTCCGTAATTTGACAAGCGCTGAAATTGATGCCTACATCGAATCAGGCGAGCCGATGGACAAGGCGGGGTCATACGGGATTCAGGGGCGCGGCGCGCTGTTTATTCACCGTGTCGAAGGCTGTTTCTTCAACGTGATGGGACTGCCGCTGGCGAAGCTCTGGGAGTTACTGCTCAAGTGGAGGCGGGATTGCCGGGGATGAGCAGAGAAAATATGGTTGTTGTTCTGGTTAAAAATGATTATATTGCGAATTGAAGACAAGATACACAAATAGAATAGGTAAGTAATTATGAAACAGACAAATGTACTCGCACTTATTATTATCATGATTTTCGATTCCCGTCTTTGCCAACAATCCAACAATTTAACAGAATTATCTATTTTTTCCATCTTTTAGTGTGAGGAGCAGATGTTATTACTGGTTCTCCTGGATTATATACGGTATAATCTTTAGAAATCTTAGAGACCAAGTCAGGTGACATTTTTTTTATCTCTGCCTTCGGACAATTTTTCCTTCCGATGAAACCTATACGTCTCCCGTATTTTTTCACTATTTCAATAGCATCGTAGGAAATAGGCTTACCCTTTATTTTGGTGGGATATGAACGAGTTTTACCTGTGGTTAAATTAATTATAACTTTTATTCGGTTAAGCTCTTGAACCAGCTGTTTCGGTAGCTTCCAACGATACGCCCCATCAAAAGGACCATACGGAACTCCATATCTCAAACGTATGTCATCATGCCAATGGGTGATACCACGTGACTGACGTTTATTCCGATGTTTGGAATATTCGAGACACATTATCTCCCCTTTCCGACAATGTCATCATACTGCTTAAGACAATTAGGAGATCCGGTTGGAACTAACTCCATAGCCATGTCGTAGAAAAACTGCGCTGCTCCATCCCACCTGACTTCAAGATCCTTCCAAAACCGCTCGTCAGAGATTTTGAATTTCTTTTTGAGCTTTCCCCAATCTGGCGGTTCCAGTATGTTGTATACCTCCTCTGCACATTTGGCTTTCAGATCAGCATCTGATATATCGATTTCTAAAGAATCACGCCAATCTCGTGCCCAATTTATTATAAGTAAATTGACGCAGACGTCCCTCGATGTTCCACACTCCTTGGCGATTCTCTCTATCTGTTGAATCTGATTTCTTTCAATTGCCATGGAACGACGCACACCGTTTTTTGAGATGTTGGGTTTTACTCTTGATAACATATCAGATCGCACATCAGACGGTAAACGCGGCGGCTTCTCACCGGATTCGTCTAGGGAGAGGGTCTCCAGCCTGTCTATCCAAGCCTTTCGGAACGCATTGAATTCCTGTTTCTCCTTTTGGGTCAATTCAACATCTAAAATAAGTACTGACCAAAAAAGAGAAATGTCCACGTCTGATTCCGATGTGAATTCAAGTTCGGTCCGGAACAGTGCCGATGCAGACAATTCTGTGGATTTCAGCATCCAGTCAAAAAGACAGGATACTTTGGGTAACAGTTTGAAAGCTGTGCGTGATGAGCGAGGGCGTTTCTTCTCGCTGGCAAGTGCTTTCAACTTTGATGATGCTGTAGATGAATTCTGGTTCATTGTGTTAATCCTTATTTAATGTCCACTATTTAGTAGACAATATACTATTTAGTAGACTGTTTGTCAAGAGCAAAAATGATTTTTTTAAGGATTTCTCGTTTTTTTGTACTCGTACTACCGCGTGACATCAAGTTTGCATTTAATTGTAAGATTTCATAGGCGGTCGTAACCTGGCGTCAATTGAATAGTGTCATAGTGTCCGCCGGATTACGTCCGTGCAAGTGTAAGAACTAAGGCGAACGTTGTCTACGGACTTGAAACCTGTCGGGAACGGAACAGAGAAAAATCTGTACTGTTTGGTTTTCATTCATTAGTGGTGTCGTTCAATCGGTACAAGTAACCAACTGATAGGGACGAGTATTCAGGTTATATACACTACATTCTCTCTGCCACGACAGTGAATCCCGATCCTGCAAAGTATGTCTGCCGATGCGCCCAACTGCCTGGCAACGCCTTCGGGTCTGATGGTTGATAGTGCGGAAACTCATGGACTCGTTGTATCGAAAAACCTGCCTCGATCAAGCCGTTGAAGATGTCGCTCATGTAATGCCGGAACTCGATGCCGCCGTCCTCGCGGCGCTCGATTTTCTCCGCAAATGGGCGGGTAATACGATACGCCTCCTCGTCCCATTCCACGAAGTGCAGACCCGGATCCTCATGCGCCGATGCATAAACTCCCCCCTGTTTCAGCACCCTGGCGACTTCGGAATAAACCTCCCTGACATCAGGTACATAACACGTGAATCCCCCCTGTACATAATCAAAGGTTTCGTGCCCCAGGCAGGAAAGGTCTCGCATATCACCCTGAATAGCGGTTACATTATAACCGTAGTGTGCCGCTGCTTTCCTGTCCCCCTCGATCATTCCATCAGCCAGGTCGAGTACTGTCACCCGTGCGCCAAGTAATCCGAACACAGCCGACTGTTGTCCTCCGCCCAATGCAAGACACAGAACGTCCTTGTCCTTGACGTCAAGAAGCACACTGGGAAGATATGCGAAGATGGGATCCTGCGTCGGATCAAGTTCGCCACTTGCATACCGTTTTAAGAGATCGATATCAAGATCCAGCCATGGTATTGTATACCCGCAACCTTCTCTTACCTCCCTCTCCCAAAGCCGCTTGTTGGCAACTGCAATCTCGTCTCGTTCACTCATGTTCTTTACCCATTGTAGCAATGATGATGCATTTTGAAACCCGACTTGCGTGTAAGTCGAGCCACCTATCGTTGTTGTTTCAACGAAGCAAGCTTCGTTACTCCGGAGTCGAAGTTTTAACTTCCTGCTAAAGTATACTTTCAGGGATTTTTAATATTAACAATCCTTGCATGCACGAATCATCGAAGAATTAAAAAATATCACTAAGTTGGAATATTTTTACGAATATGTCTTGATAAAATGTTAGTTGTGCCGTATATTTATAGGGAAGTGAAACTATATTATGCATGAGGAAAACTTAATTGACTAAAATTCAAAGACTAAGTGCAAGTTTAGAGGATTATTTAGAAGCCATCTATCATATAGTCGATAAGAAACAGGCTGCCAAAGCCAGGGATATCGCCCAAAGATTGAGTGTAAATAGCTCCTCCGTAACCGGTGCGCTGCAGATATTGGCAAAGAAAGGTCTGGTCAATTACGCACCCTATGATATAATAACGCTGACATCCGAGGGGGAACGGATTGCTCAGGATGTGATCCACAGGCATACTACGCTGCAAAAATTCCTTGTCAAGATTCTATCCGTGGACAAAGCCGAAGCCGAGGAAGCAGCATGTAAGATGGAGCACGTCATCTCACCCAGAATCATGGAAAGGCTGGTGCAATTCGTTAAGTTCTTCGAGAAATGTCCTCTCGGCGGTGTTAAGTGGGATAGCGAACGAGGATTTGTATGCAAGCATCTGGATACACTCGAAAGCTGAGAACGGTGTGATAAGGAATTCGTTGAAAAATTATGAAATGATCCTTCAATGCCAACAACATGAATTCAAACAAGGAAGAATAAATTGCCATTAACAATGGTCCAAACAGGTAAACGGGTACGAGTGGTGGGTATCGATGGCGGCAGAAGACTTCAGGCTCGCCTCGCGCAAATGGGTCTTATGCCAGGTGTTGAGATCGATGTGATTAATAATACTTTTCACGGTCCTTTCATTGTCGGTGTGAAAGGAAGCCGTGTTGTATTAGGTCGTGGCATGGCGCTGAAAATAATGGTCGAATAGTTTTTTTTGGATTATTTTTAGGTATGCCTAAAATATTATGACATAACTAACATTTGTGCTTTAACTGTGTACCAATAAATGAATAAGAAAATAACCGTCGCACTGGTCGGCAATCCCAATTCGGGGAAAACTACAATCTTCAACAACCTCACCGGTGACCGTCAGCATGTCGGTAACTATCCTGGAGTAACGGTTGAGAAGAAAACCGGTTACCTGACTTCAAACAATATAGAGTTTGAAATCGTCGACTTGCCCGGTACTTACAGTCTGACTGCCCAATCCATCGACGAGCAGATCGCTCGCAACTTCATCATCAATGAAAAACCGGATGTGGTGGTTGATATTATCGATTACTCCAACCTGGAACGCAACCTTTACCTTGCCATACAGTTAATCGAATTGAAGGTGCCTCTTGTTTTGGTGTTCAACATGAGCGATGTTGCCAAGGTTCGGGGAATTTCCTATAACCTGCCCAATCTATCCAAGCTGCTCGGAGCCCCGATTGTTCCGACGATTGGATATAAGGGACAAGGCAGAAATGAAATAATTAGGACAATACTCCAATTAACAAGCGGTAAATTAATATTAACAAGTCTGGAGATTACCTACGGCAGAGAAATCGAAAATGAAATAAGCAGGATACAGCGGTTGTTAATAGTCAGCAATCCTGCTTCAGATAGTTACGATTTGCGCTGGTTGGCGGTTAAATTCCTCGAGAACGATAGGGAAATCCTGCGTAAATTCAATATTAGTAAGTTAAAATCGGCAGTCAAAAAAAGCGCTCGGAAAATTAAAACTAATACAGGCAGTAATCCTGAAATAGTCATCGCGGGTCAGCGTTACAATTTTATTTCCAATGTCTGCAACAGGACGGTCATTTCGACGGCAGATGCCAACCCGACCAGGTCCGACAGGATCGACCGGATTCTCACAAATCAACTATACGGTCTGCCGATATTCATGGTTCTGATGTATCTGGTCTTCCATCTGACCTTCACGCTTGGCGAACCTCCAATGGAGTGGATTGAGACCTTCTTCGGTTGGGCTGGCGAAGCCATTACCGGCTGGTGGCATTCAGGTTCCGACAGCGCGCTCAAATCTTTGTTGGTTGATGGTATTATTGGGGGTGTGGGTGGAGTGATCGTATTTCTGCCGAACATTATGCTGTTGTTTCTTGCCATATCGGTGCTGGAGGATTCCGGATACATGCCGCGGGCAGCATTCATCATGGATCGATTGATGCAGAAATTCGGGCTTCAGGGCAGAAGTTTCATGCCGATGCTGATCGGTTTCGGCTGTTCCGTACCTGCGATTATGGCTACCCGCACCCTGGATAATCGGCGCGACCGGCTTGTTACGATGCTTGTGCTGCCACTGATGAGCTGTGGCGCACGCTTCCCGATCTATGCCCTGATTATTCCCGCCTTTTTTCCCCAGGAATATCGCGGCTTGATGCTTTATTCCATCTATCTGATTGGAATCATACTGGCAATTGTTCTCGCCAAGTTATTACGAGTTTCGATATTGAAAGGTCCACCTTTTCCTCTTGTGATGGAACTTCCATCCTATCGTATTCCAACTCTGAACAGCGTCGTTACCAACATGTGGGAGAAGTCATGGCTCTATATAAGAAAAGCCGGTACAGTGATCCTTGGCGTCTCGATCATAATGTGGGCGATAACCAGCTACCCGAAGAAGCCGGATGTGATTGCAACTGAGCCTAATGCGATCCAGGCTGAGAGGTTGGCTTACTCAATAGCCGGAAGAGTTGGACAGGCGATTGAACCGGCAATCAAACCGATGGGATTTGACTGGAGAATAGGCACAGCGATGATCGGCGCATTTGCAGCCAAGGAGGTGTTCGTTGCGCAGATGGCGATTATTTACTCAGTCGGTGAAGCGGACGAAGAATCGGAAGTGCTGCAGGACAAGTTGAAACGAAACTATACGCCACTGGTCGGGTTCGCCATTATGCTCTTCATGCTGATCAGTGCACCCTGTATGGCGACCATCGCAATAACCCGGCAGGAATCAGGCTCCTGGAAATGGGCACTGCTTCAGTTGGGAGGACTGACGCTGCTTGCCTACACGATTACGACAGTTGTGTATCAGATAGGAAGCACTCTGGGAATCGGCGTTTAAGTTAAGGAAAATAAATGGAAACTATTATTGTCATACTCATAATTATTGCAGTTGCTGGACTGCTCGGCAGATCGTTCTATCACAGTCTGACACGCCGGGATACTGCTTGTTCATGCGGTTTGAAGGAATGCCCTGGTGTGGAAATTTGTGGAACATCTCACACTATGGAATTCCTGAAACGATACGAGACTAACAAACATAGAAGTAATTCGATCAAACAGTAGAATAACTAGCGTCAGCGTCGGGTCACAATCCGCCTTTGTGAATGTAAACATCCCACTTGTAAAACGGAATGATAAATGTACCAACTTTGTCTATGCAGTATCAGTCGGATCAAGACCTGACGGGAATAAAAAGTCTGTTCTGGCAAGATTGAATTCAACGAATATCTCCGGTATAAAAACAAATGGTCGTGTCAGCTATTCATTGTCATTCCCGCTTTCCAGTGTGTCTGAGAATACAAAATTGTCTTAAGATTCATCATTCCAACGGAAGTTGGAATCCAGAGAAGTTGCTGATATTAAGTGCTTTACTGGATTCCATCTTTCGATGGAATGATGAGGTTCTATGCGTTTTTCTCATTCTCGGACACACTGTTTCGCGGGAATGACAACCATCAAGGGACACCACCAAACAAACATTCAGGAGAAGAGATGAAAATATTAAAAAACATTTTCGTCGTTACGGCATGCTTTGCACTAATCCTGGCTGCCGCTCACACAATACAAGCTGAGGACGTAACTGGCTGCCCTTTGGGTCTGAACAAGGGAGTGATTTGGCTTGTATCGCGTACCAGCTATATATCTGCTGACAAGGTCTACTGGAACCCCGACCATGCTGAAGATCCGGAGATGACAGACATCCCCGACGACTGGTACATACGGATAAAGCAAAGTTCCTTCAGAGTCGGTTACGGCATAACAGACCGGTTGGATGCAGGAATGCTTCTTACATACTGGGATAAAGATATCAAGAAGCAGGTCTGGAAGCAACAACAGGATCACTGGATAACGAAGTGGAAAACATCCAGGGCTCACGGTTTCGGTGATATCTGGTTTGCGGCAAAATATAAACTGATAGCTGATCGGGACTGGATCGAAGCTGTAAGCTTAGGTCTCGGCATTAAACTCGATACTGCTGACAACCCTCTTGTTACAAAAGGAATCGGAACTGGCACAAAGGATATCAGGTTCTGCATTCTCTCGCATGTAAATCTCGGAATCTTTCACAACTGCAATCATATATTCTATGAATACAGGGGTAAGGTACGGAAGATAGAAGTAAAAGACGACCAATGTCAAGTTGTTCCCTGGACGAAATCCGAATGGGATCTGGGTGATAAGCTCAATTACAAGTTCAACATTGAATATGGACTTAACGAAACTGGGACATTACAAGCGCACCTCGGACTTGTCGGCTGGCTCAAGTTTGAAGATGAGAATGCCGATGGTGATAAAGTCGACGACAGTGGTAACCACGAACATTGCCTCTATCCCAAGATCGTCTTTCTGCCTGAAGGTGAAAAAGATGAGCACCGCAAGGTATTCTTGGGTCTGAAGGTTCCCCTGAGTGCAAAGAAGGATTTCAGTGCAATAATTCAACCGAAACTAACCATGATGTGGACTTTCGGGGGGGAGTAAACCTACCCCCGTTGTCAATAGGGGCGGAAAATATTTGACAGTTTTCAGGAGGACGGGTCTCCGTACCCGTCTCTATAGACGCCTGAAAATGGTTTGGACGGGTGCGGAGCCCCGTCCTCCTGGTGTGAGTATCATGTATAAAGCTCCCCATTAATATCAAGACTACCGTAGGGAGAAATAGGGCTGAATCGTTTGTATTATTAAATACTATGTTGGCAATCAGAATATCGTTTTCTGACGAATAAGTGCGCATTCCATGCGATTAGGGCGAAAAGCTTCCCACTTGGGCTGTTTTATCTTCTCAACAATAAATACCGGATCATCTAAGAAAACATCAATATGAACCGGATAGTAATATATTGCTAAAATCTCTTTACTTAGCTGTGTATCCGAATGACCAGTTTTCCCCTTTATCCTAACATTGGCTTTAAGTTTACTCTTGAATTTCAGCATGGTTCCCCGATCAAAGGGATTAAACAAGTAAAACACATTACTGTCTTTGGGCCATGAATCTATAATATCCCCGTGAATGATGGTTACATTATCATACTCGGAAAAGATGTGTTTGGCAAATAAAGCCAGCTCTTCATCAAGTTCGATCCCGATAATCCTGTTCCTGTAACCGCGGCTCAACCACCAGGCAATGACCCTGCCTTTTCCGCAACCGACATCAACAAGCACATCATCGGGACAAATTCGGTATTTCCGGAAGATATATCTAAGAGCGCTGACATCTGTCGGCACATGACCATAGGCGCCCATGTCTGAATAACGGCTGGGTATTCGCTCAGGTCCTAATGATATCCCGGCGAAGCGCAGGTCAAGAACGCGGTTTTTATACCGCCGGATTGCATTGCATACCTTGTTGGGCCACCTGTTTATCGGTGTTCTTAAGAGGTGAAATAAAGATGAAACCTTTGGGATCATTCAGTTTCTTTTCATTAGCGCACCAACAGCACCTTTCGGATTTGTGATTGGTTATCGGCGGTCAGCTTCAACAGGTACAGACCGCTCGGCAAACCCTTCGCTGACCAGGTAGATGAATGTAAGCCTGCTGAATACTTGCCGGAAACCAGCGTCTCAACCTCCCTGCCGGTCAGATCGTATGCTTTAATTAAAGCCAAGCCCGCC
>CAYYHI010000122.1:0-10126 GCA_964471745.1 uncultured bacterium | reverse complement strand
AAGGTTGTTCCAATCCGGCGTGATGGTTATACCGCATCTGCCTTGACACAAAGGATCGATATCAGGCAGACCGGTAACAAATCTAACCTCCTCAGTTTCGGGATCAGCCTTGAATATAGATATATCAGGCAGATTGGGATCATCTTCAATGCCCTTATGACCCATTATGTAGAGGGGGAAGCCGTCCCGGTCGTCTCCAAACCATGCCAAACCGTATTGACGGATGTAGTTTCCATCCCGCGGATCTCGTTGTCTTCTGAATGACCGGACGACGTATAGAGAATCATTATCAAGCTCCAGTTCGAATACATCGGTGGTAATCCCCGCAACGAAAAAGTGTCCGTTGGATGGATTTATCGTCAGGCAATTGATATTATTGACACGGTCAGGAGTATCGATGGAACGATTGAGAGCTCCGTCACTTGGATTGATTTCTAATAAGGCATTATCCTCCCTGTTTGAAGCATAAATAAATCCGTCGTGGTACTCCATATCACGCACACCGAAACGTCCATCTATCGGCTGCCTGAATCTTATCAATCCAGACTCATTGTAAGAGTAAAAATAATTCGTTTCTTCACTATTATTGTCTCCCGAAATAATCCATCTGTCTTCAGCATAGACAATACCTCGTATCCTGTAATCCTCAGAAGCTTCAGTAACATCCAAGGACAAAATCATATCCCATGCATCATCCGGATCATCGCGGTTCGGTGTATTGGTTTCACCACTTTCCCCAGGTTGGTCGGATTGTGCATTGAATTCGTCGATAAGCTCGAACCTACTGCTGAAATACAAATCCCCGTTGCCGTTGTTAGTTAATGTTACAACCTGGGGTTGAGTGGAATCCGGTCGTATTCTTACGTGCAGGTAATCCGGACTGAGCTCAAACTCCGGGTGCAGCAGTTCAAAGTTCACCGTAACCGTGTCATCCGGAATAACTCCAACATCTTCAATGGTTTGAGTAATCCAGAACTCTTTGTAAACACTAACTGACACCGAGTACAGCGTGTCGGCTATTACATTCTCAAGCAGGTATTCACCGTTTTCGTCGGTCATACCCCACGAACCCCAGTTGGTTAAAACCAGAACGTCTTCGATGGGATCACCGTTCTCTGCATCGATCACCCTGCCATCAATGCACCCGGCAACGAAAAAGGACAGCATCGTGCAGAACTTCATCGCCAGACCGTCTTCGATGGGCGCAGCGGCGGGATTGGGATCGTTCCAGTAACTATACTCCAATCCATCAGTTTGATCCGGACTTCCGATGCCGATGGTGGCGAACGGCGTGTCCCAACTATAGCACTGCCGGGTGTCTTCGATCTCGAGATACTGGAACATTATATCACCGTCGCCGGTGAGGGTCGGATAGAAATCCGGATTAAACAGGACAACCTGAAAGGTCAACAACGGTTCCTGGCCCCCGTTCGGGCTGAGTCGCCGGACTTTAGACCACTCGACGATGAATTTCTGCTCATCCTCGTCGAAGTACGTATATATACCACCGTCGTTCGTGGTCAACAGGTCATTCCAGAACGGGCAGATCATTCCGGAAGCGACCATACCCGATGGAATACGCCGGTTGCGTCCGGTGAAGAGGTTTGCCTGGTTGCCCATTGCCAGCCAGCCGTTGGTGCAGATGGTTATCACATCGAATTCTTCGCCGTAGTACTGAAATTCGAAGGGTAAATCAACCGCAACGCTTTCATCCTCTTCTTCAGCTCTATCCGACAACTCCGTATCGACGCCGTCGCCACCCTCATCAGGATCGATCTCTATCCACTCAAATTCCGGAGCGATATCCCAGTCCACATCGGCGTTATCGATACACCAATAACCATAGTTGTCGGGACCAAACGGGACGCTGGGATCAGCCGCACCGACCACAATGGCAAAATACACTGTATCAATGAAACCGTTATCACCCTGCAACACAAGTGTAAAATCGGCTTTGGAACCGGCGACAAACATATCACCGGCGGCGAGACCGAACATACTCTCAGGTTGCTGACTCTCACCTGCAAACACTTCCGCATATTCCGTCTCCGCAAAGGGAACGGAGATAAGGCGGTTCCTGCTGATCAGGGTTGCGTCAAGGGGAGATGAATCGATTCCACCGACGTTGCAGATGTTGATAATCAAATCTGCTCCCTGACCGGGCTCGAGCGGTTCATCATCCCATATTAATTCATCTATCTCGAAAGCGGGTCCGATAACTGGGATACTAACAGAGCTTGCCCATTCCTCCTCACCGTTAGAGACACTCAGGTTGAAAATGGCTGTTTCACCATGCGGGAAGCCGCCACCAATACTGATTTCAAATTCGGCTTGCACCGCGTCACCAGGGTTGGGTGCATCATCGAACTCAACCTCACCATTAAGAACCTCAAGCAGCGGGTTGTCAGTAGTCAGAACCGCGCGAATTTCACCCTCCGGAACGCCATCGCCGAAGTTGCGAACATCGACTATTAACGTAATTTCCTCCGTCGGGTTGGCAATACCATCACCGTCGTCTTCCAGTTCGTAGACGTCTGCACCGAGGAAGAGGTTCGCTTCGACAATCTCAACATCAGCCAGATAGGGCATCAGGTTGTGACCGGTGACCGTCAGCATTACCTCACCCTCGTCAACCCAGTCCGGTTCGAGATCAAACCTGACCAGACCTTCGTCATCAGTAAGTTCAACAACTTGAAAGCCTTCAGGTTTATACAAACAAACCTGAACATCCCCGGCAGGCTCTTCGTCATCTTCAAACGTCACCTGAACTTCATATATCGTCGTACCGATGTTTATGGTCCCATTGTGTTCCACCACCAGATCCCGCGGGATATCCGTGTAGAGATCAACCGCCGGATCGCCCATCAGGTTATAGACATAGGTTGAGGTCAGCCAGCTCTCCTGCTCATGGTTTTCCGGATGCTCGATGTCACCGCGGTCGTAATAGTTCCGGTACAGGTCGAGCTTGCCGCGCATCAAGACCCAGCCCTGGGTGTATATTTCATCCGCGAACAGCGCCTTTATACAGCTTGCTATCAGCAGGTTGTTGTATGCCGTATGCGTGGCGCCGGATGCGCCGACCGCACCGATCGCGCCACCGTTAGTGTCCCTGATCAGAGCTTCGGTCGGGGCAATTGCGTCCATCAACCCTTGACCATAATCCCCTGAATTACATGTAGCAAGAACGACAAATGGCAGCATCCGCTCATTGTTGGCTTCTTCAATAATGTAATGGTAATAAAGCCCGTTAATCTGGATCCAGCCACGGTAAAGGAAAATGCTGATGCCGTTGTTCATGTTCGTTAGGTAGAAATTTGTAGCATCCGGTGATGGATTACCAGGCGTAAAGTACAGACTGTTCACTTCATCGAAGTCGTTTCTCAGCATCAGGTTGCGGCACCAGTTGCAGGCGTCGATGGAGGACAAACCGCTGTCGCGATAACCGGCAACCACCGCGCCCCGTTTCTGCCAGCCGACCTCGTCGTCCTCGCCGATAAAGGGGTTGGATTCGTATTCGATTATCCTATCGACGATGGTTTCCAACTGAGCAATGGTTTCAAAGCTCAGGCGACCGACAGCCGCTTCGGGAAGAATATCGTCACCTTCCAACTCACCGTAGTGGTGATCGGTCTCATAATTGAAACCAGCTCCACGACGTTCCTCGACATAGTTCATCAGGAAATTATTTGCAGAACCGGGCGCTTCGCCGCAGATCACCACGTATTCCGGCGGAATTTCCCATTCGTCGTAAGCTTCCTGGATGCCTTCCTGTATATTAGCAGCTTCCATGGGGTTATCGATAAGAATCAATTCAACCGTCCAGCCCATTCGTCTGCGCCATTCAAGCAGTGGTTCAAGATCCTCGACGACATCATCCCAGTTGCCGGTTACGTAAGCTATTGAACCGCGTTGGGCAGGATCGTCCCTCTCCGGCGGCGGGTTGACCACGAGCGAGCGGATGATATGGTTGAAAGTAGGTGAACGGAGGTTACGTGTGGGATCCACGCCAACGTTCTCATTTGTGCCCTCGTATATCAGATCGAAGTCAAGCTCCTCATTAATCCGCATTTCACCGGTTGTGCGGTTGTACTGCAGAGGAAAAATCATAACATTGACTATCCGACAGCCGCGCATGATGGCAGGCTTCCCGACGTGAACCGGTTCGGAGGGCCAAAAACCAGAGTGATTCAAGTAATCAGGATCCGCCGTTAACGAGTAACTGTTGTCCGACTGCGTTGCAGCAGTTATAACCGGATTAATGCTGGTTTGGATGTTCTGGCTGATGTGGTTAATTTTCAGTTGGACATCACTCTGCGACGGGATTATGACCATTCGAGAAATACAGGGCAGGTCGGGAAAGCCGTTCAGGGTGAGGTTCATCTCGTCACCGATGGTGAAGCGGTCGAACTGTTGACCGTTTAAGCTGACCTGTTCGTGTTTTATATCTTTGACAGTAACCTGGAGGTGAGTAGCGGCGGGGTTATCCCGGATAAGATTTACCTCTACTCCGCTGCATTGGGATTCTCCGGGCGTAGACCCTCGTGCGAAGGTGCCCTGGAATGTGGTAACCGAAAGGAACAAGATCAGCAATGAAAGTACAATCTGAAGCCGTAACATGATAATACACCCCGTTTTTTAAGATCAGACCTGGAATTTATACGAAACGGTACGGTTTTCGTCGGGAAGGATGTTATAATATTAATATATTAAGCTGCCATTACAAGTGAGCTAAATCACATTTTGTAAAAATCTTTCATATTTCTACTGTGTTGGTTAAGCACTGTTTTATCGCACAACATTAAAAATGATTGTTTTGAAGTAAATATCGGGTGATAATGCTGACATTTCTCGAACAATTTAATCCGGTCGTTCAGACTCTATTCGGTACAGGTTTCACTTGGCTACTGACCGCTCTGGGAGCGGCAGTGGTTTTCCTGGCAAAGGATCTGCCGAGGAAACTACTGGACGGGATGCTCGGCTTTGCCGCCGGTGTGATGATTGCAGCCAGTTACTGGTCTCTGCTGGCTCCGGCAATAGAGATGTCCGAAGGCGGTTCCCTGCCTGTATGGGTGCCGGCAGTGGTGGGATTTCTATTGGGGGGTGTCTTCCTGCGGATTATTGACATGATCCTGCCGCACGTCCACCTTGGAGATACCATCGACAAGGCTGAAGGTATAAAGACGAATTGGCAGCGCACAACCTTGCTGGTTATGGCGATTACACTGCATAACATCCCGGAAGGTCTGGCTGTGGGTGTTGCTTTTGGTGCCGTAGCCGCCGGGTTGGATTCGGCAACCTTGCCGGCAGCGGTAGCACTGACTTTGGGTATCGGAATCCAGAACTTCCCTGAAGGTATTGCCGTCTCGATGCCTCTGAGGCGTGAAGGTGTGTCCCGGCTGAAGAGTTTCTGGTACGGGCAGTTATCCGGTATTCCAGAACCTGTCGCCGGTGTAATAGGTGCGATGATTGTGATATCGTCGCGTGCCATACTGCCTTATGCTCTCGCTTTCGCTGCAGGTGCGATGATCTTTGTGGTTGCTGAAGAAGTAATCCCCGAAGCCCAGCGCGACGGCAATACGGATATCGCAACTGCAGGGGTCATGATCGGTTTTGCGGTTATGATGACGCTGGATGTGGCGTTGGGATAAGATATTATAACACGGCTAATAAGTCATCTCGTATACGTGGTAGCGGGACGCCCTCGTCCCGCTGCGAAAAGTCTGTCATCAAAGGCGGGGACGAGGGCGTCCCCGCTCCACAACTTCCAAGATACGAAATTATTCATTAGCCATGCTGTAAACAACTGATTATTGTCTGAATATAATTTGAGAACTTCAAACAAGGATTTTAATTACCAGGAGCAATGAACGACTTCGATCCGAAAAAATATTGGGAAGAGCGGCTTTCGAAGAATTACGGACTTCAGAGTGTCGGTTATCTCGGTCTTGGAAAGTGTTATAATAAGTGGCTCTACAAACTCAGGAGTAGAATTTTTCGCAGACTGGTTAAATTCCTGGATGTGGAATTAAGCTCCATGAATGTTCTGGATATCGGTTCCGGCACCGGATTCTATATTAATGAATGGAAACAACAGGATATCAGAACCATTACTGGAAGCGATATAACAGACATTGCCATCGAGAATTTAAAGGCAAACTTTCCCGATGAAACATTTCACCAGATGGATATCGGAACGCCAATACCTGAGCAACCTGATAACCGATATGATATTATATCAGCGTTTGATGTGTTATATCACATAGTTGACGACGATAGATACAAGCAGGCGATACGGAATATCTATTCCATGTTGCAGGACGATGGATATTTCATTCTTTCAGATAACTTCCTTCACAAAGAGACGCTTAGAGGTATGCATCAGGTGTGCCATACGCTTTCGATGATTGAGGATATGCTGAATCAAACCGGTTTTAGAATAGTGAAGCGAGTGCCCATGTTTATTCTAATGAACTACCCATGCGATTCGGATAGCAGAATTCTAAGGCTATTTTGGAAAGTATTAAGTCTATTAATAACACGGGGCGAGCTATTCGGGTTTATGGTGGGTGGAATCCTATGTCCCCTTGAGATGATCCTGACGAGGATTTTTAAGGAAAGCCCCACCACTGAGATAATGATATGCCGAAGGATGTGTAAGAATGAAAAGAAGTAATACAGCCTACCTTCCATAAAACCGAGGTCTTAATTCTCCGGCAGCCCTGAGGAAATTAAGTTAAGTTGTCGTATGCTGAATAATTCGTTATATTATTGTGACAAAGTTATAAAGGATCATAACTCGATTAAATGAGTAAGATAGATATAAGAAAGACACAGATACCCCCGAAGAACGCTGTCAGCCCGGAAGAGCAACGCCGTCGTGGTCGCATCGGTTTTTATTCGCTTCTGATACTGGTTGCATGCCTTGCTGCGGCAGGGGATTTTCTGGAGCAGCGGCAGTGTGAGTCCGTTCATCCCTCGTTTGCGCTCACTCGAACCAAGCGGCTCAGTCACTACCTGTCTTCCCTGAGAGACACACGCGGCGATACGGATCTGTTCATTTTCGAGGGCAGGAAACCTGGGGGTACGCTTCTTATCTTAGGAGGTACACACCCAAACGAACCTGCTTCCAATGTAACTGCCGTGCTAATTGTTGAAAATCTCAAGGTCGAGCAGGGTAAGGTAATCGTTATCCCGCGAGCCAACGAGTCCGGTTTCTCTGCAACAGAACCTCAAGAGGCTTTCCCGAAATGGTTTACCCTCACCAACCGCCGTGGCAAAGAGCGCAGGTTCCGCGTGGGATCTCGGTATTCAAATATCCTGGACGGCTGGCCCGATCCGGTTGTCTACCGGCATCATCCATCCGGACAGTTGCTGTCTGGTCCCGAAACCCGGAACCTTAACCGCGCTTATCCCGGTCGCAAGAACGGCTCACTGACCGAACGCGTTGCTTATGCTATAACTGAAGTCGTTCGCGGGGAAAAGGTTGACCTGGTTATCGACCTGCACGAGGCGGCGCCGGAATATCCGGTCATCAATGCAATCGTCGCTCACGAGAGAGCAATGGATATCGCAGCTATGGCAGCAGTTGAGCTACAGATCAGGGATCTCGATTTTCGTCTCGAACCTTCACCCGTCAACTTCCACGGTTTAAGCCACCGTGAGATCGGTGATTATACTCAAGCCAGAGCTATCCTGATGGAATCCACCGGCGCCCTGCAAGGCAGACTGAGAGGACCGACCAGCGAAAATCTGGTTGTTAAGAGCATAGACGCCTGCTACTACAAGGCTCACCTGTTGGGAAAGCTGGCTGTTGATTTCCCCGCCGAAGGTGTTCCACTCGAGGTCAGAGTTGGTCGGCATTTAGAAGGTGTCAAGGTTATCTGTAATACGTTGAGTGAATTCGAGCCGGACAAAGCCATCGTTTACAGTCAGATTCCCGATTACGAAGAGTTGAACAGTCATAGTGTCGGATTCTATCTGAAATAGGCAGATTTTATAGCATTGCTAATAAACAAGTTCGTATCTTGGAATTTGTGGAGCGGGGACGCCCCCGTCCCCGCCTTTGATGACAGACCTTTCACAGCGGGACGAAGGCGTCCCGCTACCACGAACGTCGGGTTTTATCTGAAATAAACACTATCTTAATATCAAATAGAAATCCAAGGTAACTTTATGCGAGCATTTCCCATCATATTGACAATTCTTCTATTAACCATCGGTCTATGTGCTGCCGATGATGAAAAAGAAGCGGTCAATGTTTACGAACAGCCCGTGCTGCTGACATCAGTTGGGCAGGCTGCTGATGTTCTTATTATAAAAGGGCTTGGCAAACGAGCTGGGGTCAAGTTGGTATACCGACCCGCTGCGACCGCCGATAGTCTTGATGACTGCAAAACACTGCTGTTGGTGGCAGGAGGATCATCAAAGGGGCTCGGCGCAGCAAAGATAGATCCGGACACCGAGATTAAGCGCGTTAAGGAGCTCGTCAAGGCAGCTAGAAAGGCAAAGATGCCGATACTGGTGTATCACATAGGAGGAGACGCCCGCCGGGGAGCGCTGTCCGATCCGTTCAATGAACTGGCAGCGGATGTCGGCGAACAGATTATAGTCGTCGCCAGCGGTGATGAAGATGGTTTTTTTAAGAAGATAGCTGAGAAAAACAAGGCGAAGTATATATCAATAGAGAAGTCGATCAATGTTGTTGAAGTTCTTCAGGAGCAGTTTGGGTTGTGATTGAGGGTTTTGCTATTTATAGTATCATGGGAGCGACTCTGTGGAATCCCGCATCTCCAAATCGTGGGAATATTTGACAACCACATCTATCACTCCAGCCATTCGATTGCGTATCAACTCCAGTTCAGGCATGATGAACGCCCGTCGCGGCACAGTGTTTATCGAAGCAAGTTTCACAACAACTTCCCTGTCATAAGTCTCAATCACATTGGTCAGGATAAAACCCTTTTGACGGTCGGCTCTCCTGAAATGTTTATATAGTGGTAGATTGTAATCGGTTGCGTAGAGCACATGGTAGAACTTAACGAAGGGCTTAACAAGTTCATCAGACTTATAAGCACCATCGACCGGCAGATTCGCCTTGAACCAGGATGTGCTATCGACAAGGGTATCTATGAATTTATCCGGTTGGGGATCCTCGATTAAAACCATCGCTTCGAATACATCCTGCTGAACAAGAGAGTCATCCTCTGCTCTTTGCAAATCGAAGATGAACTCTACTGGACCTGGCTCTATCTGAAACCAAGACCACAGATAAGTCTCATAAGAATCCGCATCGCCGGTTCGCAAGTGTTTAACTAACAGTGTTAGCGATGATGAAGCCTTGCTCGGAGCATAACCGGCGGCTTTCTCCAGTTCATCGATCATCATTTCTGGTGCAGATTGATCGCTGGAAAGATTGCGGCTTGCAATGCAAGCCTTGTACAAATGGTATGCATAGCGCTTTGACTGCAGTGGAAGCGATTCAAAACCGTCGCAGAGAAGTTGGTAAAATGAGACACCATCTACATGTACTATTGGTTTTTTTCGCGATATTCTGCTGGTCTCTACAGTCTGCTTGCTCCCGCAACCGGTTAGAATCAAACAGACAAGTATGAAGGATATAACTGTTCCCTTGGTTTTCACGATGTATGATTATAGTATTACAGTGAGATGGTAACTTAAATCAATCCCTGTTAGTAAAGATACATACTGTTTATGTTGTGTGCAAGCAGCGAGTTTGACTTACCATTACAGGATGCGTAATTTTATTCGCAATAGAGCATACAGTGATATTGACTTTCAGTGGATTGTATAGTATATTCTGTTGCTATTGAAGATATTGCATTTGGGACACCGAGATTGAAGGCGGCGTAGCCAAGTGGCTAAGGCGGAGGTCTGCAAAACCTCTATTCATCGGTTCGAGTCCGATCGCCGCCTCTATGGGAAGGATGAGGGATGAAGGTTGAGGAATGGTAATAAGATTAAATAACTCCCCTAATCTAGCGATAAATTACAGTAGTCATTCTGAACGAAGTGAAGAATCTGAAGTTGGATATACATTTTAATAAGGTCAATTTTGAGATTCTTCACTTCGTTCAGAATGACATCGACAGAGAATCGTAATTATTTA
>CAYYHI010000121.1:0-10127 GCA_964471745.1 uncultured bacterium | reverse complement strand
AGCCTATCAGATAAAATTCGTTAAATCCATAATGACTAATGGATCCAGTGGCAGTAACTGGCTACCGACACCGGGGTATTCTGTCGGCGTGGTTATGAAACACGTACTGGACGTTACAGGTATTTTCGGCTATATGATTCACCATATCAGCACCTGGCAGGGAATCTGCATGAACTATCCCACCCAGGCGCAAATACCGATCTCAATTCCGGAATCCGATACCTGTTTTGATATTCGCGTCGGTCAGGAATATGAGAATAAATATACGACTCATATTGTCAATTGCGAAGTTCCGCTATCTATATGTAACCATGACCAAGAATACTATAAACGCGCATACGGCAGTTACGTAAGATCGGATAAGAATTATTCTTACAGAATGTACCACATTGTAAAGAACACACCTACGCGATATGATACACTCTGGATAGTTGCCAAGGATTACGCAGCGCACTGTATTATATCACCTCGCAGTATACCCAAGGAGCAGTATCGTATGAACATGCGCACCGATGCAGCCGGCAGAGACATCTGGACAATCAGCATACCGCGCGACGATGACGGTTACTATAATTTCGGATCCAACACCGGCGACTATATGGCTGACGCCTGGGAAGAGGATTACATATCAAGCGGAGGTAATATATACGATTTACTCCCCTTTGCCAATTGGTCCAATGATGCTCCCTATTTACCGACCGACCACCCAAGCGCTGATCAGGATTCGGTTCGGCAGGTAGATTCTTCCAGGGAAGCCAGCTCTACGGCGATAAATTGACAGCCTGGCAGGAATACAGGGGATTCTGGGTATGCGGGGATAAAGACAGCCTTTTTAACAGTAGACTCCAAAGGATGGATCCGGTTAAGAAAACTGTTTTCTGCAATATTACTCCAAATATTCTCGATTGGGTTAGGGACCTTTTCCCTGGTTTTATTTCACTTATAGACAATTCTAAACTTGAGGTGTTTTTTACTGACTCACTAGAATTATTTGACCCAAATAATTGGGATGACAGGAACACCCGAACGAAAAGAAAAGTAACCTTAAACTACACTGGTGCATCTCGTTTCTACTATGGCTATCCTGAATTAACTACCAGACCTTTTATAGAAAACCAAAATGCCATAACATTCTGGTTATGTGATAGTATGCAAGCTTCTCATGATAATGGAGATTATTACGGGTTAACAAGAGCGAGGTTATGGGTTGATGCGGAGCAAGGAGGTACTCAAGATACGATTGCTTGTCCGGATTTTGTTAAACAGTGCATAATTAATACAAAGCAGATATGGCATTTGGTTAATGACTCACTTGATTATTATGATTCTAATCCGGATTCACTGATTCCTGCTTATAATTGGAAGATAAGATATGTAATCGCACATGAGTTCGGTCACACGATTGGAATGCAGTATTTGAACTTTTATACAATCATGGCTGACAGAACGCGTCTTGAACTGACCACCGAAGGTTGGAAACTCAAGACTGATCCGATATCTTATGCCGATTCAAGTTATGGTCAAACTGCTGTAAGAAAACCCTATTTTTTGGAAGCGAGGTGAACAATGCTTAAACATATTATCAATTCAAGGACGCTCATGGTGATTCTTTTTACGCTGGTATTCTATTCTCTGTTCGGAGCGCCTCCAAAACCAACCCATCTTTATTCCCCGAGTAGCTGGGCTTACCCCTTAAAGACAAGCGGTTTTCGATCAGACTCCAAGCCGGACAGCGCTTTTTATGGTTATTCAATAATACGAGGTAGTACAGAACCAATGTATGGTTATCCATTTCATTCGGGTTTCACAAAGGATGTTAATGATACTCTTGTGATAAAATTAATTTTAGAGAATAGAAATGACGATCCAGTCCCTCTTAAAAATGAATCTCCCGAAACATGGGTTGTTCCGCTTGTCTATAACAGTTATTATAACTTAGCGCGTGACATTCCATTTGCCGATACTTCTGATTTCAGTTATCAATTTCAATACTACCAAAACACAGCGCTTGGATTAAATAAGCCCGACTCACTTTATGATTTGGATAAATTCAAACCTGATAATAACTGCGCAGTTGTATTTTACCTTTGGAACCTTCCATTAGGTCCCAAGGTAATTGAGATGAAGAAAACGTCGCTTGCCCCGGATGAATTCGTAATGTTAAAATCGGCAGGTTCGCAATATTTGTACTGTACACCTAAAGATATAATAGACACCCTGAACGCTTATGCCTCAATGTGCCGTAGGTCGATGGACAGGTTGAATTCAACCGCTGCCCTTGCCTGGACCGATTCGATGTTTGCTCTTAACGACAGCTCTATAGCGGGGTGGAAGTGGCGGTCTCAAATCTACCATAGCCTGCACGATTCGACAAATACGCTTGATTGCCTCAACAGGGTAATATCGATTATCAACAACAACAGTGACCCACTGGTTGATCTGGCGGACACCACCATAAATCCCGAATACCAAAATTGGGCGTCGGATATAAAAACCGGTTCTGAACTATTGAAATATGTTGTGGAAACAGGCTAGCTAATATGGGAATAAACTATTGATATTCCTAGGATAAAGAGGATTAACTAGACTATAACATCCAATACTCATAATCAAGTAAAGAACCGAAATTTACAAATTTAGAGTATTATAAAAAAAATCCATCCGAAAACACCAATCCGGTTGACTTGGTTCGTATAACATCTTAAATTGGGACTTGAGATAAGATCGGGTATTGCTGCACGTTAACTGGTCCAGTCTATAACCCATCCACTAAAGATACCTTTGTTCGATCACCTTTAAGAACTGTTATTTACCGTTAAACCAAGCTATTGATCGTACATTCGCAATGAACTGCCGTTAAACATACCGGTATGTTAAATTACTCTGACAATCAAACCAGACAGAAAATTGAGAACCAAATCCAATCCAAGTAACGGGGAACCAAACCCCGAAGCACAGGTCGAAGCACCCGCGCCGACTACAACGCGCCGTGTACATAGTAAAGTAGAGCCCCCCGCAGAGCAGACCGCTCCGGTTCGCCGAGTGCGTAAGGTCGCGGAACCATCCGAAGAGCAGCCTACTCCGGTTCGCCGAGTACGCAAGGTTGCGGAACCAGACGTAGAACCCCCAGCTCCGGCTCCTCGTTTTCGTAAAAGTTCGGAGCCAACACCCGAATTGTATTATAACAACATTGATCATTTGGAATACAATGCCAGGGGGACACGCGTAACTAATAACGTAGAGTTCGAAACCACTGAACCGATTACAATTCCAAGCGATGCCCTTGACCTGACACAGCTCAAGGCGATGAAGATCGCCGAACTGAATGAGACAGCTCGAAATCTGGGCATAATGGATTACGGTGGCACGCCGAGGCAGGACCTGATCTTTCATATCCTGGAAAGGCAGTCGGTGACATCCGGACTGGCATTTGCCAGCGGTGTGTTAGAGGTTCTACCCGACGGCTACGGCTTCCTGCGTTCACCGAACTCCAACTTCCTGCCCGGTCCGGACGACATCTACGTCTCACCCTCCCAGATCAAGCGCTTTGGGATGCGTAAGGGTCATATCGTTTCAGGACAGATCCGTCCACCGAAAGACCCTGAACGGTTCTTCGCCCTTCTGCGGGTTGAAGCCATTAATTATGAAGGTCCGGAAGACGTGCGGGAGAAGATACTGTTTGACAATCTGACTCCGCTCTTCCCCACCGAGAAATTCACGCTTGAAGCATCCCAATCCGATTCTTCAACAAGGATTATCGACGTATTCACGCCGCTTGGAAAGGGGCAACGAGGGCTCATTGTCGCACCTCCACGCACCGGAAAGACCATCCTGCTGCAGAAGATCGCCAATTCCATCGCGGAAAATCACCCGGACGTATTCCTGATTGTGCTGCTTATTGATGAACGTCCAGAGGAGGTCACCGAGATGGAGCGGACAGTCAATGGCGAGGTCATCAGCTCGACCTTCGATGAGAAACCGGAGCGCCACATCCAGGTTTCCAGCATGGTCATCGAAAAAGCCAAGCGTCTCGTGGAATACGGCAAGGATGTGGTTATTCTCCTTGACTCCATCACCAGGCTGGCGCGTGCTCATAATTCGGTCGCACCGCACTCCGGACGAATACTGTCAGGCGGTGTGGACGCACAGGCGCTGTATGAACCCAAACGGTTCTTCGGCGCCGCCCGAAACATCGAAGAGGGCGGATCACTCAGCATCATTGCCACAGCGCTAATCGAAACAGGCAGCCGGATGGACGAGGTTATCTTCGAGGAGTTCAAGGGAACCGGTAATATGGAATTAGTACTCGACCGCCGCCTCAGCGACCTGCGCATCTATCCCAGCATCGACATCAACCGCTCCGGAACACGCAAAGAAGAGTTGCTGCTCAGCGCGGAAGTGCTGAACCGTATGCAAATTCTGCGTGGTATCCTGTCGGATTACAACCCCATTGAGACCATGAAATTCATCCTCGAACGGATTAAACTAACCAAGAGCAACGAAGAATTTTTCAAATCAATGAATCAATAAACATCTGTTTAAGCAATCTTTGCATTTCCAAAAGGGGCGGTTTGACGCCCCTTTTAGTTGATTAGTGCCTGTTGAAAAACTCTTTTAATTCATTACCAACCCGCTGGCAGACGCCCTCGTCTGCCAGTAACAATGTTGCATATCAAGTACTTATCTGGCAGACGAGGGCGTCTGCCAGCGGGCAATCGGACATTTTCAACAGGAACTAATCACTGGCATTATTGTTGCCTAATAACTTTCTGTTAGTTATATTGTAGTTATGTCAATTCGAAAATATCATAAGATTAACATAGCGGATGCTTTATTTCCGACTTTGATCTGAAAACGGAGGTTTCCCAATGATTACCCGCAAGCTTTCCTTGATTTTATTAACTCTGTGTCTCCTTCATTCACCTCCGCTCGTTGCAGGTGACCCGTCCATACAGCTTGAGTCTTCGGATGCTGTGGTTGTTGCGGTTCAAAGCAACGATAGAATGGTTACAAGTATGAGCATGGAGATTTCCGAACTCAATCTGGAATCGATTGAGTTCAGCGGGGAGAGGTTCGATCGTTTTTCACTAGCAGGTGAACCAAGTACCATGACCGAAGGCTGGCCCAGTCTGCCGATGGTTTCACGCGCTGTGCTTGTCCCGCCGACCGGGGGCATAAACATCGAACTGAAACATGTGGACTGCCGCATAGAGGATGGATTACAACCGGCTATTGTGCCACCATTGGACGGGTCGCCTGATTTGAATCTAACCGGCGAACCGGCTGAGGAATTCCTCGCATACGATGGTTTCTGGCCCCCTGAACCGGTGATGGTGAGCGAACCGGCTATTTTACGCGGGCATAGAATCGTTCAGGTTACGACATGCCCGGTGCAGTACAATCCAGCCACAGGTGAGACAAGATTTAACGACAGGATTGAATTCGACCTGGTCTACGGTGGTGAAGGTCGAAACGAGGTGCTGAACCCTGAGCGTCCACGACCGTCGCGCTATGTCAATCGCATTTTACAGACCCTGGTGGTGAATCCGCCCGAGCCGAGCCGCGACGACCTGCTGAGCGGATCAAACCTGTATATCGTTCCCGATGTCAACGACGTGGATGAGGCATTGGAACCGTTGCTCGAATGGCGCCGACGGCAGGGACATAAGGTTGTCGTTGAACATGTTAGCAATAACGCAGGTCAAAACACTATCGACGACCTGATCGAGGAGGCATACGAGGATTGGGACACGCCAGTGGAGTTTGTAGCTCTGGTGGGCGATGCAACCACCCCGATCAGGGTACCTGCCGCAAGCGTCAACGGTGACTACGGGTACGCTCTCATCGAAGGTAACGATCCTCTGCCGGATGTCGCCATCGGCAGGATTTCAGTTGGCGGACTCAGTGATTTAAGGCGGGTGGTTAACAAGCTCGTGTCCTATGAAGTAAGTCCGCCTCTGAATGATCGATCCTGGTTCCTGCAGGGCGCAGTGGTTGCAGGTTATGTCCACAATGGTCTGGGAACTGTCCTCGTCGCAAAATATGTCAGAAAGGAGTTGCTGGATCTTGGTTTTGAAGAGGTACGTCACTGGTACCATAACGAGGACGGTGATATTGGCGGGAATCAACCTTTCGTAACGCAGTGCTTCGACTGGGGCATCTCAATTTTTCACTACCGCGCCTACCAGGCGATGAATCATCTGAGTCAGGGCGTTATAACCAGCCTACCCAATACCGAAGGTCCGTGGCCACCAGTACTGGCGATCTCCTGCAATACCGGTGACTTTGTCAGCACGAACGGTTGCACCGAAGCGTTTCTGCGCTCACGGGGCGGCGGCGTTGGCGCCATCGGAACCGCCACCCCCGGAACGTCTGTCCAATACAACAACATCATGTCCGGCGGTGTTTGGAAAGGCATTTACAAGGACAGACTCTATGCTTTCGGTTGGGGGCTGAACATGGGCAAGTATGAGCTGTGGCGATCCTACCATAACTTTGACAACTCTTATTCGAACTTCATGGACTGGAACAACCTGATGGGCGACCCGGGTACACATATCTGGACAGGCGATCCCAGGGAGATGAACGTAACCCATGAAACAGAGCTCGCTCTCGGCGCCAACCGTCTCACCGTCAGGGTTGAGGATGAAGAGGAAGAAACCGCCATCCCCGAAGCGCTTGTCTGTCTCTACCAGCCTGATAACCTGCATCTGACCGCCTATACGGATAAGGACGGCATCGCTGAATTCATACTTCCCACAGACGACCTCGAAGAAGGTGATCTGATGGTTACGGTGACCAAGCATAATCACCTGTCATACATTGAAGAAACCATTATCAGTGAACATGATTATTTCCTCGGCGTGGAGGAGTGGTCGATAGAGGATGATGAGGATGGAATACCCAACCCCGGCGAAAGCGTCGAACTCACACTGGAACTTGCCAACCTTGGCACCGAAGTTCCTGAGGGTCCTGTTACGGTTACAGTCGAGGCTTTATCGGCGTGGGTTATAGTAACAAGCAATCCGGTGGAGATAGAGGATATTCCCGAGGTCGGCGAGTCCGTGCAGGTTGATGTTGAGGTCGATATCGATGACAGCGCTCCCGATGGCGAGATAATTCTCCTGGCAGTCAACGCTGCCGATGGAGCGAATGTTTGGAGTTCGCTGGCTGTACTCGAGACTGAATCACCCAGGATCGAAGTGCTGTCTTTCGAATTGGACGAAGAGATCCTTAACCCGGGTGAGTTTTCCGATCTGGACATTATGATCTCCAACAGCGGTCGCCAGGAAATCCCTGAATTCACCGCCACAATCTGGTGTGAGACCGATCTCTTACGAATTATCCGATCAGAGGCAAGATACGATGCCTTGGAGCCGGGGGCTTCGGACACACAGACGGATGGTCAGTATTCGATTAATGCTCATGTCTTCACCATTCCGGGGATGGAGGTTGAGTTACGGCTTGCCGTTGAGGCTGAAAACGGGTTCAGGGATACGACTTCGATTATGATTCCGGTCGGTGAAGTCGCGCATAACACACCGTTCGGTCCTGACAAGTATGGATATGTTTGTTTTGATTCCGACGACACAGACTGGGAAATGGCGCCGGTTTACGAGTGGATTGAAATTGATTCGGATATCGAGGATAATCAATTCGAGGGTGAGAATACCGGGCTGCGAGACAGCGGCGACAACCAGGATCGAAGCGAAGTTGTGCAGTTGCCTTTCGATTTCCAGTATTACGGTGAGGTCTTCGATGAACTGACTGTCTGCACCAACGGCTGGGCAGCGTTTGGGAACCAGCGCGATCTGGCGGATTTTCGCAACCGTCACATTGGACAGGCGCTCGGTCCCAACGCCCAGTTATGTGTCTTCTGGGACAACCTGAAGCTGGACAACGACAGCAAGATTCTCACCTATTATGATGAAGAGGAAGGCAGGTTCATTGTTGAATGGAACAAGCTTCACCGGCTCCTTGACGGAGGCGGATCAGGTGAGGAAGAAACCTTCCAACTTATACTCTACGATATAGAGAGGTTCCCTACTTACAGCGGAGACGGCGTCATTGTATTCCAATATAAAGACGTCGTTAACGGCTCCACTCCGGCGCATCGGGATACTCCGTATTGCACGATCGGTATCAGCAACCTCGACGACAGCGATGGATTGGAATATACGTATTGGAATCAATTTCATCCGGGTGCCAAACCTTTCGAAAATGGAAGGAGAAACAGCGAAATAGCCATCAAGTTCACCACGGCAACTCAGTTTGTGACCGGGATAATGTCCGGTCGCGTAACCGATGCAGAAGACGGAAGCCCGATTGAGAATGCGGATATCACCACATCCCGCGGTTTCTGGGCTATTACCGGCGAAAACGGTGATTATGAAATTAACGACATTCTTATCGGCGACGAGTATGTGGTTACCGTGAGTGCTCAGGGCTATAACGACTCCACCAGGGCGGGAGAGGACGGACAGGGTTATGAGATTTTAGAGGATGAAGTAACGGTCGCCGACTTCGCCCTCCTGCATCCCGAATTCAACATAGATATTGATCACTTCGATTATCAAATGCTCCCCGATACGTCGACCGAAACCGGTTTCAGGCTGTCCAACGACGGCAACGGTACGCTTGTCTTCACCAGCAGGTATGTCTATGTATTCGATGATGATGGAGAGGAACGAGTCAGACCCGGAGGACCGGTGCGTCCGGTTGACAGGGATGAGCCCGATGAAGCCTGGGATGCACTCCTCACATGGAACGCAACAGACTCAGTTTCAGTAGACGGTGATTACCGTATTAACGGAGTTATCTACGTAAATGGTGAATGGATAGTTAGCGGCAGTAACAATAGCAACGATACGGAGAACTATTTCTATAAGTTTGACCGCTGGGGTAATTTCATCGAAGCCATAGTGCAGCCGTTCGCGGGTTTTGGTGCAAAGGACATGGAGTACTGTGATGAACTTCTCTGGTGTACGGCGGGTGATGGTGCTCTTTACACCGTTGACCTGGGAAATTCAGAAATTTTATCAACCTGGGTGACACCAAACGGGGTTTCACTTCGGAACATCGCAATTGACCCTGCCACCGGTTTCATTTATACCTCCTCGATTACCAATCAGTTGTTTAAGCTCGCATTAGTCGGTGATTCTGTTCTGACGGTTGAAGACTCTTATACACCTCTTGATCCGCGCGATAATGAGTACATTCGTCGTTACGGTCTGGCATGGTTCCGTGACGACCCGGACGGATACAACCTCTATATCATCTCCAACAAGGAACTTGATGTTGACCCCGGATCACCCGACATCTCGATCTTCAAGATGAACCCCAATACAGGCGAGGTAATCTTCCTGACGGCTCTGGACTATCTCGATCCCACCAACAGAGGGCGAGGCGGCATCTGTATTACACCGAAGTGGAACAATCTTGTCTGGGTAATCGCCGCTGCGCTTGATAATCCGGACGGCGATATGATCGGTGTGTTTGAGCTGGCGCCGAACTCGAGTTGGATCGATTATCAGCCTCGAGAAGCAACGCTGTTGTCGACAGAATCAGTGGATTTCGACATCGTCATCGACACTCACGGTCTGGAATATGGCAGCTATGGCGTGGTTATCGAGTTCAATCACAATGCCGACGATGGCGTAACTTATGTTCCGGTTTCGCTGGATGTCGGTCTGTACGGTATACCGGAACAGAGCGAAGTTCCGTTTGAATGGTCATTGGGGCAGAACTATCCGAACCCGTTCAATCCGCTGACCACGATAACTTACAGCCTTAAGTATCCCGGTATGGCGAAGCTCACGGTATACGACGTTATGGGACGCGAGGTTGCCCGGTTGATCGACGGTTATCAGGACGCAGGCAGCCATCGTTCGGTCCTCAACGGTCGAAAATTATCGGCGGGTGTTTATTTCTATAAGCTTGATGTGTCGGGATTTACGGCTGTCAGGAAGATGGTGTTGGTAAAGTAGTTCTTTCCGAGGATACATAATATACTGGTGTCACCTCTTTGCAGGCGACGCCTATATTACTTGTAACACTACTAATCATTTTTCTCTTATTCGTGGCAGCGGGATGCCCTCATCCCACTGTGAAAAGTCTGTCATCAAAGG
>CAYYHI010000120.1:0-10216 GCA_964471745.1 uncultured bacterium | reverse complement strand
TTAAAAACATTGTAGAGTTTACACGCATAGCTTCAAAAAAGGAGATAGATGATTTCAAAATAACCACATGGTATCCAAAAGATGTTAAACTTCCCTCTAATGCTGATAGGGTCAATGTCGATGATCTATTTTATAAAGACAATTTAATCATGTTAAGTCATATCCTGAGCGAGATAAAAAAGATAGAAGATAAAGAACTACGAGACCTGATGTTGTTTGCATTCTCTGGGATCTTACACAGAGCAAGTCTAACCTATATCAAGTGGAAAGGAAGTGGAGGTCATAGTACTATATTTCAGCAATATCGTTATTATGTACCCAAGAAACCTGGAAAACTCGATGTGTGGAATTTATTTGAAAGAAAATGTAATTCCCTAAAGAAAATAAAATATAATAGCAATCAAATAATAGGCGATTACTTTCATGAAGGAAGAACATTTAGTGTATACAGCGAATCTGCTGAAAATATTAACAAACACATTGGAAAGAACTCAATCGATTATATTTTTACTGATCCACCATACGGAGCACATATCTCTTATTTAGACTTAAGCACTATGTATCACGCTTGGCTTAATTTTGATGTTTCTGAGGATAAGCGAAAAAGGGAAGCTATTGAAGGAGGTGAACTGCGATTCCAAGAATCACATTATCTTGAAGTTCTACAGAAATCATTTGAACAAATGTTTTTTGTACTTAAGGAGGATGCTTGGCTATCACTGGTATTTATGCATAAAAAAACCAGCCTTTGGTATTCAATAAGAGATATGATGCGTTATATAGGATTCAAATACGTAAATACGGTTGTTCAGCCACTATCTTGGGCGTCTTGGCATAAGAAAGCAAATCCTCTTCGCGTTTTAGGAGAAAGTTTAATTGTTAATTTTCAGAAGAGCTCATCAAGAACAATAAGTGTACCCATGTCTCTTCCGTTGGTTAATGTAATAAAGAACGTTGCGGAGAGGGTCATCTATAAACTGAGTGGCGCAACAACGGAAGACATTCTTCACGAAGTAGTATCCGATCTCTTCGATAATGATATGTTCTTTGATGCATCTTCTAAAAGCATTAGTGATATATTAGTGATTCTTGAAAGTGATTTTGATCTTGACGAAAACAACCTTTGGCAAATACGGTCGGAGCGAACATGATGACAAATAATAATATAAATGTGATTTATGAACCGATAAGAAATGCAATTCCACCAATGAAGGCATCCAGTTGGCTTTATAAGATTCATCCTTATTTTACTCGTCAACCTTTGAATGTAGTTGAAGAATACATAAGACATTTCTGTCCTGCAAATGGTTTAGTGCTCGATCCATTTTGTGGATCCGGTGTTGTCGCAGCTGCAGCATTGGCAAATCAGAGAAAGTCTATATGCTTGGACATTGATCCTCTTGCTTGCTTTATCACTGCAAATACATGTGAGACAAAAATCGATTTCGAACATGTAGATATCCTTTATAAAGATATAACAAAGCGTATGTCAAAGATTTTAAACTTTGTGAAGATAGCCTCTGATAAAGAAATAAACTCGTATGAGTTGAAGAAATGGTATCCTAAAAATGTAAGATTACCTCTAAATGCAGACAGACAATATGTGGATGAAATGTTTACTAAACGTAATCTTATAATAATGTCCAATCTGTTAAATTTAATAAACGGTTTATCGGATAAAAGAACGCAGCAGTTTTTTCTTTTTGTATTCTCAAGTGCTCTCGATAAAATGAGCATAATGTATCGTGCACCAGAAAAAGGAAAAACTCATGGAGGAGGCTCAGGACTGTTTCTTGTATACCGTTATTGGGTTCCGCAAAATCCAGGGGAAAAAGATGCCTGGTTAGCATTTTCTGAAAGTTACACCAGAGTAATAAAGGCTAAACAGGCCTCGATTAAAATATTTGGAGATTATGCTTCAAATGACAAAAAATTTATTGTATATAACGATTCTGCTGATAATTTAGACAGCTATATTGAAGAAGCATCAGTTGATTATATATTTACTGATCCTCCTTATGGAGCGCATATTGCTTATCTTGATTTATCAACAATGTATAGAGAGTGGTTAAAGTTACCATTTGAGGTTAGCCTTAAAAACAAGGAAGCAATTGAGGGTGGTGATTTATCGCATACTAATGAGCACTATCTCAAGGTATTATCAGAATCATTCGAGAAGATGTTTATTGCTTTAAAGGATGATGCGTGGATGTCACTTGTTTATTTTCATAAAAACCCAAACCTTTGGTATTCAATTCGTGATATGATGAAGTACATCGGATTCACATATATTAACGTTGTTGCTCAACCACTCTCAAACAGATCTTTTCATAAAGTAAAAAGACCATTGAGAGTATTAGGTGAAAGTTTAGTGGTTAATTTCAAAAAGAGTACCAAGAGAATC
Organism: uncultured bacterium; assembly: GCA_964471745.1. Classification (GTDB taxonomy): domain Bacteria; phylum Electryoneota; class AABM5-125-24; order Hatepunaeales; family Hatepunaeaceae; genus CAYYHI01. The sequence goes on along the minus strand of CAYYHI010000120.1, from coordinate 7,812 downwards.
TTTTCGGTGCCCATGTCTCTACCGCTGGCAAACATAATTAAAAACGTCGCTGAGCGTGTTATATATAAAAACGGCGGTGCGACAACGGAGGAGATCTTGCGCGAGGTTGTGCCTGATTTATTTGAAAATGAACTCTTTATTGACGCGGCTTCCAAATCCATGAGTGACATACTTGGAATTCTTGGAAGCGATTTTGATATGGACAGCAACAGCCTATGGCAGATACGGTCGGAGCGTAAAGTCGGCAATTTCATTCCGCCCAGACTCAGAATCCAGTATTATGTAATTGGATATTTACGCAAGGTCAAAAAGGCATCATTCGATGAAATAGTAACCACGATACTCCCGCTCCTTGTCAATGGGCATAAACCAACTCGTGACGACATACTTGATGTTTTAAGAGAAATAGCAATCTCGTCCAACGGAATAAGTTGGGAATTGAAAGATCCCAAAGGTACATTGATTCAGGAAGAACTCCAACTTAATGTGCAATCGACGGTTGTTGATAGAGATATTCCAACAGAAATACCTGAAAGCACACAACATAACCAACATATTTATCGTCTGGCGATACTTTGTCTAAAAGCAGGATATGTACCATTCATTGGCAAACGTGAAAGAATAGATCCGATGTTCAGAAGTATTAAAAGTATTACATCCTTAAATGTTGATGCTGAAGGTTTTGATAAAAAGAGGATTGAACAGATAGATATAATCTGGACAGATTCGAAAGGGAAACCTGTGTGGGCATTTGAGATTGAGGAGAGTACACCAATCCTGAGCGCTCTCGAAAGGTTCACTTCGTTATTAAAGGTTATCCCCGAATTGGGAAAGGATCGTAAACTGACAATAGTTGCACCGAGATCGCGCAGAAAAAAACTGCTTCAGGAATTGACTTCTTCTTCATATATCGGTCATCCGCTATTTATTGAAAACAAGGTATCCTATCTATTCAGTGATAAGTTAGTTGAATTATTTACAAGTCGAAAAATCCAGAAAGTTTTTTCATCAAAGGATTTGTTTAACGAGTGCGATTTCCCACGTGCAAATAGCAAGTAAACTCAGAAATCAGCTTCTCAGGAACTTCATATAATGGCTCAAAAACCGATAATCTACAAATCATGGCGCGAGATGCCGCTGATGGCGGCGTCGATGGGCGATACGACCGTCAACAAAACCGGCTCGTGGCGCAACGTCGAACCGCATCACGTCGAACAGGTGCCGCCGTGCTCGTTCAGATGCCCGGCAGGAAACGACGTGGTCGGCTTCGTAACGCTTGCCGGCGAAGGTCGCCTCGAAGATGCCTGGCGACTGCTGGCAAAGACGACGCCGTTCCCGGGAACCTGCGGTCGTGTCTGCCCACATCCGTGCGAAACCGAATGCAACCGCGCCCAGATGGGCGGTGCGATAAATATACATTCCATCGAGCGCTACATCGCCGATAAATTTCAGGACAATCCACCTGAATTGATGCCCGGTCGTTACACCGGCAGGCATGTCGCAATCATCGGTTCCGGTCCGGCGGGGCTCTCCTGCGCCTATCATCTTAAACTCGCCGGACACGCCGCCACCGTGTTCGAAGCGCATGCCAAGCCCGGCGGGATGCTGCGCGTCGGTATACCCGACTATCGACTGCCTCCGGATGTGCTGGATGCTGAGATCAGGCGCATCATGGACCTGGGCGTGGAAATAATAACCGATACACGGGTCGGCGTTGATGTGCCTTTCGAGCAGTTAATGAACAAGTTCGATGTTGTATTCGCCGCGGTCGGCTTCACTGAAAGCCGTCCGCTCGGAGCCGAAGGCGATGAAGGCGACGACGTGATACCCGGCATCGAAGTGCTGCACCGCATCAACCTCGGCATGGAGGACGGCATCGGTCAGAAACCGCTGGTCGTCGGCGGCGGCAATACCGCGATGGACGTGGCACGGTCGCTGCTCAGAAACGGCAGGGACGTCTCGGTAGTCTACCGCCGCACCCGCGCCGAAATGCCAGCTATCGAAGAGGAGATCGACGAACTGCTCGCCGAAGGGATCGAAATAACATTACTCGCCACACCGGTGGCTGTGCTCCGTAACAACGGCAGAATGACAGGCGTCAAATGTATCAGGATGAAGCTCGGCAAACCGGACGAATCCGGTCGCAGGCGTCCGGTTCCGATCGAGGGCAGCGAGTACGTGGTCGAAACGGACTGCGTGGTAACCGCCATCGGCGAGACGGCTGATCTTGAATTCCTACCGGACGATATCCGCGCCAAGACTTCGTGGAACATCCCCGCCGATGAATTGGGAAGAACGCCGGTTGACAGGTTCTACGCCGGCGGCGACGTCGCCGACGGAGCAGGTACAGTTACCGCCGCGATAGGATACGGAAGACGTGCAGCTATCGCCATCGACGCCGCGTTGACGGGCAAACCGATCATTGAAGATGCCGCGCTCTCACCGTCACTGCGTGAACGGACGGGGCACGTGGTGCCGTTCGATGAGTTAAATACGGCTTACTTCGAGGAGTTGGCAAGGATTGATCCCAAATCCCTCGATGTTGTCGAGAGAATCAAGCACTTCGAAGAGGTTCGGCAGGGATTCAGCGATGAAGAGTTGATCCGCGAGGCGAGGCGCTGTTTCTCGTGTGGCACCTGCCCGGCGTGTGACAACTGTTTCATCTTCTGTCCGGACGTTGCGGTGATTAAAGTAAAGGACGACCCTAACAAGTTTTACATCGTCGATACGGAATACTGCAAGGGCTGCGGACTCTGCGCCGCCGAATGCCCGAGGTCCTGTATTGTGATGAAGGCGGTGCATTAGGAATTCCCCCTTACGAAGTAGGGGGAGTTAGAAGTGATAGTCTCATAGAACAGGCTTTCAGCCTGTCAAATTCCGACCAGCTTGCTGAGCCGGTCTATTTACATCATCTTTGAGCCATGACCAAGGCAACCACACCGCAGGAATTTCATTGCTCAATCAGAGAGGCAGCCGCCAAGCGGTTGCTCTTCCTGCCACATGCCGTTCGTCAGATGTCGAGATTGGACAGGATGATCGAGCCGGTGGAAGTTCGCATGGTAGTTGATGAAGGCGAAATAATCGAAGATTACCAAGAGGATTCGCGCGGGCACAGCGCTTTGTTGCATGGGATGGGTTTCGGCGGGCGCTCAATTCACGTCGTATGCGCCCCTAAAAAAGAATTTCTTGCAATAATCACCGCCTACCTTCCTGATAAACGGGAATGGTCGGAGGATTTCAGAACAAGGAAAGTATAATGAAATGTATCTACTGCCAGAGCGAAATGAGACGCGGCTCCGCGCCGTTTCATATTGACCGCAAAGGGATTCACCTTAGTCTCGATGACCTACCGGCGTGGGTTTGCAATCAATGCGGCGAAGCGTATTTCGAGGAGGCTGAGGTCAATTCCATTCAAGACATTCTCCGCGAGGTAGAGAGGAACATTCCCCGACTGGTGAAAACAGTGTGAGACAGACTGAGGTCATTCCGAGTTAAGTTAAGGATTTTTTCCATTACTAATTTTAGGGGGGTAGCTGAAGGGAGGGTAGTTAATGGTGAGGTGGAATCCCTTGCCCACCAGAAAGTTATTAAACAATACACGGATTGCAGACCAACCACCGCCGAATGCCCGAGGTCCTGTATTGTGATGAAGGCGGTGCATTGAACGCTATTACGAGTCTTAAATGTATCTTAAGGATAAGGAAAAAATCCGCGCTGTCGCAGAACGTTACGGCGCACGTAACATCCGCGTTTTTGGTTCCTGCGCCCGTGGTGACAACCGACCGGACAGCGATTTAGATCTTCTCATCGATCTGGAGGAAGGACGTTCTCTGCTGGATTTGATAGCCATCCAGCAGGACCTTGAGGACTTGTTGGGACGGAAGGTGGATGTAGTGACTGAACCCGAGCTGAGTCCTTACTTCCGGGATAACGTCCTCGAGGAGGCAATACCGTTGTGAAGGATGATTTAGTCTATCTGAGACATATCCTGGACTCGATCCGCAAGATTGAGGAATACACATCAATAGGTCGTGAAGTCTTTTTCGAACAGACACACTGGCAAGATGCGGTTATCCGGCAATTGGAGATCATAGGCGAAGCGTCGAAGAGGCTTTCACAAGATTTGAAAAATAAATTTCCGGAAATGCCGTGGCGGCGGATTGCAGGTCTACGCGATAGACTTATTCATGACTACATGAACGTCAATTTAGAATTGGTTTGGAGAATAACACATACGGAAATATCTGAGTTGAAATCGCTTATTGAGGAATATTTATATTAAACACCTTTTACAAACTTGAAACACGATAACATCAATGCAAAAAATACTAACCGGTAATCAATCTGCAGCCTGGGGGGCGATGTGCGCCAAGGCACAGGTAGTTTCGGCGTATCCAATCACGCCACAGACTACTATTATCGAGGAACTGGCTGATATCGTCGCCAAGGGGCTGCTCGACGCAGAGTTCATCAAGGTCGAGTCGGAACATTCGGCAATGGCGGGCTGCATCGGAGCTCAAGCAGCCGGAGCCCGCACGTTTACAGCCACTTCGGCGCAGGGGCTGGCACTGATGCACGAGATGCTGCACTGGGCGGCGCTCGGCAGACTGCCTGTCGTAATGGCTAACGTGAACCGCGCTATGGCACCCGGATGGTCGATCTGGACAGACCAGAACGACTCACTCGCTCAGCGCGACACCGGATGGCTGCAATATTACTGCGAATCAAACCAGGAAGTGCTCGATACCACAATACAGGCTTACAAGGTGGCGGAAGCCGTCGATCTGCCGGTCATGTTGATTCTGGATGCCTTTTTCCTGTCGCATACCTACGAAGCGGTGGATATCCCGGGACAGGAACGGACATCCGAATACCTGCCCCCCTACAAACCGACGATCTACCTGGACGTGAAGGATCCTCACGCATTCGGTGGTATCGTTCCCCAGGATATCTACATGGAGTTCCGCTACAAGATGCAGATGGCTATGGACGAAGCGCTTAAGGTAGCAGAGCAGGCTGACGAGGACTTTGAAAAGATGTTCGGGCGCAGCTACGGCTTGACCGAATCATACCGGCTCGACGGAGCGGATTATGTCTTGGTGACGTCCGGGACTGTATCTTCGACCGCACGTGAGGTCATCGATGATCTTCAGGATAAAGGTCATTCTGTCGGACTACTGAAGATGAAGCTTTTACGTCCGTTCCCGATCGAACAGGTCCGCAGGATTCTATCAGGATGCAAGCGTGTGGCGGTTCTGGATCGCGACATCTGTGTGGGTATGGGAGGCATCTGGGCGCAGGAGATCCGCAACGCAATGTATCATGTCCCTGATGATCGACGACCGCCAATCTACGGTTATATTGTCGGACTGGGCGGTCGTGACGTGAAGCCAGAGGTTATCGAGGAAATAGCACTCGATGTTCAAAAACGACAGGATGGTAATATTGATCAAATCTGGATCGGGGTCAAAGAGTAGGTGGACTGCTCCAGGATAGACACTGTCATTCACGATCTGCTGGTGTTGCATTGGCAGGAAGTGGTTAACAACCGCAGTTCAAGGAGCCGACGCTGCTGATGGGTTCAGGAGGCAGTAAGGCTGGTGGAGACAGTTACAAGCACTATTAAACCTAAACTCGAACTTAAGATAGGCACATCGTCCTGCTTCTTAGCATCATGCGCTTTACGCGAGACTCTGAACTGAAATACTCATAGATGAGTAAAAATCCAGCTAATTTATAACGAGTTGTGATGGAAGCAGAAACTGTTAAACGAACTTTCTTTAGTGCTCTTAAACCGAACAGATTAATTCAACCACGAAACATTGACTTCGCTGTTTTTATAACCATATTCGTGATTTGCCGGATTCTATGTTGCTGGATTATGCCCCTATATGATGACGCTTTTATAACACTCCGTTATTCAGACAATCTTATTGAAGGTAAAGGTTTTATATATAATCCGGGTTCCAGAGTATTGGGAACAACCACTCCGCTCTTTGCAGCAATACTCAGTGTTTTCGGACTTATTGGATTTAATCTGATAGTCGCTGCGCGGTTGGTCGGACTTGTGTGTGAATTTCTAACTCTCTGGTTACTAAGAGGAATTCTAAGCGAATCATTTGGCAGGAATGGTTGGTTAATTTTATCTGCATTAGTGCTTTTTGATCCATACATGTCCCGGATATCTGTAGGCGGTATGGAGACTTGGCTCTTTCTCGCGGTTACGATCTGGTCACTGAAACTGATTATAAAAAGTTCGTCAAAATTGAGCTTAAGTATGTCGGCTGTTAGTGTATGGCTAAGAGCTGAAGGTATCATTTCCTTACTCGTTAACGCAGTTGAACATCTGAGACGTAAACGCACGCTTCCAATGCGTGAGATACTACCAGCCGCAGTTATTCTGATTTTCCCAGCGATGGTACTGTTTTTATACTATGGCAGCCCAATTTCGCAATCGGTTATTGCCAAGTCAAATGCTGTTGGCAGATCTTTTTTCCATGTCTTTAACTGGTTTCTTGGGCTTAATAAAGACCCTCTTCAGGCTGTGCTTACCGTAACCATGCTTATATCTTTGCCCTTTGTAATAAAGCGATCAACGTTTTTGAGACTCTTCGGTATTTGGTGTGGATTGTACTTGTTGGGTTATTTTATCGCCAGACCACAAATCTGGTCCTGGTATGCACTGCCCGTTTATTTCTTTAAATGTACTGTAACCGCTTGTGGTGCATCGTTGTTGATTAACCGGTTTAGGGTTCCAGACAAGCTGAAACGATCTGTTGGATATACTGCAATGGTAATACCGTTATTACTTTGGGTATACATGGGGCACCAGCAGGGTGAATCACAATTAAGGAAGAACATTGAGAAACCGTTAAAAGAGTTCTGCGGAGTAAATATTGCACGAACCGATACTGTTTATGCCCATGATATTGGAATGATTGGGTATTATAGCGGCGCTATTATTTTAGATCATTTCGGATTGGTCTGGCTCGAGTATAAACGCTATGAATCTTGGAAGGAAATCCTTACCGAATTGAAACCGCAATGGGGAATGTTAGTTATGGGAGTTCACTTTAAGGAGTTCTTATCGAATCCTGAGTTAACGGAATTATATCAGCCGATTGTCCGATTTTCAGAACTCGGGGAGCGAGCAATCCCAACAGACACAACATTAATACAAGGAGGATGGTCTCATGATTACGTACTAATTAAACGTAAAATTAAATCGGTTGTGGAATATTAAACAAAGACGACTAACAGTTAAAACTGTGGCTTCAGCAATGTGAACTGTTCTCTCAACACGATCTGATTGGGATTCTCAAAAAGTTGGGTCACGTATAATCCATTGAAAGAAAAACACGAGAATAGATATGCAACAATTACCACATTTTAAAAACTATACAGAAGTCGCCGACCGCGAAATAATGAAACCCGGTCATGTCGCCTGCCCCGGCTGTGGCGCAGCGCTGGCGATGCGACTTGCTTTGAAGACGCTGGGAAGGGATACAATTCTTGTATTCCCAGCTTGCTGCTGGGCGGTAATAGATGGACCTTTCCCTTACTCCGCCTGCGATGTTCCGGTGTTTCAGGTGGCTTTCGAGACTGCCGCGATCTCAGCCGGCGCCATCAGAGCCGGACTGAACGCCACCGGCAAGAAGGGGATAAACGTCGTTGCCTGGGCTGGTGACGGAGGGACAATGGACATCGGTTTCGGTCAACTCTCAGCGGCTGCAGAACGCAACGATGATATCATATATGTCTGCTACGACAACGAAGCTTACATGAACACCGGCATCCAGAGAAGCAGCAGTA
>CAYYHI010000119.1:7174-10377 GCA_964471745.1 uncultured bacterium | reverse complement strand
TCCCCCCCTCGGACTTGAAACCCAGCGGGAACAATACCAACAATCGACAGACAGGAATATCTGTCCCACTGAAATTTATAGTTGACAATCGACATACACTTCACCAAATTCCACAGGTGCTTCTCAAAGAAAAAGCGCATAACCTCCTACGCAATTCACTCAACAATCCGAATGCCGCCTTTCGTGACGGTCAATGGGAGGCTGTCAATGAACTGGTTGCGAAGCGGGCGAAGGTAATCCTGATCCAGCGCACCGGTTGGGGGAAAAGCGTCGTCTACTTCCTCGCTACTCGTATGCTGCGGGATATGAATGCGGGACCGACGCTGTTGATCTCGCCTCTACTCGCCCTCATGCGCAACCAGATCGAAGCTGCAAAACGTATCGGAATCAGGGCGGCAACCATCAATTCAAGCAATGTCGAGGAGTGGGAAGAGGTTAAAGCTCAACTTCGACAGAACAAGGTTGACATACTACTGATATCTCCGGAACGACTGGCGAACGACGAATTTCGAGCGAAAGTATTGACGCCCGCTATGAGCAGAATTGGGTTCTTCGTGGTCGATGAAGCGCACTGTATCTCCGACTGGGGTCACGATTTCAGACCTGATTATCGCAGGATTGTACGGATTGTGCAGGCTTTACCGAGCTTTGTTCCTGTACTGGCAACGACAGCAACGGCAAACGACCGTGTGATCGCCGACATACAGAATCAGTTCGGCAGCGATTTTCAAACCCTTTGCGGAACCCTGACCAGGGATAGTCTCCATCTGCAGAATATAACGTTACCCAGCAAAGCCGCAAGGTACGCCTGGCTGGCTGAACACCTGCCCTCCCTGCCCGGCAGCGGAATTGTCTATACGCTGACGGTTCGCGATTCAAAGCGACTGGCGGAGTGGCTAAAGCGATGTGGCATCGATGCAGAAGCTTATTATGGCGATCTCGAATCGGGAAAACGCATCGAATTGGAGGATCGCCTGCTCGACAACCGGATCAAAGCCCTTGTAGCAACCACCGCCCTGGGTATGGGATTCGACAAGCCTGATCTGGGCTTCGTGATCCATTTTCAACGTCCGGGGTCGATAATTCACTATTACCAGCAGGTCGGACGCGCCGGTCGCGCTGTGAAAAACGCTTACGGAATTCTATTGAGCGGCAGCGAGGACGATGACATTATCGATTACTTTATCAGAACAGCCTTCCCGATCGATGCTAATATCAACGAAGTTCTGGTAACCCTGGATCGGGCAAAAGACGGACTTTCGCTTCCCCAGTTGGAGAGGGACGTAAATCTGTCTTGGTCGAAGTTGGAGAAGGTTCTCAAATTCCTCGCCACTGAAACGCCTTCGCCGGTCAAGAAGATCGGTTATCGCTGGTTTAAGAGTCCTGTGAAATACGAACTCGACATGAAGCGCGTGGAGCAGCTCACCAGGTTAAGGCGATCCGAACAGGCGCGTATGCAGGAGTACATGACGAGCAATCGCTGTCTTATGCAACAGTTACGGGAGGAGCTGAACGATCCGGGCGCTGAGCCGTGTGGTCATTGCGCGGTGTGCATGGAGAAACCGTTGATACCCGAAAGCTACTCCTATAAAATGGAAAACCAGGCTGTCCAATTCCTCCGACGCGGTTTTCAGGTGATTATTCCGCGTAAAAGATGGCCCCCGGATGCGCTGCCGGAATACGGTTTCAGTGGGTTGATTACCGGGGAAATGCAACATCAACCCGGTCGGGTCCTATCCATCTGGGGTGATGCCGGCTGGGGTGATCTCGTACGACAGGGCAAGCAGATCATAGGCAAATTTGATAAGAGACTTGTTGATGCTGTTGTCGAAATGATAGGTGAAGACTGGCTGCCGATGCCTTTTCCTACTTGGGTTACGTTTGTACCGTCGCTAAGAGCTCCCTACCTCGTTAGAGACCTCGCCAGAAGGCTTGCGAAAAAACTACGGCTGAAGTTTATAGATTGTATCGCCAAGAAGAAGGAAAACCAGCCACAGAAAGGTATGCAGAACAGTTTCCAACAGGTTCACAATCTTGATGCTGTTTTTGAGATCGACGAAAGAAAGATCCTTGATGAACCTGTGTTTCTGGTCGATGATATGGTAGATTCCCGATGGACGTTCACAGTTTTATCGGCATTGCTCCGTCGTGCGGGGAGCGGGGAAGTCTTCCCGCTGGCTTTAGCGATGACGACTTCAAAGTAAGACAGGTAATATGGATTACGAACACATTTTAACTCCCGATACGCAAGCAACCTTGCTGTTGTGTGGAAGGTTTGGTGACGAGAATTCTGAGAATTACTCACCTCTCACACCGCTGGAATATCACAAACTGATGTTATGGCTGGACGAAAGGAAGATGTCCCTAAGTGACCTGCTTCAATTGGAAACGGATGAACAAGTCAGCAAAGATCTGCCGGAAACGAGTCTCAGCCCGGATCGTTTGAAGCTGCTGCTCGCCAGGGGCGGACTGCTGGCTTTGCAGATCGAACGCTGGACCAACAGCGGCATCTGGGTCATCAGCCGGGACGACGAGGCATATCCGGAGCGTTTGAAGGCTCGACTGGGGAAATCAGCGCCCCCAATTCTTTACGGCGCAGGAGAAGTTGATGCATTAGGAGCAGGAGGGTTGGCAATCGTGGGATCTCGTGATGTGGATGAGGATGGTCGGTTATTTACTCGTGAAGTAGCGTCTGAATGCGCCAGGCTCGGCGTACAGGTTATATCGGGTGGAGCGCGCGGCGTTGACGGCGAAGCCATGTTCTCGGCGCTGGATTCTGCGGGCAGGGTCATCGGTGTCCTTTCCGACAGCCTGGAACGTAAATCGGTATCGGGAACCTCCCGCGATGCGATAGTTGACGGCAGGCTGCTCCTGGTGTCACCAAGCCATCCGAATGCCGGTTTCAACGCAGGTCTGGCTATGAGCCGCAACAAGCTGATCTATGCGCTTTCAGACTGGGCGCTGGTTGTGAACAGTGATTTCGGACAGGGAGGAACCTGGACCGGCGCTCGCGAAAACCTGAAACATAATTGGGTACCGCTGTACGTTCGCGGTGGAGATGATATTCCGGAAGGCAATCGCAAGTTGATCGACCTGGGCGGGCAGGAATTGAGGATTGATGAATCAAACACGATTCGCACCTGGCTCGAAGGAATTACCGATGAAACATCATCCGATGGTCAAAACGGCGAAGGCGGGCAGTT
>CAYYHI010000119.1:0-7164 GCA_964471745.1 uncultured bacterium | reverse complement strand
GTGGGGAATGCCCAGGTGCCTCAGCTCGATGCTGTTAGCCAGCAAATCTGGTACTCATTCAAACAAACAGAAGGAGAGAAGGTGACACAAGATCAACCCATTGCGCCGTTTGACTGGTTCGCAAATCAATTCACATCCGAGCGCCGTGAGGAGTTCATCCAAAGGATCTACCCTCACATGAAAGCCTATCTGAAACCAGGTGATCAAGTGGTGGATCTCTGTTGTGGTGCAGGTTCAATCACCATATTCTTAGAAGAGCAAGGCGCGCAAATCATCGGCATTGACCTTGCACCGGGTCTGATTGCCCTGGCGCGTCAAGAAGCCGTCAATCGGGGAGCGAAGACCAGTTTCGTACAAGCCAGTGTCTTGAACTATCCACTTGGGGACGGGATTTATGACTTGGCGGTATGCTTCGGTAATGCAATCACCGATTTTCCCCACCGGCGCTTCCCCCAGTTCCGGGACCGGGTTTTTGACGCACTAAAACCTGGAGGCCACTTCATCCTTGAATACATTGATGGATTGAAGAGAGTTGCGTTGATGAGCGAACCAAAAGAGGTAGTCGAACAGGGTGTGGACAGTCAAATCGTTCGCCGTTTCATAGAATACGATCCTGCGAATAGTGAATACAAGATGGAGTACCATCGCCTATCAACGAATGAGACGTACGAATGTACAGAGTATGTTTATATCGGTCCATTGATTCGATTGTTGATGGATCTGAGATTCGAGTTTGTTCGATCGATTCGGTTAGATCATAGTTTTATGGATGTGTATACCAAGCGCTGAAGTGATTAGAATAGTCTATCATAGTTTTGTAATATAATTGGCTGGCTAACACCGGCTGCACCTGACCGCCTTCAGCGTGTGTATGCTACGGTACTTTGCAATTATAAGTTTGTCGTATCGACTGTATCAGCGGCAGGTGAGCCAAACCGTTGGGCGTCCAATACAAGGAGGTAGCCCATATACCTCGTATCCGGGTTAATGATCTCTCCCCCGGTTTCGAGGAAACCGGACTACATCCGCCTTCCCCTCAGCCAACAATACCCAAACATCACACCCAGAACGAGAAAGATCGGTAATACCGGCGGTGTGAATAACTTACCTTCAGTTATCTGGAATACGGCATATCCGACGATTATCAAACCGGCGCCTCGACGCCAGCATCGCGCAGAATGCCGATCTGCTCCTGTTCGGCGTGATGACCCTGGGGGACAGGGAGTGTCAGTTCCCGCCGGGAAATTATTCGGCGACGGTGAGGGTGACGGTGTATTTTTAGCGTTATGTTTACTTTCACACTTTCTCACTCCAAAAGTGCCCCAAATCACACCATTACGATTTTATTATGTATAATTTTTTATAAGGAGAACATTCTTCTCATCACAAGAAAAATAGGGAGGTGAACCATGAGCAGGTTTAACATCATTCTTTTATCGGCGCTCATCCTTACATCGATGACATTTGCCGATACGACCTGGGTTGACAGCGAGATTGAAGGGGGTGTCTGGGATCTGGATGGCAGTCCATACATCATCCAGGATATGACCACCCTTCAGCAAGGAGAAGAACTTACTATTGATCCCGGTGTTACAGTAATCCTCTGCCCTGGCGAGTCGCTGATTATCGATGACGCTGTTCTTCTTGCACAGGGAACCGCAGAGGATTCAATACGATTTCTGCCATATAGGTGGGATAATCACTATCAATGGTTAGGAATAGCAGGAATGGGGCGCGCTCCACAGATGGTGTTCGAATACTGCCTCTTTACACGTCAGCACTATGGTTATGAGTACGACGGCGCCATTCAATTTCACGGTAGTCCTGATGCTCACCTGTATGTTGACCATTGCTCATTCATAGATTGCATCACAGGAATTTCAACTTACACCGCCAGTAATGTCGAGGTGCGAAATTCCTTTTTCAGGCTTGGGGACTTCGGAATTTGGAATACCGGTCAATCGAATAGCCTCACAATTAGCCACTGTGTTTTTACGGATTTTGGCGCTATGGCTGGTCGATATGGTGTCTGGGCCAATGGTGGGTCTATCAATCACTGTATGTTTATAGACTGCGGAGTTTACGCTCGAGATGAAACTTACGTCGAAAACTGTATATTCTACTTCCCCGATGAAGATTTTTCTTTCATCAATTCACCGGGAGGCGAGCATGAGGATGAGTCGTATATTGCACACAATATCTTCTATCCAGATCGCGGATTTGCCGATGGTAACGAACCATTGCAAGGTCTTGGTGAAATCGATCGCATCAATGCCAACACTGACTCGACCGACCGTTACGGAAATATTTTTATGGACCCTCGATTAGTTTTAGAAGGGAACTATCCCGAATATTATTATCTCCAGGAGGATTCCCCTTGCATCGATGCTGGGGATCCCGAATCCGATCCCGACCCCGACAACACCATCACCGACATCGGACCGTTCTTCTTCCCGCTGTGCAACATCAGCGTTCATCCAGTTGAAATAGAGTTTGTCGACGTTCAGACCGGTACCTATATGAGAGAGGAGTTGGTAGTCAGGAACATAGGACTGGATATCCTGGAAATCAACGATTATGCCATAATTCCGGATGACGGTTCATTTACGGTTGAGATAGATGAATGGGATGATATTCCACCGGATTCCTCGCTGACCTTTCTTGTCACGTTTGCTCCTAACGATGAAGCCCGGTATGAAGCGGTTCTGCAGATCGAATCCAACGACCGCGACGAGGGGATCCTCGAAGTTCCTGTTACCGGTAATGCGCTTGGCGTCGATTTAACCAACCCGGAGCCACCTGACGAATTTGCCATCCAGAAAATCTATCCCAATCCGTTTAACTCGCGGCTGACGATCTCCTTCGGTTTGCCGCAACCCGGTGAAGTAACTCTGTCGCTGACAGATCTTTCCGGGAGGCACGTGTACGATATGATCCATTATGGATGGTTCGGGTCTGGGATGCATCGCATAAACGTTGATTTAAATGTAATGCCTGCTGGGATTTATATGTTGCAGCTTAGATCGGGTAACGAGAGTCGGTTGCAGAAGGTTGTTTTGGTGAAGTGAGTTTGAGAATCAGAGCAATTAGCACAGAACATGGCTTGAGAGTGTTTTCTTATAAACAACTTAGTTTTTTTTTGCAGATTTCAAATGAAGCTTGCGGAATGTAATTTGCCAGGGTACGTCCGTCGGCTGACGTATTTGAAACCAAGCAGCAAGGGGTATTGTGCGAACTTTAAACTAAGCATTGATATAATTTGATCTTAACATCCCTTAAGAAAATTCGCCGGAGATGACCTACTCTCCCACCCGGTTACCCGGGCAGTACCATTGACGTGGGACGAGTCAACTACTCTGTTTGGGTATAGGAAAAGGCAATTCCCGCTTGAGCCAAGATATGAATGAACGAAATGATCCCCTGATATTTCAATGTCTATCACCGCCGTATGGAGGATTAATTTTTCTTGATTCGCTTGTTAACTGCGTTTCTTAATCTCGAAAGTCACTTTTACACTTGCACTTATCTTGATATCTCCTGGGAAAAATGTACCGGGAGATCCAGAATCCACTTCGATCTGATCACGTTCAACAGAATAGGAAGCATTGAAGGGAGTCGGCGTCCCGTAGTAGATGCTCCTCGACGAGGTTCCATCAATCTCTATAACATTACCCAAATCGCATCCCCCTTCTTCAGCCAATATTAGAGCCTTTTCTTTTGCTTGGACAAACGCCAAACGCAATGCGTCTTTCTTTGCTTTTTCATAATTCTTTAGAGAAAAACGAATATTGGAGAGAGAATTTGGCTCGAACTCACTGACTTTGGTTGCGATTGATTCAAGCCATTCCAGACTGTCAAGGTCAACTTGGACTGAAATACTCGCTTGGTACCCGATTAGTTTTTTTTCATATCCTTTGCCTCCATAGTAAGATCCGCCTTCGTTGTTATACTTTGCTCCGCTTTGGAAATACGATGTTCTGATGTTATCGTTTGATAAACCGTTCTTTCGCAAAGAATCAGTAATTATATTAACTTTTTCCTTGGTTTTCCTCACCGCATCGCTAAGCTTCGACTCAGTCACCGATACTCCGAAGGAAAAGGACGCATGGTCTGGAGGGACGGCAAGTTCAACCACTCCGTTTATGATCAAGCGATGATCCTCATAGCTCTGGCTGAAGGCGCTGCCGGATAGGCAGACCAACAACATGATTATGATGATACGCATAATACAGCCTCCTTTCATCCGACTTTTTATCAAAGTTAAAATTCACCAGGCGACATACTCTCCCACCCGGTCACCCGGAGGTACCATTGACGCGGGATGGCTTATCTTATGAACGGAATTTCGGATTATAGAATTGATCTTTCGTTAGTCCGAGGTCTTTTATCAAGCTTACGAGCATCCCATACCGGATACTTCCTGCCCATCAAGCAACCAATACAAACTTGCTTCGGAAGGCTTCAGGGATGGGTCTTCCGCTATCCCGCAAAGCTTCGAGATGCGCTTTGGCTGCATCCTGGAAGTTCAGTATGGCTTCATGATCGCTTCCACCTGAAGCATGACAGCCCGGCAATAGCTCGCTGTTGGCGATCCATACGCCGTCTTCGTCTTGGCGTAAAGTGATTTTATTGACTTCAACTATCATATAATCTTTCACCTGATTGGTTTTCTTACTCATCTCAATCTTACATAAATGTCCTTGAAATAAAAATCCCCGCAGGCGACTTACTCCCCCACCCCCTTACAAGGGCAGTACCATTGCGCGGGAAAACTCAACCAACAGCCTCCAACAGCGCAAGGGCTTCCGATGATACCGTGAATAAATCCTGTGGACGGTATTTCTCTGTCGCGTTGAGGATTTCAATTCCAATCAGTCTGTCCTGGTCGTCAAAATCCAGATTCAGTCCATCCTCGATCTCTTCGGTGCGAGTTACTTCTTTTTCCTGAATCCGTATGTATAGGGCGTCAACTTCGCGGTCATATTCCAATTTCATTTGTTATCTCCTGCGAATAACGGTAACAACGACGATGCGATCAACTTCCCTAATAATTATAACCTTCAAAACAATGTCATCAGATCGTCCCTAAATGTTGAATCTTCCTTTTACAGATTTTGTCTCACGTTCCGGGTTTCTGATGACTTCTTCAACAGACTCCATGCTGATTTTTCGCCACTTCATTTGGCGACGGGTGTGACGGCTGAAGTAAATGTCGACGTTCGTCATAGTTGGAAGTTATATTGTTCTCTTCTTATAATTAAAAAAATCCCCCTCAGGCGACCTACTCTCCCACCAGGTTACCCGGGCGAATACCTAAGGCGCGGGACAGCTTAGTTCTTACGAGTCCAAGGATGCGGAATGCCCAACTTCCGGCATATCCTTCTCACAAGTTGGTTGTCAATTTCGACGTGTCGAGGCACCGTTTCCCGTTCGCCGTTCATAGGGTTGACATAGACGGAATGGCTTCGACCTTCACGCTTGCGGCAGCAACTGTGCTGCCTCAGATAGCGCAGGAACTCCTCACGCTTCATCCGAGCGCAAGGATTTCGATCTCGGCATCTTCCGGTATTCCACGCTGCCCCTCCTCAGCCCGCATTTCAAGCACCAGATCGATGGCTTCAAGCAGATTGACTCGGCACTCCTCCTTCGTCTCGCCCTGTCCGTTCGCACCGGGGATTTCGGGACAATAGCCGATATAATACTTGTCCCCTTTCTCGAAAATTAGATGAAAGTTGTATCGCAACGTCAATATCCTCTTTAATGTACGCAAATAGCAATATAATGGTTAAGCTACCTAAAAGTCAAGGCAAAAAAAATCCCCGCAAACGACCTACTCTCCCACCCCCTTACAAGGGCAGTACCATTGGCGCGGGACGGCTTAACTTCTCTGGCAAGGGATGGGAAGAGGTGTGATCTTCCCACCACTTACTTGATTACAGACGTCGCCACATTCGGGCTGGCGGGGTTGACGCCTATTTCTCTGGTCTTGGGTAAGAGTACCAAATCCATATCTTCCATAGGGATTACTCCCAATAGAACCTGATCTCCCATCACCAACGCGCCGGCAAATCCGGTTCGATTGTTGAAACGGAGTTCAATAGGTCCCACATAGGGAACCAGTACGCGTGTGCCGTCTGCCAATACAGCTTCCTTGCGGTCTGACTCTTCCAGTTTAAGTTGTATCCTAATATGTTCAGGGATGCACAGGTGCACAGCGCCGGTATCAGCCAGGGCATTCACTTCCACGGGATTTAATTCGGGGATTTTGGGATTCTTAAGAACCAGTTTTGCGTTGATTAATCCCATGAAATTCCTTTCAGGTTTTGTGCTTTATCATCTTAAATGTAACACGTATCATTCAGGAAGTCAAGCTGGTTTTCATAGGCATGATGCTTAGGTGGTTTGTTGGAATAAAATAGTGAAAAAAAATCCCCGCAGGCGACCTACTCTCCCACCCCCTTACAAGGGCAGTACCATTGGCGCGGGACGGCTTAACTTCTCTGTTCGGGATGGGAAGAGGTGTGACCCGTCCGCCGTAGTCTGCGAGGAATTTTTTTGATTCGTGATTCGCGATTCATGATTCGTGAACATTGATAATTAACAATCAACAGTCAGGAATCAAAAATCACGAATCAAAAAATCCCCATCGGTCGAAAGAAACGGCAACCGGTCCCACCGCGTTGGGGGGGGGCGAACGCAAGCGAAACCGGTGCCGTAAGGTCAGTAATCAAGTGATCAAGTAAGCAAGTAATCAAGTATCTTCAACTTGCTTCCTTGCTCCCTTTGAAAGAGCTTTTAATCATCTGCCGGGGTGGAAAATTTCGGTCAAGTCTCACGGTCTATTAGTATCACTCGGCTGAACATGTTACCATGCTTGCACCTGTGACCTATCAACCTCGTGGTCTTCAAGGGACCTTCAGTTCCGAATTAACGGAATGGGAACCTTAATCTTGGAGTGGGTTTCGCACTTAGATGCTTTCAGCGCTTATCCCTTCCGAACATAGCTACCCGGCAATGCGACTGGCGTCACAACCGGTACACCAGAGGTTCGTCCATCCCGGTCCTCTCGTACTAAGGACAGATCTCCTCAAGGTTCCTGCGCCCACAGCGGATAGGGACCAAACTGTCTCACGACGTTTTAAACCCAGCTCACGTACCGCTTTA
>CAYYHI010000118.1:0-10444 GCA_964471745.1 uncultured bacterium | reverse complement strand
ATTCCAAATGTAAATAGTTGTTTATGCTTTTCTTTTTTGATTTTTCAGAAAGTACCAATTAACCTGAGAAACAGACCGAGCGGTGTTATCACAAATATAAACGTCAATGTAAGAAGTATGTAAGTCATCACAATCGACAGTACTCGCGCCAATATCATCCAGGTCTTTTCAATCGGCAGCAGTACTATCGGGACGAACAGACCCGTAACAAGGAAGAATGATGCCAGCCCCAGGAAATAAGGCGCCGCATGTTTCTCTTTCCAGAGCAGCAGAAACCCGATGGCAGCCAGCGGCACGGTCATCACCAATCCGAATTTGCGCAGTTCTTTAGCTGTTTTTCTACTGGATTTGCTCATTTCTCATTTATTCAGTAAGAATCTTTGTGTTCTCTGCGTCTCTGCGGTAAGAACCTAATCCAGTTCATATAACCGACGCCAGTCAACATCTTCACTTAAACTATCCTGTTCTTCCTTGTATAGGATGCAGTTTTCAAGAACCAGCACATCCATCTCAGTGCGCATGAAACAAAGGTAAGCATCCTGCGGTGTGCAGACAATCGGTTCACCGCGAACATTGAACGATGTGTTTATTACAATCCCATACCCTGTCAGCTTCTTGAATTCCTCAATCATTTTATGGAACTGCGGATGATCCCGCTTATCAACCGTCTGAACCCTCGCTGTATAGTCGATATGCGTTATCGCCGGTACATCGCTGCGCGGGACGTTAAGCTTGTCGATGCCGAAGAGCTTCTCCTGTTCTTCAGTCATCCGCACTCGGCGTTCCTCCCTGACCGGTGCAACCAGCAGCATATACGGCGATGGTCTGTCCAGCTCAAAATATTCCGATACGTCTTCGACTATGCACGAAGGTGCAAAAGGTCTGAACGACTCGCGGTACTTGATCTTCAGGTTCATCGTTGATTGCATCTTATGACTGCGGGCATCGCCAATTATACTGCGGGTTCCGAGTGCACGTGGACCGAACTCCATCCGACCTGAAAACCAACCGATGACTTTCTCGTCGTTGATGATCTCAGCCACCTTTTTCGGGATCTGCTCCTTATCGTAACAGTAGTATTTATAACCCTCTCGCTTCAACCAGTCCTCAATCTCGTCAACGGAGAATTCAGGACCGAGACACGAACCTTTCTGACTGTCGCCTCTGTTTTCCGGGTCAGCCTGCCGCGGGTTATCCAGCACATGAAACCAGAGATGCAGCGCAGCTCCAAGCGCACCGCCGGCGTCACCCGCAGCCGGTTGAATCCAGATGTCGTCAAAGATGCCCTCCCGTAGGATTTTTCCGTTACCGACGCAGTTCAACGCCACGCCACCCGCCAGGCAGAGGTACCTCTCGTTCGTCTCCTTTCTCACATGTCGCACCATGCGCAGCATGACCTCTTCGGTGACCTCCTGCACCGAACGCGCCAGGTCCATCTCCTTCTGCGTCAGCCTGGTTTCCGGTTTGCGTGGCGGACCGCCGAACAGCTTGTGAAATTCTGTTGAAGTCATAGTCAAACCCTGACAGTAGTTGAAGTATTTCATGTTCAACCGGAAGGAACCGTCATCACGCAGATCGATCAGGTTATCAAGAATTGTCTGCACATACTTTGGTTCACCATAAGGCGCCAGACCCATGACCTTATACTCGCCTGAATTGACCTTAAAGCCTGTATAATAAGTGAAAGCTGTATATAACAAGCCGAGGCTGTGTGGAAAGCACAGCTCATATTTCATATCTATTTTATTATCGTGTCCCACACCCCATGAAGCGGTTGCCCATTCTCCGACGCCGTCCATGGTAACAATAGCCGCATGTTGGTAGGGCGACGGGAAAAACGCCGACGCTGCATGTGACTGATGGTGCTCAGGATACATAAGATCACCCTTCCAACCAATCTCCTTTTTGATCAGATCATCCATCCAGAGCTTTTTCTTCAACCAGAGCGGCATCGCCTTAAAGAAAGAAGCAATTCCTGCCGGAGCGAAAGCGAGATATGTTTCAAGCAATCTTTCAAACTTGATCCACGGTTTATCATAGAAAACCACATAATCCAGATCTTCTGCACTGACACCGCCTTCCTTCAGGCAGTACTCGACCGCATTTGATGGAAAACGATGGTCATGTTTCTTTCGTGTAAACCGCTCCTCCTGTGCCGCAGCGATGATCTCGCCGCTACGGACGAGACAGGCTGCGGAATCATGGTAGAAGGCTGAAATGCCAAGTATATATATAGATTTCAATTTGGTCTGTTAATATCCTGTTGAAGATGTTAATGATATATCTTCCTATCTGTAACTCTCATTCTTGAATTGGCTCAACTTCGTCAACCAGCCGATTCTCCAATATCGGTGCTAATTCATCTTCAATAAATGGTACTAAGTAATCCGCTACGACCTTATGACCATCCAAGTCAAAGTGCCTGTCCACAAAGCCGTACATTCTCATTCCGATCCCCACAATTGTCATTCCGGACTTGATCCGGAATCCAGAATATACAATTACCTACTGGATTCCAACTTTCACTGGGATGAAGAATCAGCCGAAACGAAGCTTAAAATAACCGGAGCCATTACATCAGTTGCTAATCTATGCGCTTCTGCGTTGGGATGACAATCCCCGATATTTATCCAATATTTTCGAGTATTCTTCCCCTCGAAAACTTCATATAGCTTTATTATGGGGACATTAATATCTTCACAATACTCTGTTATCGTATTGTAAACCTGCTGGCATCTGGATTTATCCAAACGATTCATAAACGGAAATACTGCCACAATAAAAGGTATGTTTCTATCTTCACAGATCGATTTTATTTCTCTTAGTGCTCTTTGTGTTTCAATCCATCTCAGGTTATTTTCTACATAACCCGTGAGAATCCTTTCAGCCCACGAGAACTCAAGACTATCCAGTATCCCCAATTTGCGAAAGATAAATCCAACCCTGACAACCAGAAAATCGACAAATTTCAAACGTTTCTGCATCGCCCAGATTACGCCGCGAATCCCCCGTTTTTTTTCGTAAGCCTTATAATTTCGTCCCTTCACTACCTGTAAAACGGGAACAACAACCAAAGTATCTGATGAAGCTTTTCCCGTTTCAGCCAGGTCCGGCAGATACTGTATATCATTTAAGTTATAAATCAATACAATCATATCGGGTTCATATTTCAGTCCTTTATCTTTCAACAACATCAGCTCTTGAACTGTGTTATAGCCCGGAATCGCTGCATTCACAACCTCAAGATTCTCAATTTCAACTAACAGCACTTTCTCTATTTGTTTTGGAATCGTTTCTTCTATATCGAGCCCGACTCCCCAAGTGAATGAATCTCCTAAGAACATGATACGATAGGTATCACCATGCTTTGGAATAGCATATTCTCTGTCTCGAAACGAATCGGAATTTTTAACAATCAGCTTACCGTATGTAGTCCCAGGAGGATAACTTGGAGTGATAATACGAAAAGCAATCTCAACCGCTAAAAAACACAGAACGAGTACTCCAATAAACAACAAAACGTTTACCGGACCACCTCTTCGCTTAAGACTCTCCTTTCGATCTGTCATTGTTTACCACATACTATAATGATGTAAAATAGACCCTTATTTTGTGCCTATTGAAGAAGTCTTTTATATACGCCATTCCCACGCACTTTGCGCATTGTCATTCCCACGCAGGTGGGAATCCAGACTCCAGTGGGACAGACATTCCTGTCTGTCAACTTACAGGAGGACGGGGCTCCGCATCCGTCCGTAGGGGCGAACGGCGTTCGCCCGATCCTATTCCTGTCTGCCAGCTTACAGGATGATAGGGCTCCCCATCCGCCCTACTTTAATCCATACAATCCCTTCACCGCCGCGTCTATCTCCCGTTCAACCTCATCGATCTCCTTCTCAACATCCATCTTCTGCCTGGCTGTAAAGGCTTCCTTAATTTTCTCGGTCAACTCCAACCGGTTCTTAACAAGGCTGGTGATGGCTTTGGACTCGGAGAAGCTTATTGATGGTATTTGTATTCTCTCCATGAAATGACGAAACAACCTAACTCCACCATGGTTATTAGGATCTCCAAGAGAGGAACAAATGCTTTTTACTAATCTCCATATTGTTTCAGAATTGAGTATTGCTAAAACACATAAATCTTCTGTTGGCATGAAGTAGACCGTATTTGTGGTGTATGAACCAGATTCATCGTAAGCAAATCTATTTACTTTTGCTATATCCGGCCATACTACTTTAGGTTTCTCAAATTCCGCGTAGTAGTCACAAGCCCTTAACTCCCACCAATGCTTTCCTTTATCCCATCGTTTCTCCAGTTCATGTTGATATTGCTTCAAATGTTCATAAACCGCCGGATAGTTATTAATCTCAACACCGATTTTAGTCAAGATCAGATATCTTTCCCTAAAATTAATCTGATACTTCCTCACATCATCCCCCTTCAATAAAGGCTTGATGATCTCTGTGGAAGCAGGATCGGCTGCGATGAGTTCGTCCCGTTTGCGTCGGTCTATAATAAAAACCTTGTTTAAACCGGTTATAATACCTCGATATATCCTACCCTTTGCATAATCCTCCAACGGCGTTCCGGCTTCCCGCATCTGGTCCAGGATGTGTTGGGCGTCGCTGCTGACGAGAGTGAAACCGGTGGAAGCGAGAGCGCTCTCCTCAAGCGGATACCCCAACGCCTTGACATCAGCTTCCAATGCCTCATAATTTGTCTTAAGTTCCTTGATGGGAGCGTATATCGGCGGCTCGGTTCGATCCCGTTTTTCAGCATTCATTATGACTGTATCAACTGTTGAATCTTTGAAGACCTTAAGCCCCGAAAGGCTGACAATCCTCTCAATCTGATAATTCCTGATAAAGTTACGAAGACCCTCGCCATATCGGGAACGCATCCATTTATTCGAAACTATCATCCCGAACCTGCCGCCGTTTCGCAGTATATCGATCGATTTCTCAATAAAATATGTGTAGATATCCGCCGCGCCACGATAGGTTAAGTACCTCTTCTCAAGATAGCGCTTTAATTCCCCAAGAATCTCCGCGCGCTCGTATGGCGGGTTTCCAATGACTGCGTCAAATCCGGGCTTGCCGTTGTCCGAGTCGAAAATCTCTGGGAAGGCAAGCTCCCAATGGAAAAAGAAATTTTCACCTGCGAGACTATCAACTTTTTCAAACGTTTTTGTGGCTCCCTTCAATGCTGTTTCCATATCGGAGGCAAATGCCGCCTCGTTTAGCCATAGTCCAAAGTCGAAGGCTGTTCGTAGATTGAAGAATTGACGGTAAGGCAGCAGCCTGTTTTCAATCTCCTTCTCCCAAAGCAGTTGTTTCTCTTTTATATCTTCAAATCTGTCGCTCGGCAATGAAGACAACTGCTTCAGAAATCCCGCCGCCGTTTTAATTGCTTCGGACAATCCCTCAATCTTATACTTCCCGCCGCTTAATTGTTCAATCGTCGAACCGACCAGTGCGTTGCCGGTATGGATATGGTGGTCTAAAAAGTTCAACGGATTTGTCGGGGAAATGCAGGTGAGCCACAGCGACAGCTTGGTGAGCTCCACCGCCAATGGATTTATATCCACTCCGAATATGCAAGACTCGACCACTCTCCGTCGCCAGTAAGCTATTTCCGCATCCGCTTCGGATAGTCCCTGTGGAACATTTTTGACTGCCGTTTCGGTAGTGGGATGGTGGGCTATTTGGTCTGCTAAATATTCCGTCGCGCGAACCAAAAAATGACCGCTCCCCATTGCCGGGTCCAATATACGCAGCTTGAGAACCGCTTCTTTGAATGAGTTGTCCTGTATCTTTTTGTTCAACGCAGATCTTACTTCAGGCGATTCTTCTATCTCAATAATCAGAGGATCGATGGTTGCGTGTATTATATAATCCACCACCCAGTCGGGAGTATAATAAGAGCCTGTTTCCTTCCGCTTTTCTGAAGTTGGAACCAGTTTTATATTGCCGTTTATTCTTTCTAATTTCCATTCCAGAAGCCCTTCATAGATGGAACCGAGACGCTGCACCTCAAGCGTGGCATAGTCAATAGTTTCTGTAAATTTCACACTGATCGTTTTGTCGCTTGTTGAGGGTAACGGCGTGAATATCAAACCCTTTAAAACCTCCTGCATCGTCCAGTTGCCCAACTTCCATTCCAGCAGTTCCGGATGCTTTCCCGGGTCAAACAAACCACCATTGTAACGCGGAATATTAAGCCTTTTATTAACAACCTCATCCGTGCCGTTTATCAGGTCGAAAAGGTTGCCAATATCACTCCAATACGTTTTGAATGCATCGTCTTCCTGAACATATGGCTGTGGTTGCTGCAAAATAGCCTGATAACGGCGCAGAGAGTATCCTTTGCGATAAGCTTTCCGTGCCCCAAGTCCGTGCTCACGAACCGGCAATAATCCCTTGCCCTCCGCATAAAGTATGAACAACAGCCGGTAGAGTAATATCAGACAGGCGTCATATACCTTCGGGAGGTCTTGATCTGTGATATTATTTGATTGTGTCGAAACAAAACCTCTGGCAAGGTATTCAACCAACGTAAAAATCCGTTTGCGTATATCGGTTTCGAGTTTCTCCTGGCGTGCCAGTGATTCCCGGCGAAGATGGTCAAGGCGGCAAAGTCCATCATCGCCTCGAATAAAGGCATTCCGTCCAAATAGGGATAGAAAATATTTAAATGAATCTATTTCCTGAAGCGCGACTTCCAAATTAAGTTCAAAGTATAAATTTGTGCGAACATCCTGCGAATACAGCCTCCATTTCTTTCCATTTGTTAAAATACCCCAGTTGAAATATTGTTGCTCCGATGATGATTTCGCGTCTTGAAGATATACATGTATCTGCTTGTGGTAGGATATGCCAGGTGTGTCTTCTTTTGATATTCTGTTCAGGTTTATATGGAAAGCTTTCGCTTCAAGTAATGCATCTGCAAATTGATATCGTTCCTTTTCTGGAAATGGTAGCGCTTTTTCCTTCAATGACTCATCTGCATAAAGCACATAATCCGGAACGCCTGTTGCTTGTCGTGAACGCTTCAGGAATTGAAATCCAAGCAACGGCAGTATCTTGTCAACGAGTTCTGTCTCCGTATCGCTTTCATTCAGACCGCTTCTTCTGGCATTCAGTGCGTGTTGAACCTTTTGAACGCGCAGGAAGTGAGTGCGACATTGCTCAAAAATGTCGTGTATATCCTTATCCTTGGGCCAATATGCCGCTTTGGAAAGTTCCGTTTTTAGATAATGCCCCGAAAAAATCCCCTTAAACTCAAGGAAATTCTCATCAATGTAGTTTTGTTCGGGATTAATCTTGTTGGTTTTCATTATTATAATTGTGAATGTTTATCAGGATTTTATCCTTGCATCCTGATCCTCACCCCCCTTCCCACCAATCTTCCACACTCGCGCCTCCTTCCCCTGCGCCTTCAGCAGCACTACCGCCATTTTCTGCATCTGCACGAGCATCCGAATCTTTACTATGTAATTATAATTCAATATATACGTTCTTTTTTCAAAGGAATGATGAAACATTGATCCTTTGTGTCTTTGTGCCTTCGTGGTTTATCTTCCCCTCACCCCTTTCCCCCAATCTTCCACACCCGTCCATCCCTCCCCCGCGCCTTCTTGGCAGCGATTATCCTCTCCATAACCGAATTCACCCCATCCATTTTACGCAGTTTTCCTTTCACACCTTCCCATGCAAATCTTCCATCCAACATTCAAAATTCAACATTCAAAATTCACATCCCGACTCTCGTCAGCACCATCGCCACCGAGTTCTCGCTGATACTCAGGAACGTCGACGGATACACCCCGATCCAGACGATGAACACCAGTATCGCCACCAGGATCACCTTCTCACGGGTGGTCAGGTCGATCAGCTTCTTATTAGCATCGTTGGTCACTTCACCGAAGAAGACCCGCTGGTACATCCACAGCAGGTACACAGCCGCGAACACCACGCCCGATGCAGCGAAAATCGCATAAGTCGGGCTGGTCTTGAATGCGCCGACCAGCACTAAGAATTCGCCTATAAACCCATTCAGCCCGGGCAGACCGATCGACGACAGCGCCACGATCATGAATATCGCCGCATACTTGGGCATAACCTTCGCGATACCTCCGTATTCGACAATCATCCGCGTATGCCGCCGTTCGTATATCACTCCCACCAGAAAGAACAGCGCGCCCGTCGACAGCCCATGGTTGATCATCTGGATCGTCCCCCCCTGCATCCCCTGCATGTTAAAGGCGAACAAGCCGAGCATCACAAACCCGAGATGACTGACCGATGAATAAGCGACCAGTTTCTTCATGTCGGTCTGCATCATCGACACTAATGCGCCGTAGATAATCCCGATCACCGCCAGCGTCATCATCAGCCCGGCGTACTCATGCGCGGCAGCCGGAAACAGCGGCAGGCAGAACCGCACGAACCCGTACGTCCCCATCTTCAGCAGCACCCCTGCCAGGATAATCGAACCCGCCGTCGGAGCTTCGACGTGCGCATCCGGCAGCCACGTATGGAACGGAAACATCGGCACCTTGATCGCGAACGCCAGCCCGAACGCCCCGAACAGGTACAATTGCGCCTTGACCGGTATCTGCCCAAGCTGGAATATCCGCACCAAATCGAACGTATGTTCCCCCGGCACGGCGTTGAAGTACAGCCACAGTATCCCGACCAGCATCAGCAGCGACCCGACCATGGTGAACAGGATGAACTTGACCGCCGCATACACCCGGTTCGGTCCGCCCCACACGCCGATCAGCAGATACATCGGGATCAGCATCGCTTCCCAGAACACGTAGAACAGCACCAGATCGACGGCTGAAAACACGCCGATCATACCGGTTTCGAGCAGCAGGAACGCTATGTAGTATCCTCTGACCCGTTCCTTGATCGCCGTAAACGAGCCCCAGATACACAGCGGCGTAAGAAACGTCGTCAGCAGCACTAACAGCAGCGAAATGCCGTCCAGACCGACGTGGTAGTTGATGTTAAGCGCTTCTATCCACGGCTTGTTGACTTCGAACTGCAGCAGATCCGCCAGTCCGTTGGCGTGCATGCCTTTGGTTTTATCGAAGCCGAAGAACAGCGGCAGCGACGCGGCGAACGTCAGCACCGACGTCACCAGCGCGACCATCTTGGCTGCCGTCTGCGCATCTTTCCTGAGCGCCAGCATCAACACCGCCCCAACCAGGGGCAGAAAGATTGTTAAGCTTAGAAAATCCATTACTTCCTTATCGATCCCCTTCCCCCCTTACTATTGTAGGGGGGGATTAAGGGGGGGTTACCTTATTAGTTTGTCATTCACTATGATTAATCAGCCTGATGTCAGTTTCTGCATAACAAGAATATTTTCCGTTGACATCGTAAAATCAACTACTCCTGGGACATTTGTAGGGCTGTTTCGATTAGGCATCCGCTTATTAGGTATGTTCCTTGCAAATTTGTCCACCTCGTGAAATCCACATCGGTGGAAAAATTCACTAACTATTCCATCAGTCGGGAGCACTATACCATGCACCCTCCTATTAGACAATACAAAGCAAGCATAACCTAAATGCTTAATAACCTTTGAAATATTCACTATTGAACGTTCAAGTTCGTCATAAAATGCAGCAACAGTTTTCGCACGAGACTCATTATCATGGGCTATTCGCATTATTATAGCATCTAGTGGTGCATAATCAAATCTTCGCAATTCCTTTAGACGGTGACCACCCATAAGCTTTTTATCAACGGCAAATGAGTCCTCAAATCCGAGCCATTGACTTGATAACCTTGAATATTGACCATAAGCGACGGTCGTAGAAGAGTCGCCATAAGGAGGTGATGTAACTATGATATCAACGGAATTGGGCTTAATATTATCTATAGGAACACCTTCTACTGTGTTGAATGAATATAAAGCATATGACCCAATTGAGCCTCTTTTCTTAATCTCTCTTGTGTAGGTCTCTAATCCAATAAGATTGCGACCTACTTTTGATAGATAAATCTTAAATACTGGAGGTTTGTATTCAATTCCGTTTTTAAGTTTTCTCCTTACAAGCTTGAATTCACTGGTCTTTGTAAGAGAACTTTCCCTTACTGTCTCACTAAAAGCTACCAGCAGGAAATCGAGAACATCATTATCTGAAGTTGATTTAAGAATCACCTCCCTAAGCGCAGCTAATTCCTTGATTGTAGATGATGTAAACCAGAAAGTTATATTCTTAAAAGCTGGAATATTTTTTGGACGATAAGCACCATCCGTGATAGACTTCGTTATGTATTTTATCGCCGCTTTAATACTGTTGATATTTGGTGCAGCGCACTTTGCTCTTGAAAGAAGCACAGCAAGAGGATTAATATCAGTACCAATAACGTCATAACCATCAAGGAGACCCTCAACGAGAGCTGTGCCTGATCCACAATAGGGG
>CAYYHI010000117.1:0-10457 GCA_964471745.1 uncultured bacterium | reverse complement strand
CTCCTGAATAAATATCTCGGACATATGTCAACTACAAACTGCACCCCTTAATATAATAACTGAAAGTCTACCATGAAGGCTGAGAAAAACAAGCTTTTTTGTGATGATAACCTGGACGTATTACCAACGATGGAAAAGGAAAGTGTGGATTTAATCTATATAGATCCACCATTTTTCAGCAACCGCAATTATGAGATAATATGGGGTGATGAGGCAGAAATAAGAAGCTTTGAAGACAGGTGGGAAGGCGGTATCCATGTTTATGTCGACTGGATAAAGCAGCGGGTAATGGAACTCCATCGAGTATTAAAACCGACCGGATCGTTTTATCTCCACTGCGATTGGCACGCAGGTCATTATCTGAAGGTTATGTGTGATGAAGTATTCGGTCGCAATCATTTTCAAAATGAGGTAGTGTGGTCATATAGAACCGGTGGTGCAACAAAAAGACGATTTGGAAGAAAACACGATACTATATTCTTTTATACAAAATCGGATAAATGGATTTTCAATACGGTTAAAGTAAAATCGTATCAATCCCACAAGTACGGATATAAATTTCCAGCATACGAAATTGACACAAAGACAGGTGAACAGTATTCTTGGGTATATACACGAGATGTGTGGGATATAACCATGGGAACAGGAACTGGTGAAAGAATGGGGTATCCGACACAAAAACCGGAAGCTTTATTAGAAAGGATAATCAAGGCTTCCTCCAACGAAGGCGACCTTATACTTGATGCTTTTTGTGGTTGCGGTACTACTTTAGTCGTCGCTCATAAGTTGGGGAGAAGGTGGATAGGAATTGATATTTCACCGTCGGCGATCTCTCTTATAAAAAAGCGACTAAGTTACTTAGGTATTAGTGAGAAAGATATTGATATTGTCGGTATGCCACAGAGTATCAATGATCTGAAGAAGCTAAAACCTTATGAATTTCAGTACTGGGTTATCAATGAGATGCACGGATCACTGAGCCCTAAAAAAGCCGGTGATATGGGAATCGATGGTTTCAGTCTTATGAATCATTATCCAATACAGGTTAAGCAATCCGAATCAGTTGGTCGAAATGTCATAGATAACTTTGAGACAGCTTTGAGGAGATATTATAAAGTTCCCAGGAAAGAAATGACCGGTTATATGGTTGCATTCAGTTTCACCAAAGGCGCTTATGAGGAAGTGGCAAGAATAAGGAAAGAGGGTATAATAATCGAACTTATCACCGCTCAGGACATCTTGGATAAAAAGGTTAAGATACAGCAAATGGTTTATCAGGAAGGAAGCGGAAGCTTTCTCTGAAATCCAGACCAATTTGTTTAACTATTTTCTGTTCAGTAAGTACTTTATTTCTAAGATTATATCTCATATTGTCATTCCTGCGAAGGCAGGAATCCAGTATTTACAAGTATTTATAAACTTCTTTCTGGATACCTGCTTCCGCAGGTATGACACTTTGGGGACTTTTTCAACCGGCACAAGCTATACAGGGACTAATAAACCAGGAAACACAAGACTTATCTAAGGATAGATATGAAGATCAGACCGGAAGAGATAACTCGAATAATAAAACAGCAGATCGAAGGCTTCGAAGTCAGCGCCGACACAGCCGAGGTTGGCGAGGTCATCATGGTGGGTGACGGTATCGCCCGCGTCTACGGACTCGAGAACTGCATGGCAAGCGAATTGATCGAATTCCCGAACAATATATTCGGTATGGCGATGAACCTCGAAGAGGATAACGTCGGCGTGGCGCTGTTTGGGGACGATACGCTGATCAAGGAGGGCGATCAGGTCAAACGGACCGGCAGAGTCGTTCAGGTACCCGTCGGTGAGGAGCTGTTGGGACGGGTAATAAACCCACTCGGCTTTCCCCTCGACGGCAAGGGACCCATCGAAGGCAAGCAGTACAATCTCGTCGAGAAGAAGGCGCCCGGAGTTATTCTCCGCCAGCCGGTGAAAGAACCTTTGATGACCGGACTGAAAGCCATCGATTCGATGATCCCGATCGGCAGAGGACAGCGCGAACTGATCCTGGGCGATCGTCAGACCGGCAAAACCGCCATCGGCGTCGATGCCATTATAAACCAGAAGGGGCAGGATGTAGCTTGTATCTACGTCGCTATCGGTCAAAAAGGATCGACTATCGCCAGGGTTGTTAAGACCCTGGAAGACCATGGAGCAATGGACCACACGGTCGTCGTATCATCAACTGCGTCTGAAGCGGCGCCGATCCAGTTCCTCGCCCCTTATTCAGGCGCAGCCATCGGCGAGTATTTCAGGGATTCGGGCAAACACGCCCTGGTTGTCTACGACGATCTGACCAAACATGCCTGGGCTTACCGGCAGTTATCGCTGCTGCTGCGTCGTCCGCCAGGACGTGAAGCTTATCCGGGAGACGTTTTCAACCTTCACTCCCGTCTTCTCGAACGTGCCGCGAAGATGTCCGAGGAGTTGGGCGGCGGCTCGCTGACCGCATTGCCGATCATTGAAACCCAGATGGGTGATGTGGCGGCTTATATCCCGACAAACGTCATCTCGATTACCGATGGACAGATCTACCTTGAACCCGAACTGTTCTATTCCGGTGTCCGACCGGCTATCAACGTGGGTATTTCGGTCTCGCGTGTGGGTGGTAACGCTCAGTTCCGAGCCATGCGCCAGGTGGCAGGTTCATTGAGATTGGACTTGTCACAGTACAGAGAACTGCAAGCCTTCGCCCAGTTCGGATCCGACCTCGACAAGGCGACACTGGCGCAGTTGACACGTGGCGAGAGGTTAACCGAAGTGCTGAAACAGGGGCAGTATGCTCCCTATTTATTTGAAGAGCAGGTCGCAGTGCTGTTCCTTGCCTCAAAGGGCTATCTCGATCCGATACCGTTGCATGAAGTCAAGCAGTGCGAGGAGGAATTCCTGCGGCGGATGAATGACGTACATGGTGATATTTTAAAGGATATAGCCGATCATAAAAAACTTGACAAGGAGCTTCAAGATCGACTGACATCCGCATGTGAACAGTTTAAGCATGGGTATGCAGGATCATCCGCAGCTTGATCGGTGTGATTATCTGTACCTGTTGGAAGTATCTTAAGAATAAGAATTGAAGTAATGTTGTCATTTCAGCGAAGGCTGGAATCCAGTTATTACAACGATTTGTAGGATCTTTTCTGGATTCCAGCCTTCGCTGGAATGACACAGTAGAGAGTTTTTCAACAGGAACTAATTGAAGGTTCTTCTGCCTGGGAGATATTAGATGAAGAAAACGCTTACAAATATCGGGCTTATTTGTTTATCATTGGTAACCTGCATTGTTTTCACCGAGGTTGCACTTCGTGTAATCGTGCCGGAACATCGAAGTAAGGGTCGGTTGTATCAATTTGAGTGGAATCGTGACTTTCATAAATCCCCAATGATGCCAAATGTAGAGGTCATCCATCAAGGTATACCATTAAAGACTAATTCTTTTGGTTTAAAAGACAAAGAATACTTGGTTGAGAAGTCTGGCAATGTTTATCGTATTTTGCTCTTCGGAGATTCATTTACTTTTGGACAAATGCTCCCCAACAATTATACCCTACCAAAACAAATAGAGAGGAAATTAAATGATGTATCTGAGGATTCTATTGAAGTTATCAATTTTGGAGTTTGTGGATTAAACACCTTCCAGGAAATGATGTTCTACAGCCAATTCGGACAAAAGTTCAATCCTGATATGGTGGTTTTGGTATGGTGTACAGGTGACAATGCACTGAATGGCTATAGATTAGCTGATTTGGACTACTTCTTAGAGTATCAAACAATCCGAAGGATTAATAAGAGAACAGATGGTAGTGTAGTTTTGGGACATGCTGTTGTTGAGGGTAAGAACAAGTCTGTTCAGGTTAATGCTAAGATTGAAAAAAAAGATTCATTACAATCTAAGATGTATCGTTTTTTCAGAAAGGAGTTGGAAAGGTTCTATATTGTAAACGTATTTGGGGGAAGGATCAGAAACCTTTTCTTTAAACTCGGCTTGAATATAAGCGTTTGGGAACAGGAGGCTTTTTTTGATACGAACCGGGAAGGTTTCAAACTGTGTTTCAATTCAATCAAGGAGATGGATAGACTGTGTAGGTATACAGGCAGACGATTTGTAGTGATTATTTATCCTCGCATGCAACTTCTGAATAAAGATTACTATAATGAAAGACTCTATAAAAAGGTTGAAAAATTTTGCAATGAAAATGATATAATATGCCTGAATATGTTTGACAGCTTCAGAGGACGTAACCAGGGTAAATTACGCGTTGCATT
Organism: uncultured bacterium; assembly: GCA_964471745.1. Taxonomy (GTDB): domain Bacteria; phylum Electryoneota; class AABM5-125-24; order Hatepunaeales; family Hatepunaeaceae; genus CAYYHI01. The sequence continues at coordinate 6,164 of CAYYHI010000117.1, read as the reverse complement.
GAATGATTGCCATCCTAGTAAGCTGGCTAATGACATTGCAAGCGATACTGTTGCACATTTTATTGAGCCTTTTATTACCAGATCGTTGATTAAAAATTCTCAGTAGGATATTCCCGATCAAGCAACTACCTTTTGGTGGTTGGTAAGTCGAATAGTTACAGGCAGATTAAGTTTATCTTATATGGCTTCACTAAAACAGATTCGCCGCCGTATAGAAGGCGTCAGGAACACGGCACAGATCACGCGCGCCATGAAGATGGTGGCAACGGCGAGATTGCGGCGGGCGCAGGAAAACATGGAACGGGCGCGTCCCTATGCCTGGAAGCTGCGTGAGGTCATCGCTCACCTGGCAGCCCGAACCGGATCCGAGATTCATCCTCTGCTTGAAGTGCGCGAGCCCAAGCGGATAGGTATCGTCAACGTTACATCCGACCGTGGGCTTTGCGGCAGTTTCAACATGAACATCTGCCGTCGGACACAACAGGTGATGAATGAGTTTCCGGATAAAGCAATTGAGCTCTTTACATTGGGGAAAAAGGGCTATGCGTTCTTCAGGAAACGCGGAATCAACATCTATCGCAACTATCCCGGAGTATTCCAGGATCTCGAATTCAGTCAGGCGACCAGTATCGGGGGTGCCATTATTAGCCAGTACATATCCGGTGGTTTCGATCAGATTTACCTGGTTTACAACGAGTTTAAGAACGTAGTGCAGCAGAGGATCATCTCTGAACAGTTGCTGCCTCTGAAACCGCAGGATGAGATGACCTCGGTCATGCAGAACCTGGATTACATCTTCGAGCCGGATCCACACGGCGTACTGAACAAGCTGCTTCCCCTGGATGTCAATATCCAGGTCTGGCGGGTAATGCTGGAGTCCTACGCTTCCGAACAGGCGGCGCGCATGACGGCGATGGAGAATGCGACCGATAATGCCGAAGAGCTGGTCGATGATCTGACGCTGCAATTCAACAAGGCTCGCCAGGCATCGATTACGAAGGAGTTGCTCGAGATCGTTGGCGGCGCTGAAAGTCTAAGTTAAGTCGCTGCATACAGCCGCGTGATAAATAACATTTTGCCGGACGATTCTCATGCCGGCGAACAATGGGAGGATCAATGAGATACAACTGGATTGGACTTATTGCTGTTGTTTTATTGTCCGGATGCGGTGGTTGGGGTGATTATGTTCACAAGAGCGATCGCTTCAAATTCAAAGTGGTTTTTCCGCAGAAATGGGAGATATGGGATCGCTCTAATGACCGGGATGATCACCTTGTGGCAAGCCTGCCGTACGATATTCCGGAAGCCCATATTACAGTTCGAGCGACGCCTTCGGCGCCGGATATCAGTGCGAACGAGATCTATCCAACTTTCATGGATGGCGGCGGGGACGGTGCGATTCTGCCCGAGTTCGTTATCGAGAACAAGGAAGCTATCTCCTGTAAGAATCGAGAGGGACGTCAAATTACTTATACGTACTTGACTGAAAGACACCGGATGAAAGGTATACGCACGCTTTTCATCGGTACCCGCTTTATCTTGCGAGTTGACATGGAAATGCCTGCAGACAATTTTGCAGACCATGAAGTTGAATTCCGCAAGATGGTAAGTTTGATGGAGTTGTAATATCACCCTATTCCAGCGATAATATAATAAGTATTTTGAATTTAAATAATTACGATTCTCTGCTGATGTCATTCTGAACGAAGTGAAGAATCTCAAAATTGACCTTAAAATGTATATCCAGTTTCAGATTCTTCACTTCGTTCAGAATGACATCAGTGATTTATCGTCGGATTAGGATAAGTTAATAAATAAACCTTGAAGTACGCACTATGCCCAATATAGGAATTGTAAGGCAGATTATCGGTGTGGTGGTTGATATAGCTTTCCCTGAAGGTGAACTGCCGTCGCTTTACACCGCACTCAGCATTGATCGTGATGATCGAGGCACGCTGATCCTTGAGGTTCAGCAGCACCTCGGTGATCGCATGGTCCGCACTGTTGCCATGGATGTGACGGATGGTTTGCAACGTGGCGAGAAAGTTACCGATACCGGCAAACCGATAACCATTCCTGTCGGTCCAGAAACACTTGGACGCTTAATTAATGTCGTTGGTGACCCGATCGACGGCTTGGGACCGATTGAGTCTGAAACCCACTATCCCATTCACAGACCACCTCCGGATCTGGTAGATCTCGACACCTCCAGCGAGATCCTTGAGACCGGTATCAAGGTCATCGACCTGATCCAGCCGTTTTCCAAGGGTGGCAAGATAGGATTGTTTGGCGGTGCGGGCGTTGGCAAGACAGTCATCGTGATGGAACTGATTAACAACATCGCCAAGCAACATGGCGGTATATCGGTTTTCGCCGGTGTCGGAGAGCGCACCCGTGAAGGTCACGATCTGCTGCGTGAGATGATCGAATCCAAGGTCGTTAACTATGGCGATGAATTTGAGATGGATTCATTCGATCTCGAAAAGGTAGACCATAACGCCTTGAAGGAGTCGCGTGTCGCCATGTCGTTCGGACAGATGAACGAGCCGCCGGGCTGCCGGGCACGAGTCGGACTTACCGGCGTGACGCTGGCGGAATACTTCCGCGATGCTGAGGGTAAGGACGTTCTGCTGTTCATCGATAATATCTTCCGCTTTACGCAAGCTGGTAGTGAGGTTTCGGCGCTGCTCGGAAGAATGCCTTCCGCAGTGGGTTATCAACCGACGCTGGCGACTGAGATGGGTGCGCTCCAGGAACGGATTACATCCACCAAGCAGGGATCAATTACATCGGTGCAGGCAATCTACGTTCCGGCTGATGATCTGACAGATCCGGCACCCGCCACAACATTCGCTCACCTGGACGCAACTACAGTGCTGTCACGTCAGATCGTCGAGATGGGCATCTATCCCGCGGTAGACCCACTCGACTCTACCTCGCGTATTATGGATCCCAACATTATCGGGAACGAACATTACAATGTAGCCAAACAGGTTCAGGAGATACTCCAGCGTTACAAGGATCTCCAGGACATCATCGCCATTCTTGGTATGGACGAGTTGTCCGACGAGGATAAGCTTATAGTCGAGAGGGCGCGTCGGATCCAGAAGTTCCTATCGCAGCCGTTCTTCGTGGCGGAAGCCTTCACTGGCAGATCGGGTGTCTATGTACCGCTGAAGGATACGATCAACGGATTCAGGAAGGTCGTGGACGGTGAGTTGGACCACATCTCCGAGCAGGATTTTTACATGGCAGGCGGTATAGAGGAGGTACTCGAGCGAGCTGAGGAGCGCAAGAAAGTTGTCTGAGACTGGAAGTACATTTACGGTGACCATCGTTACCCCCTCCGGAAAACAGGAGGAATATAACGTCCGGCACCTGCGCGCTCCAGGATCAGAGGGTGACTTCGGTGTTCTGATCGGACACCTGCCGTTTATGACCGGTCTGCGTGTCGGCGCTATCCGTCTGGATACGGATAAAGGGCAGATCGTCTGGGCGACAGCAGGTGGATATGTGGAAGTGCTGAGCGATCGTGTTACAATTCTGGCTGAAAATGCAGAGAGGTCGGATAAGATAGACTTGGAGCGCGCCAAAGCCGCCAGGGAACGCGCTTTGGGTCGATTATCTGAAAGGAGATCCGACTTGGATGTAGAACGCGCCAGATTAGCCCTCGCACGTGCGTTTAACAGGATGAAAATCGCCACCAAAATATAACGCGGTAATTTCTTTTAGCATTACACGGCTTCAGGGCTTGACATTTCGATAAAAAGAGCGTATACTCCACTATCGTTTAGTACTTTTAGTGCGTTCTGACCGACCGGGGCAATAAAATATACGCTTTTGTTTAAGTATAGTTATAGCAACAATAAAACCTTTCCGATTTCAAGATTTCTAACAATCCTGAATGGGAATCTCTATTACAAAGAGCACCGGAAAGGATTCCTGGTCGGGTTGTGATGTCAGACGCATGTCTGACATTTTATTATTAAACTGATATTAATCTGTATATCACTTAGAAAACGGGGATAATCATATTAGATTGTTAGAATCGGGTTTCTATAAATTACTCAACTGTATAACCCGGAATTGCGGAATGTCAATCTGGCGCTTGTTGATAGGTCTATTTACCCTGTCAATTGTTCTGTCGTTTTGTCCGAGGTTTCTGCTGGCGCAAACTGCCGTTGAAGAGAAAACTTCGCGGGACGAGAGTTATCAGGCACAGACAAACCTCTTTCTTTTTCAGCGGAGCCTTGAGTTTCAAGCTGAAATTGTCCTCCATGAGTCGTTTCTTATCTGGCTTTACGAGGGCATTACCGATGAAGGTAAAAAGCGCCACAAGGAGGATTTGAGTGGTACTCGCGATGCACTGGCTCCACTTGATCCTGCCACTTTGGATGATTCCTCTTATGTCCTTTCAGCCGACCTGGATGAAGCGCCTCCGCGGGTCAGGTATCAGGCTTGGGAGAAACTGCAACGGGAAAAGTACATCCAGAAATACATACAAGCACGTCGCATTAAGGACAGGCTAATTCGAACCGCCACCCATGAGCAGCGCAGGCGTATGTTCAACACCGACCTGGAATCCACCTTAAAATCATATAATAATGCCGAATACCACCAGGCAGTTTTTCGCTTCAACGAGCTGATCGATCTTTACGACTTTGAAGAACTGTCGGATATTATCTTCCTGCGTGGTGAATCGTTCTTTAAGGTTACGATGTATGACCGCGCCAAGAATGATTATAACTATGTTGTTAAACATTCAGATGATGTGAGTATTAGGCGGAACGCGCTGGAGAGGCTGATTGCTATAGCCGGTAATGAAGGTGATATCCGCAATGTAAGGAATTCATGGATAAAGTATAAGGAAGAGACCGGAGATAAGCCGGATGAAGCTTATTGGCAGACTGCAGAACTGACTGCTCGATTCCTTATGGCATTGCAGGAATGGGCTGAAGCTCAGGAACTATTTGACCAGATACATCCCAAGACACCGGGATATGTTATTGCGAAATTGCTTGCAGCTGATTGTGCGCTGGGAATGCTCGACTTGTACGATGCAGAAAGTCGTTATCTCCAGATTGCAGAGGGGAAGATTAAAGGGAAGGGACTGACGAAAGAAATCAAGTGGGAAGCGATGCTCAAGCTGGGCTATATAGATTATCTAAGTGGTGAATATTACGATGCTTATGATAAATTAAGTGCGGGTAAGTATAAGGGTGAAATGGCGGAAAAAGCCAGACTCATTGCAGCTTGGTCTCTATTCCGGGTTCACGATTACGGGGCTGTTGTTTCACTCTGTAACGAGTTTCTTGAAGAATATCCCAAATCGCAATATTTCTATGAGGTTTTCTGCCTGTTGGGATACAGTCAGGAGGTTATCGGTCTTGGTGAAGAGGCGAAGGGTGAATATGAAAGGGTCATGACCGCAGTTAATGAAAAACGGGAATTTAGCGATATCAATTATGAAAAGAAGAATGTTTCGAGAGTGATCGGTGAATTGCAACACTTGGAACCTTCTCTGTTTTTGGAAGGTCGTCGCGAGCTGTTTGACCGTTACGATAAACTGCGCCTGAAGTTGAGATCGATCTTTGAGCGACTAAAACTGACCGAAGGTATAATGTCTTCGCCGGTTATCCGTGAAATGCTGGATGAACAAAATGAGTTATACAGACTGCTTGATGAACTTACAGCGGTTGAAGAAGAGCTCTTTGCAACCCAGGATGCCAGGCTTTTAGCCAAGTATGATAAGACTTATGCGAAACTGATCGATTTAGCCACGGATCTGAGATCGGGCTTCCGTTATCAAATGCAACAGAAATCTCTTGTGCACCGTGAACAGGAACAGCTATTCCAGGCGAGGTTTGCAGATTCGCTCCAGATCCGGTTTAGAAATGAATGGCAATCGTCAGAGGATGCCCTTAAAAGAGTCAGGGCAATGATATCTGAAGCGGAACAGACAGACGATAAAGAACTCCTGCTTGAACTCGGTGAAATAGAGCTTGGTCTCATGAACCTTCAGGTCAGCTTAATGGCTGTGAGTAAGAATTTAGACGCCATCGAACAGGCTGATCTAAACAGCAACCTGGATCACTGGAGCTGGTTCGCTTATCAGCGACATTCAACGGCAGGTCTTGCCTTTGATTATCTCTATATGCGTGAGA
>CAYYHI010000116.1:5658-10608 GCA_964471745.1 uncultured bacterium | reverse complement strand
AAAGTAGACAAATAGCAGCGAGCCGAAAACGATATTGAACAGCATTTCATGACGGGTAATCCGGATCGGTTCAGTATAAGTATAGGCTTGGTAGTAGCTCAGCCCAAGCCCGACAAGAACAGCGATAGCCGGTAGATAAAGAATCCGGTATAATAATGGAGCATAACCCGTCGGTCTGTTGTAACTTGTAAAACGGATGATAAATTCAAGCAGGGCGGCGGGGATTAAACAGTAGGTTAACAACCAGGTGAAACTGTAGACATAGTGAAGGAAATCTGGTTGAAGGTGGTTTTCGTGGCTGAAGAGGATGATCGCCAATCCGGTCAGGCTTGTGAGCCGGAAAAAAGACTTCACGGTTGGATCGCGGTTACCGGTCCACCAGACCATCAGACCGACTGTTATGAAAGTCAACCCCAGCAATGCGTTCAGTATTATAAAACCAGGATGGAACGGGGATTCGGCTGCAATGGGTATGCTTAGCACAGCGCCCGAACGCTCCACCCGAAAGATAACCGATCCTCCAAATGTGACACCTTTGAGCGTCCACCTGGCAACAGCCTGATTTGTGATGGATCGATCTCCGACTGTCAGCAACCTGTCGCCAACCCTAATACCGGCGGTTTCGGCATTACCTCCGGATTTGACGGCGAGGATGATAACCTTATCGCCCACCTGCCCGGTTTCTATACTGAATTCCAACCTGCTTGCCAGGTTGACGGTTCCAATCACTCCAACTACAAAAAAGCAGATGAGCAGTATGGAGCGTTGACATTTTATTCCAACGAGGTTCATTCCTGCTGCTTGAATCCTGCGATGAGACGATTGAGGTAAGTTCTGCCGATGCCAAGTTTTTTCGCTGCTTCGGTCTGGTTGCCGCCGCAGTTGGCAAGGACTTTCAGCACATGTTGTTTCTTGAATGAATTCGCGGCATCCTGCAGGTTTGTTTCCTCAATATCATGAGAGGTTTCCTCCATACCGACCGGCAATGATAGCCAGAGCTTGCGTGGGATAGCAGCGCTGCTTGAAAGCAGGGCAATCCTCTCCACGTGGTGAATCAGCTCTCTGACGTTGCCCTGCCAGGGGTAACTGACAAGTTGTTTCATAATTTCTTCATCTGGCGATTGGTAAGCGCGACCGTACTTTCTTCTGCATTGTTCCAATGTCTGTTCTATATGGATCGGAATATCCTCAGGGCGTTCGCGCAGCGGCGGAAGCTTCATTCGGAATGTGTTCAATCGATAGAAGAGGTCTTTCCTGAAGTTGCCTTTTGAAACCTCCTGCTCCAGGTTGCGGTTGGTTGCAGCGATGATCCTGCCATCAAAGTTCAGTACAGTCGTTCCGCCCACCCGTTCAAATATCCTGTCTTCGACCGCCGTCAGCAGTTTCGCCTGGCATTCCTGGGGTATTTCACCGATCTCGTCCAGGAATAGAGTTCCCCCTCCAACCAGCTCGAATTTGCCTGCTTTCTGTGCATGTGCGCTGGTGAAAGCTCCCTTCTCGTGACCGAACAGTTCCGATTCAAACAGTGTAGGCGTGATAGCAGCGCAGTTAACACGGACGAACGGTTCTCCTGCTCGATCAGAACGGGAGTAGATATTGCCGGCGAGCACTTCCTTTCCGGTGCCGGTTTCACCTTCCAACAATACCGGATAATCGCTCAAGGCAATTTTTTCGGCAGTTGCCAGCAGATCCCTGACAACCTGACTGATCCCGAGGAACTCAACCTTTTCAATCCTTGCCAACTCCCTGAGCCGTCGGTTCTCCTTCTGTAGTTTCCGGGAAGTTAGAGTGCGATTGACCACCGCTTCCAGTATGTCGATATCAATCGGTTTAACCAGAAAATCCACCGCCCCACACTTCAGGGAAGACACCGCCTCAGGTATGGTTCCGCTGCCTGAGACCATGATGATGGAGGCTTTGAATCCCCTTGCCTGCCACTTCTTCAGCAGGGTCAAACCGTCCGTATCGGGTAATCGGAGGTCGAGCAGGATCAGGGATAACTCCTCCGACTCTGCAAGACGATCACCTTCGGAGCCATCTTTCGCCGTACTTACATGAAAACCAAACAGAGAAAGCTGCTCCTGTGTCGTTTGAAGAAACAGAGGATCGTCATCGACAATCAGGATCTTTACTGGTTTCATTTTTAATCCTGTCTAATGGAAGACCTAAACTAAAGACCAAGGACTAAGTTTATTGACATGTCAGTTTAACATATGCAAGTCATTCCCGCGAAGCAGTGTGTGCGAAAATGTGAAATTTCCCGGGATTCATCATTCCAACGGAAGTTGGAATCCAGAGAAGTTGCTGATAATGCTGGTGTTACTGGATTCCATCTTCCGATGGAATGATGAGGTTCGGTACGTTTTTCGCATTCTCGGACAAACTGATATGCAAATGTCATTCCCACGTGCTGTCACATGTCCTCATGTGACAGCTAAGCAATATTACTGTCACGTGGGGACACGTGACAGCACTTCCAGTGTTCATTGTTTCGCTCTTTCTCATTCATCCTTCATCCTTCTCATCTGATTGACTTCCGCAAGCACATCTTCCACATTTAACCCGGCTATCTCAACAGCCTCAGCCAAAGTCCCCCACACCGGCGCGCCGCACTGGATGCAGATCACGCCAAGCCTGGTCAGAACCTTGACAACCTCGGGATAACTCTCAACGATATCCTCAACGTACATATCGGCAGTTATTGGTTTATTCATTGTCTATATCTGTTTTCTTCCGGAGTCCGATGCGCTCCAGCTCGCCTGTTGTAGCAAATCCGCTTAGCAATAGCTGTAAGGGATATAATACAGTCAAGATGTAACCGATCCAATGAATCTCGTTCCATCTGCCAATCTCACCGATTAAATACACAAATATCCCGATCCCGATAAGGTGCCCGATTCGCCTCCATTCCCAGGGGATCGGATAGATGCGGTTTATATAAACGTAGAGCAACAGTGTCATCGAAGCATAGGCTGCCACGGTTGCCCATGCCGATGCCCACATCCCGTACTGTGGGACGAACGTCAGGTTTAAGCCGACGTTGATAGCCGCGGCGATGCCCGTGATGAACGGGATGGCGTGCATCTTCTTTTCGAGGTAAATCCCGACCATGAACACCGCGAACGCTCCGTTGAATACTTGAGCCAGCAGCACTATCGGAAAGACCTTAAGCCCTGCCCAGTATTCCGGAGCGATCAAGGCGCGGTCGATGCCGGGGATGGTCCAAGTCGCCAGCGGCTCGACGAACGCGGTCAACATCAGATAGAGCCAGAACGTAAGCGCCATGAAGTACGTCAACACACGGGCATAGATCTGTCGGGCATCGGGCTGTCGGGAGATCTGCATGAAAAACGGCTGCCACGCATAGCGGAAGCCCATCGCGACAATTGAGAGAAATAATCCAAGTTTGTAACCGGCTGAATAGATTCCCTGCTCGGCGGCGGATCGCAGAGCGGTCAGTATCCTTCTGTCGGCGAGTTCTATCACCTGCACGAACAACGCGTTGGGCAGGTTGGGTAGACCGAAGGCAAGGCAGGACGACAACATCAACCAGTTGAAAGCCGGCGTCAGTCTCCTGATGGTCAGCGGCAGGCAGATCAACAGCGTCACCGCGGCGGATATTGCATTGGCTTCGAATATCCCCGGCACACCGCGACCCAGATATACCAGGAAAAGTATCGTCAGACCGACCTGCAGAAAGACGCCGGTCAACTTGGCAAGCTGGAACTGCCCGGGTTTGTTTTCGACACGCATCACCACCAACGGAAAAGCGGACATGTTGTCGAGCCAGATTATGGCAGCGCACACGTGAAGTGTGTAGAGCATCCAGGGATCAGTCTGTCCACCGGTTCCCAGGAACAGCCTAACCCAGAAATCGTCCCACAGCCAGATTGCTCCTGCCATCGCGGTGGAAAAGAGCAGCATTCCCCAGAAAATCGTGCTGAAAATTACCTTCGCCTGGTGTTTTCCCTTCTCGAGTGCGTAGTAACGCAGCAGGGCTATATCCTGCCCGAGTCGGAAAACCTCCATCATCACGGCGATAAAGAGATAGTACAGGTGCTGCACGCCGAACTGGTCGGGTGGAAGGTGGTGGGTAAAGACCGGAAGGAGGATAAATCCGACCAATCGGGTCAGAACGTGACCGAGACCGTAGATTAAGGTCTGACCGGTTAGTCTCTTTATAGCTTGGAACATTGGGTTGGTGAGGTTGTTTTATTCATGAAAATCATCAAGGGACACCACCACTATTGTAAGGGGGGGTACCTTGGACTTAAACTGATTCCTTCATCCATTTAATAAACTCCCCCAGCGAAATCTTCTTTTGTTCCCCGTCAATTAGTCTCTTGGCGGTCACAACAGCCTGACCGGTGAAAGTGTTATCATCCACTTCGGTCAGAGTTTCATCAGCTTCATCCTCGCCGATAATAATCACAAATGGGATTCCACGCCGATCTGCCGATTTGATCTGCTTGCCGGCTTTCCTCCCGCGACCGTAACCGAAATCGCAGGAAATCCCCTCACTGCGCACTGTTTTCAGAATCCGCCCACAGTAAACCGCGCTTAGATCATTCCCCAACAGATCGATGACTTCGACATTCAGCGTTGTCTGACGGGTGGCAAGGATCTCCTGTTCAACCAACACTTCAACGATCCTATCCAGACCGAATGATGTCCCGGTGGCGGGGATCGATCTGTTGCTGAACATCCCGATCAACTCGTCATAGCGACCGCCGCCGCCGAGGCTGCCGATCGACCTGTCCTTGCCGACAACCTCGAACACCGGGCCGGTATAGTAATCCAGCCCCCGCGCCAGTGTGGGATCAAACCTGATTATGTCCCCGGATACTCCCAAGTTCCTTAACAGCGTGAACAACTCCCTGAGCTGATCCAGACTTTCAACCGCGTCCGCATCATCCCCGACGAACACCCCGATACCGGTCAGAAGTGCAG
>CAYYHI010000116.1:0-5648 GCA_964471745.1 uncultured bacterium | reverse complement strand
TCACCTGTATCATTAATGGAACAGCCTTGATCTGCCAGCTCCCACAACCGTTTCATTTCACCTGTATCGAGCCCTCTTTCCCGCATCTCCTCTTCAACGCCTTCCTGACCGATCTTGTCCAATTTGTCGATCGCCGTGCAGAAGTCGATATACTTCTCAGCCGGATTGCCGCAGGCGTGGTTCAACGCTTTCAACAAGCCGCGGTGGTTGACCAGAACCTCGAAGGCTGCCATTTTGAGACCTTGATACACATCGACCGTAAGGCTGATGATCTCCGCGTCGGCGACCAGCGAATCCGAACCGACAATATCCACGTCGCACTGAATGAATTCACGAAACCGACCACGCTGGGGACGGTCGGCGCGCCACACCGGAGCGATCTGGTAGCGCTTGAACGGCTTGGGTAGCTTTTCGCCATACTGTGCCACCACCCGCGCCAGCGAAACCGTCAGGTCGTAACGCAGACCGAGGTCCGGAGCAGCCTGATTTATAAATCGAGCTAACGATGGCAATTGTACTTCAAGTGTTTTCTCCTGACTGTCCAACACTAATCCGCTTTTAACATCCTCAAGTGCCCGGATAAGCTCCTCACCGCGCTTCAACACCTTGAATATCAGCCTTTCGCTCTCATCGCCGTACTTGCCGGTAAGTACTTCAAGGCGTTCCATTGCCGGTGTTTCGAGTGGCAGAAAACCGTAAAGCTCGAAGACACGTCGCAGCTTGTCGATAACCTCCATTCGTGGCAGCACCTCTTCGGGCAGGTGATCCTTCATCCCGCGCGGAGGAAGTGGGCTTATGATTTTATTTCCTTGTGACATTTGGATAGATGTTCCAGTTATCAGTATCAACTTCGGTAAGTTATGTCCTGACTATCTTGAAATCAAGTAAATCGTCAGGATCACAGGAATATAGAACAGAAAGCAAGTTTGGATTATTCGCTCAACTAAAAGCCTTACAATTGATTAAACACTTGACAGATTGTCTATATACCATTATAATGTATTTCTCAAGAATTATTGTTAATAACATGAATTGCAGATCTGTATGATATAAACATGAAGATCAGTATCATCATGTTAAAGAGAAACAACATTTTTTACCTTATCCTTGCAGTAAGCATATTCCATTGCATGAATGTACATGGACAAGAGATCTTCTGGGAGTGGTTCTACGGAGATATGGTAAATTATAATTACTTTATTTACATGCCTCAAACTCTTTAAAACGACATAAACCAGATGGCGCCTGTGAAATCACTCGGAATCTGCATCGGTTCGACGAGTATCTCGTTTGTCACAATTATCCGGGATGCGGATAAAACAGATGTACTGTCCGCTAAGACCATTGCCTACAGAGGTAATCCGCAGCATGTATTAGAGGAAAATCTTCAAGATATCAACTTGACGGACTTTTCGGTTATAGTTACGGGCAGAAAATATAGACAACTGGTTAATACGGTTTCCGTGTCGGAACCCGAGGCAATCGAAGAGACAGTTAGATTCTTGAAGTTGAATGGACGGTACAGGGTCATCGCAAGCCTGGGTGGTGAGAATTTTATGGTTTATTGCCTCAACGAGGCGGGTGATATTAACCAGGTACTCACCGGCAACAAGTGTGCATCCGGCACTGGCGAGTTCTTCCTCCAACAGATCGGCAGGATGAATTTGTCAATCGAAGAAGCGCTGGTTCTAGCGAGGAGCAAGAATCCTCATTTAGTGTCGGGTCGTTGCAGCGTTTTCTGTAAGAGCGATTGTACACACGCTTTGAATAAAGGGATAGACAAAGGTGAGGTTGTTGCCGGTCTATGCAAGATGGTCACGAACAAAATAGTCGAGCTTCTCGCCAAGCAGTCCCACGATAGCATCGCCGTCATCGGTGGTGTTTCACAGAACGACAGCGTCATCCACTTCATGCGTGAAAAGTACCCCCACATCTTTATCCCCAAAGAAGCCGTCTATTTCGAAGCGTTGGGCGCGGCCTTAATCGGGTTGAAAATGAATTGCCGATTAGACAAGAATAAACTGTTCAGAACAAAACAGGTTAATTTTTCATTCCTTGAGCCGCTGGACGACAGGACGGATAAAGTTAAATTCATGACTTTAAAGAAAGATCAAGCTCAGGCTGGTGATACTTGTATAATCGGTCTGGACGTCGGCTCAACGACCACCAAGGCAGTTATACTCAGGGTCGATGACGATGCTCTTTTAGCGTCGGTATATCTTCGTACAAACGGTAATCCGATCCAGGCTTCGGTTGAATGCTACAGGGAATTGAGGAAACAGATTACTGAACCGATAAACATCATCGGTCTTGGTACGACCGGTTCAGGTCGTCATATCGCAGGATTACACGCCCTCACCGAAGGGGTGGTGAATGAGATTATCGCCCATGCAGTCGCAGCGGCATTTTACAATGAAGATGTGGATACAATCTTCGAGATCGGAGGACAGGACGCCAAGTACACACACCTGACGAACGGAGTTGCCAGCGATTACGCCATGAACGAAGCCTGCTCAGCCGGCACGGGGTCGTTCCTCGAAGAAGCCGCCAAAGAATCACTTGATATCGATTACCGGGACATCGGTGAAATTGCTCTGAAGTCCAAACTCCCTCCGAATTTCAACGATCAATGTTCGGCGTTTATTTCGAGCGACATCAAGAACGCCATCCACGAGGGAATTTCAAAGGTTGACATTGTAGCAGGGCTGGTTTATTCAATCTGCATGAACTACATCAACCGCGTCAAAGGCAACCGACCGGTGGGCAAGGTGGTTTTCATGCAGGGAGGAGTATGTTACAACCGTGCGGTGCCGATTGCGATGTCCGAACTGACAGGCAAGCAGATCGTCGTACCTCCCGAACCCGGACTGATCGGCGCTTTCGGTGTGGCGCTGGAGATTAAAAAGCGCATACAGTTGGGCTTGATGAAGCCCTGTCGCTTCGACCTGGACAACCTGATAAACAGGGAGTTTCGTCACAGCAAAGACTTCATCTGCGCCGGCGGCAGGGAAAAATGTGACCTGAAATGCAAAATCGCACTCCTGGAAATTGAAGGCAAAAAATATCCATTCGGCGGTGCATGTAGCAAGTATTACAACCAGCTGCGGAAAATAAAAAACGATCCGATAAAGCTGGATTATGTGAAAAAGAGGCAGGAGCTTGTCTTCAATGTGTCATATCCGGAAGTAAAAGACTCAAACGCAAAAAACATCGGCATTTCAAAGAGTTTCCTCACCAATACTCTTTTCCCGCTATATGTAAATTTCTTCTCTCACTTGGGCTTTAAGGTAATTCTTTCAAATAAGGTAGAAAAAAGCGGAATGGATAAAATCCGCTCGTCATTCTGCTATCCGGTGGAGATTTCACACGGTCTGTTCCAGAACCTTCTCGACAGAGAACCAGATTACATTTTCCTCCCTCACATTACCGAAATGAATAATCCTAATGAAAAGGGCTACAAAAAACTGTGTCCTTTCGTCCAGGGTGAAACCTACTATATTAGATCCGCCTTCAGTGGAGCAAAACTGCCGACGTTGATATCTCCAGTTATCAACTTTGCCGAACCGAGAGAAAAGATCAGAGACGTCTTTATCCGGATCGCAAAGCAGTTGGGGAAAAGTGCGCGTGAAGGAAGGAAAGCATTTGACCTCGCAGATAAGAAGCAAAGTGAAGTTTATGAAGATTTCAAAAGGTTGGGTCAACAAGCTTTAGCTGAGCTTGAAGCCGATAGGGATAAATTCGGAATGATACTTTTTGGTAGATCGTACAATGCGTTCGCCGATGAAGCGAACCTTGGCATACCCCACAAGTTCGCTTCGAAAGGGGTAATTATCATCCCGAATGATCTTCTTCCCAGCGATGACTTGCCGTCCTACGAGCGCATGTATTGGTATTCGGGACAGCAGATACTTCGCAGCGCCAGGTTCGTTGAAAATCACAAACAACTCTTCGGCGTTTTCATAACGAACTTCTCATGCGGTCCTGACTCTTTCATCTTATCGTATTTCCGTCGAATAATGGGCATCAAGCCATCACTGACTTTGGAGCTTGACAGCCATTCCGCCGACGTCGGTATAAACACCAGGATCGACGCTGCAATTGATATCATCAAAAACTATATAGAGCTTTCCGGACATGGCGCTGAAGAAAAGGTATCAGACACTTCTATTCCTCTTTCAGACATTCGATCGAAAGGTAAGTTTCCTGTTGCTGATTCGAAGCTTAAAAAGTATTCTCTCACTTCGCCCGACGTGGAGCTGTTGATTCCTTCGATGGGCAGGTTTTCCGCAGAAGCCTTGGCGGCGTCATTTCGTTCACATAATATCAATGCGCGAGCGCTGCCGGTTCCGATGATGAAAACGCTCAAATACGGGCTCAGCAATGCGAACTGCAAGGAGTGTTTACCATATATCCTAACTGCAGGCTCGTTGATTGAATACGTGATGGAGAACAGATCAAACGAACATAAAATTCTCTTCTTCATGCCGACCAGTTCCGGACCATGCCGATTGGGTCAGTATGCAACGCGGCTTAATGATCTGGTCGAGGAATTGAGATTGAGCGATGTCGGTATCTTCTCTTTGTCCGATGCAGATTCTTATGGCGGTTTGGGCACCGCTTTCTTCTTTCGAGGATGGATATCTGTTACTATTGCCGATCTCATGCAGGACATTGAGAGCAGCATCATGACCCTGGCTGTCGATCCGGTTCGTGGTTCTGAGGTTTTAGACAGCGAGTGGACAAAGGTGCTTGACAAAATCGAGATGGGTAGTACGAAAGAGATATTTCAGCAGCTCGAAGTGATGGCTGATTTGTTATCTCAGATTGAGTTGAAGTATCCGCTTGAAGAAGCGAAGGTGATTTCTTTGACCGGTGAGATTTACGTGAGGCGCGAGGAGTTTTCGCGTGTGGATTTGATAAAAACCCTAACCAAAAATGGTTTTGTAATCCGAACCACGCCAATCGGGGAATTTATTTACTATACCAACTACATAGTTAAAAATACACCTCATCATGAAATGCTGAGTTTCAAGGACAGGTTGAGTATTCACCTGAAAGACAGATATCAGAAAATCCTTGAGAAGAAGATCAAGACCATCCTGTCAAAGTCGAAACTTATTCGTCCATTCATGATTGAGGTTGAAAAAACCATAGCTCATTCGGGACACTTGATTTCAAGACATCTGTTAGGAGAGGCGATTTTGACAACCGGATTGGCTTTAAGGGAAATACTGGACGAGGCTTGTGGAGTGATCTCCATCGGACCATTTGCCTGCATGCCGAGCCGCTTAGCTGAGGCGATCCTTAACAGAGAGATGACTCTCGAAGGTAAGCTGAAGTCAAACCATAATAGCCGCTCTGAATATCCGGAAGGTATCACGTCCCTGCCGTATCTGCACTTGGAGACGGACGGTAACGCATTCCCACAGATAATCCAGTCCAAGATCGAGATTTTTATGTTACAGGCTGAGAAAATGCACAAGAAGATGAATGGACATGTCTTACCCGCTAATCATCTGCAACAGCGTGAACAGGCGGCTACAATAATGCACTCAGAAAATTGAACAGGTTATTAAGATGGGTTACCTAAAAATTTGTGTCTTGGTGTCTTAGTGGTAAAAAATCCTAAGGCAGACAAACCACCTTCC
>CAYYHI010000115.1:0-10623 GCA_964471745.1 uncultured bacterium | reverse complement strand
CTTCACTTCGTTCAGAATGACAATGTATTGGATTCAGTATTTTGTTAATACTCTCATGTGAAAGTTGACAACCAGCAGCCCAGGTTTCCTTTTGTAGAAACACGTTCAATCCTAAGGTTTATGGAAACCTTTATTCAGAAAGAAAATTAACATAAAGATACCTTTTGTAAATCCAACTTATTGATATGTAAGCTTTTTTTCATTATCTTATACTTGAATTGATTGACTTCATTCAATCGGGGACGATTGGTTTCGACGGGGACAGGCAGGAGCTTGAACCTGCGGGTCGGGGATTATGGTGCCCTCGTAAAAACTCCATAACTTACTTAAGTGCCAATGATTACTCATACGCACTCGCCGCTTAATTAGAGTAAGCGGTAAGTCTCGAACATGATTGGCTGTTGTCTCTTCGAGGCTTCATTAAGACAGTCGGGCTGCCCGTTTCGTCACTGCACGGGTGGTGGGACTTCAGGTGACTGGGTGGGTATTCAGCGTGTTGTTCCGCGGTTATTCACCGAGATTTAAATAGGTCAACTACGCCCGTAGATGGTTCTTGAAACGCGTCACCGGACCCGGGTTCGATTCCCGGCGTCTCCACAATAAACCCACAAACACTTGATTTTGCTGTTTGTGGGTTTTTTATTGTAAGATAATATACCAAATATGTACCAAATCTCAGAATATACCTCTTAAACAAACAGCGGTTAAAGATGAAAAAACCAAGATTTCCAACCTTAAGCAGAATTAAGAATCCCAGCGGGAAAATTGCTTATCGAATTAATTAGTTCCTGTTGAAAATGTCCGATTGCCCGCTGGCAGACGCCCTCGTCTGCCAGATAAGTACTTGATACGCAAGATTGTTACTGGCAGACGAGGGCGTCTGCCAGCGGATTGGTAACGATTTCAATGAGTTTTTCAACAGGCATTAATTACTTTGATTCTTGGAAGGGAAGACGCATTCAAAGGGTCGTTGCACACAGGAAGGATGAGGCTCAGAAAGAGGCAAACAGGGTATATGAAGAAATGATGGCTCGATATTTCGGCGAACCCGAGCTATCAACCACATTGGCGGGATGCCTTTGAATTCCTTTATCTTACTGGGCTGCGAAAAGGAGAGCTTATCCATCTGACATGGGATGATGTTGATATGAATAAGGAAGAGCCAACCATTAAGATACAAGCAAAGGGGGATTGGGTTCCAAAGACCAACCAACGAAGGATTATTCCACTGAATACCCATACTGTTGAGATCATCAGAAAGCAGAGCAGGTCTGATAAGCATGACTTTGTTTTCAAGGGAAAAAGTGGTGGGAAAATCAATCAGAATAGAATGTACAATGGACTTAAAGGAGCACTCAAGAGGTTAGGATTAGAAGGTGATATTCACAAATTCCGTCATACATTCGCATCACACCTCGTCATGAATGGTATAGGTTTAGAAACCGTTTCAAAGCTTCTGGGGCACTCCTCAATCGAGATGACGATAAAATATGCTCACTTGGCACCCGATCACCTGCAGAGGGCTGTCCAAATGCTGGAGCCTGATGAAGATTAAATATTGTCGCAACTCTATATTTTCACTGTAATAATCACCAACAAACAATTCAAACAATTCGTATTATCTTTTTAAGGCATTAACAGGCGACCATTATAAATAACTGGAAATTTTTATAAAATGTTAAAAAATTCCGTTGAAGACTTGAAATATTGGTTCTGTTTATATTATAATTACTTAGCGACTAAAGACCCCATACTAACGACAGCCCTACCAAAGACCCCATACTCCCGACAAATTCCAAAGACAACAGACCTTCTAAATTTCGTTTAATTAAAAGGAAGGAAATCTCTATGCGGAAATTTAACGCACAAACAGCTGCCCTGGTTTGTGTGGTGTGGCAAGCGTTGGGTTGAAGATGATACTGGCGAAATAACACGGTTAGCCAAAGCTACAGTGCGTTCAATCTATACTGAAGCCCAACGAACCGATAATGATGACCGCCGCAGGGAAACCGTGCAGTGGGCAATAAAATCAGAAAATGAAAAACGCATCAAGGCGATGATCGAATTAGCACAATCTGAACCAGGTATACCGATCAGAACAGAAGAACTGGATACCGATCCATACCTTATTAACTGTCAAAACGGCACACTTGACCTTGAAAGCGGGAAATTACTTCCACACAGACGCGAAAACCTGATAACAAAGATAATCCCTGTCGAATGGAAGGGATTAGATTACAAATCTAATTTGTGGGAGGGTGTGTTGTTGGATTGGACTGGCAATGATAATAAGATGAAGGAATTCCTGCAACGTGCAGTTGGATATTCGATAACGGGCGATACTTCAGAAGAAGTATTATTCTTCATTCACGGACCTACAGCATCAGGTAAAAGCACCTTCATCGAAGCAGTAAAAACAGCACTGGGCGATTACACGAAAACAGCTGATTTTGAAGCCTTCTTGAAACGAACTTTCAGTGGTGGTGCCAGAAATGACATAGCCAGGCTTGCTGGATCGCGAATAGTAATATCCATTGAAGTTGATAAAGGCAAGCGCCTAGCTGAAGGATTAATTAAAATGATAACCGGCGGTGATACCGTCACAAGTCGGTTCCTTTACCATGAAGCGTTTGAATTCAAGCCAACATTCGCTCTATGGCTGGTTGCTAATGATGCCCCTGATGTTGATCCAGATGATGATGCGATGTGGCGCAGGATACTACGAATACCGTTTGAACATTCAATACCCAAAGAAAAACAGGACAAGAATGTGAAGAAGATGTTGCGTGATCCTGAAGCAGGTTCTGCTATCCTGGCGTGGGTTGTTGATGGCTGTATGAAGTGGCAGAAAGACGGTTTGAAGGTTCCTGAAAAGGTAATTCAAAGCACAGAAGCCTATCGCAGCGAAGTCGATCCGCTTCGTGCATTTTTTAAGGATGCTTGTGTAATTAATCCTAACGACATTAAGTCCTGGGAAAGCACAATCAGACTGTACAATGCTTATCATTTGTGGGCAAATAATTCTGGTGAAGCAAAGCTTGACAACAACAAACCTTTACTTAATCGATTGCGTTCATTGGGCTGCATTCCAATTTCAAAGCGTGAAAACGGGAATGTATCACGTGGATGGGCAGGTGTGAAGATAAATGATGGCTATCGTGTTCATTGGGTCTGTTAACAAATGTTACGGTGTAACGGTTGTTACGGCACTTTCAGTAACTTCCCCTCGTAAGGGGATATAGGTGAAAGTTGCGGAAACTGGTGTAACAACCGTATCAGTGTAACAAACCCAGTGTGGATAAGGCTTGCAGCTGTTACGGTGCGTTACGGTGTTACGGTAAAACACCCCCCCCCAACGCTGAAAACAAGTGTCATTTAAGTTGTGGATATATCACGGAGCATAATGCATGTGCTTACACAACCACCACCAACACCACCCTCCCTTGATTTTATCGTCCACGCTTATCACATACCTGTTACAGGCTTCGGGACGATGATGATCATCCCATATTCGAACGAAAGGATTATCCTACAATACAAGAAGGAAAATCAGCAAAACAAATCATCCATAGTCTGGCAGGTAAGATTATTAACTTCATGTTTTTCATCACTCTTTGTGAAACAGCGATGATGGGTTTGCTCGAACGGTTTAAATGTGCAACTCAATCAACTATAGTAAGAACTGAAACCAGTACCAGCAAAGGGTTTAACAATCATCTGTATTCTTAGTGGGAGGATTGTACAGAAAAAAGAATGCTTTCAACAACCCCCCCTGTCAGATCGGTATGGGGGTTAGAGACTCGGCTCAGACCTTATGAGAGGAAAAGTACCCTTAAAAAAAAGGATCCGAAAGACCCAGGGTCAAGATTTTTTTTGGAAAATTTTTATCGCTTCTTAGGATTTCAAATAAAGGAAATTTAATATAACTCCTTAATTTAAAGCTTTCTGCATCACTGTAGACTTCGGTAATCGACGAGAAAAAGGGAGTGACCCGAAAGCCACTCCCCTTTATCATCAGGTTATTGAGAACTTATCTCATCATCGCCAGCTTGATACTTGCGACCTTTTCACCCATCTCCATCCGGCAGATGTAAAGCCCCGACGGCAATCCCGAAGCGTCCCATGAATGTGTGTGAATACCTGGATTTGATACACCTTCATACAGCATAGCAACTTCCCGTCCTGCGAGATCGAATATCTTTATAGTAACCCGTTCCGGTGCAGGAAGGCTGTAAGCAATACTGGTCGTCGAATTGAAGGGATTGGGATATGCTCCAATTATGTTAAACTCGGCAGGATATGCGGCTTCCTCGGTGATAACTACGTTGGGTAGAACAACGGTCAGGTTTACAGGTAAACAGGTCTCCCCTCCGGTATTATTGTGCTTGAAGACCAGTTCTCCTTCATAGAATCCAGTATCAATCCCTACAGTTGTCAAAGTCAGCGTAAATTCCTCTGAATTGTTCGGATCGATGGTGCCTTGGGTAGGCTCAAGCTCCATCCAGTCTGTCCGATCGACAAGCTGCCAAACGTCAAGTCGGTCACCACCCCCATCGGGGGAAACATTTATAATTGACATAAAAACCCATCTATATGGATCGTATTCACCGCTGATAAATGAACCCCTTAGAATGCCATAACCTTCAAGAACGAGTTCGCGCAGCAGCAGTTCGTCGTTCGAATCCGGGTCCATTCTATAAATAAGATATCGACTTAATTGGTGATCCCTGTAAGAGATATACAACTGATAATCATCCGGATCATTCGACCAGTAAGACAAGCCACGAACAGTATATTCCTGACATTCCAAGCGCTCTACTGAATTGCCGTCTCTGTCATAACCAGAGATGTAATCGAGGTTTTCTCCGGCAATCCAAAAGAGATTCCTGTCACCATCCCAGATCCCATCAATAACCTCAAACGGCAAACGCCAACTCTCGTTTATCTCGCCATCGAGATCCATCGAGAAAACATTTTGAGAACGTACCATCCAGATAAATTCGCCGTCCCAACCCAGGACATGCCCTAAATTACGGGGTTCGTTTACAAGCTGTCCTTCGCGATTGAAAATGTAGACCACATTATAGCAGTTGGTAATCCAGAACTGATCGTTGATAAAAGCAACTGTCCTGAGCTCACTGTCATTTACTTCCTGACCGAACTGATAAGAACGAATGATTTCCCAGGGTTCCACAGCCCCGCGCATTCGCCGTTCGACAGACCAGGTCAACGACCCGTTGCCATTGTTACGTACGGTGAAATCAAGGCGTGTTGAATCACCTAATTCAAGTTCGGCTTCAAGTTCCTCTATTGAAGGTGTAAATTCAGGGTGCTTTAGTTGAAAAATAACTTCCAAAGTGTCGGCGGGTTCGATCTGAAAATCAATTAAGGTCGAATCGATATAACCGGTCTTGCTGGCTGATAGATTAAAAACTCCTGATAATATGGAATCAATTTGCCAGAAACCGTCTCCATCAGTTTGGGTGCTGAAACCGTGCGAGGTGGTGACGGTGGCTTCTGCTAATGGGCTATTATTCTCCAGGTTACGTACAAACCCTTGCAGAACAGCGAAGAACCGAAGGAAAGGATAAGCTCCCATATCCACTCGTGTGTCGTCAAGGTCTTCTGGGGATTCTGGATCACCGGCATCGATACAGGGGGAGTCCTCGGTCAGGTGATAGTCGCCTTCGTCGGCGTTGACAAACAAAGGATCTTCGTCGATGTTACCTTCGCCCCATTGCATCCGGTTATACGGGTCGTCAATATTGTGTCTTCCACCCTCATAATCCGTGAACGTAAATGATATGAACCCCGTAACAAGCAATGCTTCATCCTGAACGTTATCCCAGATAATGCAATTATTGAAAAAACAATTAACGTTGCCATAGAAATAACACCAAGCAGGTCTTTCGTCTGAATTGCCGGTTATTGTGCAGTTTGTAAATATTATATTTGAGTTAAGATATGCCTCAAATACCGAAGCATGCACGGCTGTATTGCCAGAAATAACACAGTAATCTATAACAGGGTTGGATTCACTGAAATAGAAACCCCCTCCACATGATCTCGATTCATTGTTTCTGATTATGCAACATGTAATTATCGGATCGGCTTCAAGGCAATAAATCCCTCCACCTCCCCCGGGAAATCTGCTAGCGCTGTTATCGGTAATGACACAGTTACTTATAGTAGGGTTGGCATTATAGCAATAAACTCCACCGCCATTTTCTGCACTTCCATTCCGGATTGTAAAACCGATTATTGCAGCCTCTTCTGTTTCTTCATTTCCAAAAGTAACCACACTGCCACTCTCATCTCCATCAATAATTGTCGATTCGATATAATCCTCATCACCGGTGGTCAAAAAGAGACTTGCAACGACGATATCTCTTCCTCTGAAATATATATTTTCGACATACGTATCCGGCTGAACGAGAACGGTGTCTCCATCATCTGAGGCGTTGATCGCCAGCTGGATGGTCTCGAAATCGTCGGGAACGTTGATTATGCGGGCTTCGAGGTACGATGCCAATAGAAGGTAAAAGAGACATACTAAAATTGTGATCTTCATACTTTTTCTCTCCTTTGAAATTTTGTATCTATTTGGATATATTACTTAATCTATTTTATACAAATGATCTTTATCTCATCACGTTGATTGCCGACTGCCAGTCTTAACAGGTAAATTCCGGACGTCAATGCTTTACCATCTAATCGAACCTCCTGCGGACCTGAACTCAAATAATTATCCACCAGCTTTACCACCTCGCGTCCCGAGAGGTCATAAATGCTCAATGTGACATGAGCGTTCCGGTCGAGGGTGTATCTGATACTGGTCGTTGAATTGAATGGATTGGGATAGGCTCCCTGAAGCTCAAAGTCATACGCTACTTCCGGTTCTTCGGCAACTGCATCGATTCTGATGCCCTGACCGGATAATAACACCTGTAACGAATGATCGCCGCTGACCACCTCTAAAATACCAGTGTAGGTCGTATCTATTACCGGAGTGAATAATACGATGAGAGTTGTGTCGGATGCTTCGGAGAGAATAAAAGAAGTGTCAAAAGAACAGGTAAAGACTTCATTGTCAATTATGATGTCAGTGATCTCACGTTCAAGAGCGCTCGAATTGTGAATTGTAAGTTCCCATTCCGCAATGCAATCAAGCGAAACTTCACCGAAGTCGTGAGACTCGTCTGACAGCCCAAGATACCAGGCGCCCATTGCCCGGCTGACGTCGTAGATCGTTATATCGTCCCTGTCTGCCACGTAAGCCAAGCCTTCCTTAACAGCGACGTCGTATGCAAAGCCTGGTGTGTTAATGGAACCGGTCAGAACTGGTCTCTCGGGATCCTCTATTGAGAAAATCTTAATGCCTTCGTCTGTATCTGCTATATACAGAAAAGAACCGACAATTGAGAGTCTGTTGTTCAGAGATGCGCTAAAATCTTCAAAGAAATTCACTTCCACAGGATGTTCAGGATCTTCAATCGAAACAACCACTATACCAAGGGGTGAACTACATGCGATGTATGCATAGTCTCCGCTTATCACGATTGATCTAGCCTTTGCATTATTAGATATCTCCAAATCAGCCAGTCGCATCAGTTGCCCGCCTCTTCTAAGTCCCCAGATAACTATCCCATCCCTTTCATGTGTTGAGATCAGATAGCTACCCGCTATTGCAGCGCCATAAGTCAAAAAATAGGGGTTCTCCGTCTCAACCTGGTCAGGATTGGCAGGATCGGATATATCGTAAACTAATACTCCTAAGCGTTCTGAAGCTGCGTATAAGTATCGACCGCTTGCTTCGAAACCGTAACTTTGATAGATATCAATTGAATGGAGCAATTCCGGTTCGGCGGGATTCTCTATGTTGTATATATGTATATCATTCCGAGCTGTTGTCGCAAAAAGCAGATCGTCTTTCTGTTTCATCATGTAGAAATAATAATGTTCCTGAAAACGTTCCATTTCTTCCCAATAGTTCAGCTCCCTGACGAGTTCAGGCCCACGCGGATTCTCAATATAATAGACGAAGAACCTCCCGATCTTTCCGGCTGCATAGCAATATTCACCGTTAATTAATATTGCCCTTGTATAAGATGGATCTCCAATGCAACCAGCAAGTTCCATCGGTTCCTCGCCGGCTCTGCTCACATCATATATGTCGATGCCGACGTAACCCAGACACCCGATAACATATCCATCCCAATACACCGATCCCGTACCCCCAATATCGTGATCCCAGTTGGGCACATCATGACTTATCCGAGAATATTGAGGACGCCTGATGTTGCCCAGATCACTTATATCGTATAAGCGTATACCACGATTCCAACAAAATGCTAAATCCCCTGAAAAAGTGACGGATTCTCCGCCACCGTTACCATCATATCTTCCTGCTACATACATACTGTCAGGACGTTCGATTGAAAGAACCTCGGCTAAGCAGTCTGCAAATAAATGTCCATCATGAATCGTCAAATCATGACCATCTTCAGAGTAATCGGGGCTATCGTATTCAAAAAATCCAATTTCTTCGGGATGTTCCGGATCGCTGATGTCCCAGGCATAAACACCATGGCCGGTTCCAATGTAACAATAACCGTTATGCACAGTTATTTTATCGCCACCGTGATTCCTGAACATCGTGATAGCGGTCGGATCTGTCGGATCTTCCACCGATATCACATTTGTCTCACTAACATGGTCGCCGTTGGTCACATACGCCACATCCCCGTCGACCCAGAGCCAGTAAGCGGAACGAGGTGCATCGCAAGTTCCCAATAGTTCAGGGTTTTCAGGATTTGATATATTGAAGATCATCAATCCGGCTTCGCTGTCGGTCAGGAAGCAGAGGTTGTCCCTGATATTGACACACCTTGTAGTGCCTGGAGTGGGGACATGGCTGATTTCGGTGGGATTATCCGGGTCTGATATGTCCAGGACAACCAGTCCGTAGCCATTAGCACAGTATGCTTCGTCCCCGGAAACTTTGAGGTCTTTGTAATAGCCGCTGTAACGAATTTCGTGCACGAAGGTGATGTTCAGCGAATCGGAAGCTGTTGCGAATCCTGCTATGAGGAAAAGGATTGTTGGTATCAATCTGGCTCGGTTCATAGTCTCGACCTCCATTATGGATGGGGGCGGGATGTCCGCCCCCATTCTCAATTCAAACTACTGCTTTGACCGAATATAACGAGTTTATTTCACCAAAGCAAGTTTGGAGGTCTTAACCTTGCTGCCTGCGGAAAGACGGCACATATATATACCGGAAGGCATGCTCGATGCGTCCCAGTTAACACTGTGTTCACCGACCTTAATAACACCATCGACCGGCGTAGCAACCAGTCTGCCAGAGAGGTCGAAGATACAAAGCGACGCCTGTTTCTCCTCACTCATTTCATAAGTAAGCCTTACTGACGAATTAAAGGGATTTGGATAGGCGTTGAACAGATCAAATTGCGTGGGTTGAATTGCTGAATCTTTTTTGTCAATTTCATCCAGACTGTAGAGCATTCTGTCTATT
Source organism: uncultured bacterium (assembly GCA_964471745.1). Taxonomy (GTDB): domain Bacteria; phylum Electryoneota; class AABM5-125-24; order Hatepunaeales; family Hatepunaeaceae; genus CAYYHI01. Next base: position 1,088 of record CAYYHI010000115.1, on the reverse strand, counting down.
TCCTTCTCGCGTTCTCTTTGAGTTGATGAATTGATCCGGTCGAGATCCAGAAGAAGCTCAATCTTCATGTAACGGATATGGGCTAAAGTCCGTTCAGTCATGTCTCTTCCGTTATTGTGAATATAATCGAACTCTTCCATAGCATCCTTCCACCTTCCATCATGAACGGCACATAATGGTCTGGTCATTGTCAGCGATCGACCGCGTTGATCATCGGTGAATCCCAATATAGATGAAAGTCGCCGTTAAGCGGATCGACAAATAAAGGATCTTCAGTTACCGAAGGAATGGAGGTGCAACCCACTAAATCAATGCCATTATCGTCGAATCCGTTATTTGCGAAATTTAGATTGCCACCAGCCCAGTTACAAATCCCTACATCCTCATTCCCCGCCAGGATGTTGTTCTGTATCCAGTCGCCTTCATCATTAGGGCAGTTGGGACTTATCCAGATGCCAGATTCAGGATTAGGTGGTTCCTCGATTGAACCGTTATCGTAAAAACATTGTTGTAAAAGCGCAGACCTGGATTGACAAAGTATTCATCTATCCACACACCTGAGTTGTCAGCGGAATATTGGATGTTGTTTCTAACATCCACACTCGATGGTTATGATCGGTTTTCTCCTAATACAACAAACTCGAAGGAGATCCCATGCTGACCTCCCTCTATTATGTTGTTCTTTATTTCACATTCTTGGTTGGGTAGCTCGCCCGGAAGATTATTTGATGTTCCTAAATTTACCCTCATCCTAATGTTGGCAGATCCTGGAATGTGGTCCTCCGGTCTATTATTAATAAATAGGGTCAGCTAAAAAACTGTTCTTAGAAAAATTTGCTATGATGATAAAGTGAGAAGACAGTCTTGCTCATTTGTATGATAACCTCTTTCTTCGATTATCACGCCTTTGATGCTGCCGTCTTAAGGTTGGCTGCTAACAGACCTAACCTCACCCATAACTCATCACCACTTTCGATAGAGTACTTGATCCGCTCAAGTCCGTAATGGTTCTTGCTGTGACCAATCGCACCCTCGATCCGGTCGTCGATCCGGTTGACCTTTTCACGGTGCATTCGCCACTGCTGCTG
>CAYYHI010000114.1:0-10642 GCA_964471745.1 uncultured bacterium | reverse complement strand
GCCGCATCCAGTCTCTCAACCAGCGCCAGGATGCCTCATTGGGCCACTCCCACTCCTCAAGCGCTTCGCCGGTCAATATCTTGTCGATGTCCCCCACCTTGATATAATCCGGATCGCGCGTCAACAGGATTTCGCTGCCACCCGATCCGGTTCGCTCAAGTATACCGCCGCTCCTCAAGCGTTCAACCACCTTCAACACTGTCCCGGGGGGAACTCCGTATTGGTGACTCCACTCATCGACCGTGACCGGTTTGCGCTTGCCGCGAAATGCGAGCGTAATCTGAGTAAGTATCAAGTAGGCTATGGAATCCTTCTGCGGACGGGAAAACTCAACATGTTTGCGTTTGCTCAACAACACACTGTAGTGCTGCGTTACATAACAGATCTCAACACCCAACAGTACCATGATCCAACTGAGATTGACCCAAACCATTAGCGAAGGAATGATCGCTAACGATCCGTAAATAACGTCGTACTGGACCAGCTTGCGGGTGTAAAAGATGAAGATGTATTTAACTATTTCGTATAATACACCCGCAGTTACTGCACCGACCAGAGCGGCAAGAGTCCGCACACGGGTATTCGGCAGAAAGCGATAAAGAAGAAAGAAGCTGAGTACAACCATCAGTCCGGGCAGTAGGCGGTTGATCAGATTATCGGCAAATCCGACTGTCTCAACTGCTCGATGGACAAGCGGTAAAGCCTTTATGAAGGTGGTAAGTGCGAGCGAGCTGACGACCAGAATCGGGATGATGGTTACCAGTCCCCAGTAAAGTGGCAGACGGCGGAGCGCTCCTGCCTTACTACTTGCACCCCAGATCAGGTTGAAAGTGCTCTCGATGCCGGTGAATATCCCATATACCGCTAACACTAAAAATAACAAACCGATACCGCTGACCGTCGGTCCGCCTCCGACTACAACCAGCTCTTCGATCCGTTGAGCCACCACCGGACCACTGCCCGGCGCCAGGTTGCGCATCAACACCGGTCTAAGAACCTCGACGAACCACTCACCGCCGCCGAACATCCGAAACATGCCGAACAGTATGAAGAGAAGGGGAATTATCGAAAGCAGCGTGGCAAACGTGAGCGCCATTGCACGAAGGAGCAAACGGTCGTCGAGAAATTCACGAATGGTTATCTGGATAAATCGGCACAGGCGAAAGAGCATACATACAATCAGCGTATACCATGTCCCACCATCGCACCGCTCACAGTTACATTCCAGACGGTCAATCCATCCCTTGGTTCCAGGAAAACCGCTCATACAATACGTTGTCCGTATTTACCTGCTGTCAACTTTCTGTAATCGACAACAAGAGGTGTTACCAACTAAGGTAATCGGCAGCCAGCCTCGATTCCTCACGATACGTTATTGTGGATTTTATCTTATTACGCCACGCCGGATTGAAATCGGGAGCGTCCAGTATCCGGTTTATTTTATCCACCCAGTAAACCGAGATATTTCTCCTGTGGAACTTGCCCAGGATATTCGACCTGTAAACGCCATTCCTGTCCCAGACCACCTCCCAGCCGACTTCGGTTAGACAGGTGTCGAGCATATTATGAATTTCCTGTCGCCATTGCGCATTTATGATATTCTTAAACACATTATTCCAGATTCCCATGTCTTCTTCGGTTACTATTTCCGATAAAATCGAACGATTAAGGCTGTCCTCATAAGCTTCAAATGCTTCCGCAGCCTGGAGATTCGTGTCTTTCCAAGCCCTCTGTTTCGAGATCTTTTTATACTTCGCAGTGTCTGTGCCGACTATATAAATAAATACAGGATCTTGAGGCAGATCGATTTCAGATCCTGTTTCCGATGCTTTTCTTAAATTATCAAAGTAGGATGTCTCACCGGTCTGCTTAATAACTGTTATTTTGTATTTTAACTGACGCTGACTTGCGCATCCGGTAAGAAGACCTACACAGATGCACCAGATTAGAATTTTAACGAAGCTGTTTTTCAATTTTCCCTCAATTTTGTTGGTTATGCCTAATCCAGCGACAATTAATCAGCATTTTGAATTAAAATAATTGCGATTCTCTGTCGATGTCATTCTGAACGAAGTGAAGAATCTCAAAATTGAACTCAAAATGTATATCCAGTTGTAGATTCTTCACTTCGTTCAGAATGACTACTTGGACGTTATCGCTGGATTAGGGTGGTTATTTGAACGCCCTTATGAGCACACATTTTCAATAGGCAACGCCTTCACCGCATCGATCCTGTCAAGAACCGGAGGATGATCGTACTCCAGGAAAACCTTCAACGGGTGTGGCGTCAGGTTTGACAGGTTGTGAACGCTGAGTTTCTTCATAGCTGTTATAAAACTATCCTTGTTAGCAGTTGTCCTGACAGCAAATTCATCTGCCTGGTATTCATGCCTTCGTTCGATGACCTTGGAAGCAATACCGATTACCATCGAAATCGGTGAATACAGGAATGAGAAAAACACCAGGCTGGCATATATTGACAGCTCCTGCATCCCAAATGCTTCAAACAAGCCGGCGTTGTTGATGAAAAAGCTGAGAATAAAGAGCATCAAGCCCGCGCTGAGGATTGCATTCACGATGCGTTTTGGTACATGGTGCAGCTTGTAGTGCCCGATCTCGTGCGCCAGAACCGACAGCAATTCAGCCACGGTATGCCTCTCTATCAGCGTGTCGAACAGCGCTATGCGCCGGGATCTCCCAAAGCCGGTGAAGAATGCGTTCGATTTGGTGGAGCGCTTCGAGCCGTCCATTGTATATACACCCTTCATCTTGAACTTATGCTTCTTAGCATAGGTTTCAATCACATCTCTAAGTTCTCCCTCTTCCAACGGTGTGAACTTGTTGAACAGCGGCATGATTACAACCGGCGCGATGTACATCAGGAAGATCTGGACAACTGTTATGGCAATCCAGACATATAGCCATGCTAAGCTGCCTGTCTCCCCGAAGAACCAGAGCACCATCGCAAAGAGTGGCATGCCGATGATAACCGATAACAGCAGACCTTTTATAAAATCCAGCGCGTAGGTCTTCGCCGTAGTACGATTGAAGCCATACTTCTCCTCGATTACAAAGGTGCTGTATATCGAAAACGGCACCCCAATAATCTTTATCCCGATCATCAGCAAACCGGCGAACACAAGTCCGGTGGGGATTTCGCTCCAGCCGATGCTGCGTGCGATCCCATCGACCCAGTTGAATCCTCCGATCAGGATGAAAACGATTATCAGAACCATATCAAAGCTGCTGACCAACAAACCAAAGCCGGTTTTTTCACGTGTATATCGCTGGGATTCTGCATATTTCTCAACGTCGTAGTATCCCTCGAACTCGGCAGGTAGCGCTGGTGAAAGCCGCTTCAAGTTCAGGACTTCCACGATCAGCTCCAGGAGATAACCGACGACGATTACCGCGAGGATGAAGATCAGGTATGCGTTAAATGTGACCATGACGCTTTATATCATTCCCCCCCTTCAAGACTATCCTCCTCCGCAATCCACCGCTGTAGGTTCTGGATACGTTCTCTCGCCGAGATCGACACGGGATCATTGGCATTCTGCGGGCGGACCATACGCATCTGGAAATAATGAAGCGCGTTCCTCCAGTCGCGCTTACGTTGGTATGCAACCCCGATATAGTAGAGGTTTTCCACCGTCCCGCCGTTCCGGTATGAGCTGTCAAGCAGAGCGATGGCTTCGTCATACAGTCCCTGGTAGATTCGTGTAATTCCGAGGTTATACAGCGCGCTGGTATGCCCCGGTCTGAGCGCAAGTATCTTCTCACATGTCGCCACAGCGTCGTCATTGTGCTCCATCTCGACCAGGTTGGCAGCCTTTGCCAGAAGCAGCGGCACAGACTGCGGATCAAGCGCCAGCCCCTCACCTAGAACCGCAAGCGAAGTGTGCCGGTCAAGCTGTTCGCGATACGACTCCGCCAGCGCCAACCGAGCTGTCTCATAACCCGGCGCCAGTTTAAGCGTATGATACTTCAACTCATCCTTGTCGCCGTAAGGCAGATCTTTCAGACGACCTCTCCACAGCCTCGAAAGGTAATAAAAGACACGCGGATCATCCACTGTCAGGTTAAGTGCCAGCTTGAGCGCCGACTCAGCCTCTATCCAGTCACGAAAGCGCAGGAAATAACTACCCAGAAGGATGTAACTCTCCGGATCGGAAGGCTCAAGCTCCAGCGCGGTTATCAGAACGTTGTGAATTGCCTCCTTGAGATAAGAGGAATTGTATCCCAAGAGGGTTACAGCAAGCTCCTGGTATGGTCTGTGCCATTCGGGATAGGCTTCCGTCAGCGCTGTTAAGACAATCGCAGCGGTGTCGTAAGCCTGTGTCTCACGCAGAATCATCGCTGTATACAGGTCCGTAAAAGCCTCATCCGGCAGATCTGGCGGCAGTCCGAATCTTCCCGACGGCGGGGCGTCATCACCCAACATACGCAGCACTTGTCCGGCTGTCCTTGCTGCTTCCAAGCTGAATCGGGAACCATTGGAGGACAGCTCTTTAAGTAGTTCAAATCCGGAATCAGTGCGACGTTTGACCTTGATTGACATCCCCTGATCGACGCTGCTATCGTGGGGAATAACCGTAATCAACCAGCGGGCTTTCAGGATATAGGCAAGGCTGTCGATCCGATCCTCGCTGTATCCGTACCTGGTGAGAAGTGGAGTGAAACTCTTGTGCTGGAGAACGAAATGCTCAGGTGAAGCGCTGAGCCGCCTTTCGATTATATCAACCAGACCGGTCAGTCTCCAATTACCAAGCGCACTGGGGGAATCATCCGCAGCGACAACAACCCGGATCGGCAGTGGAGCAGGGTGACTGCTCTTCCAGGCGATAAAGTAAATCCCAATGATTACTAACCAGCCCAGAGCCAGAATTTTGAAGAAGCGATCGATGCTCCAGAACTTCGTCCCCCACCAGATTAGCCACCAGATCAAGGCAAACGCAAAAATCCCCACCAGGAGCAGATAGATCCCGCCGGGGATGTTGCCTGACAAATAGGCGATCAGATCGCCGGTCATCAGCCGTTGATCAGATTAAATGCTTCCAGTCGGGTTATCTGCTTTCTCAGGTAACCCCTTTGGGCTGAAGTGATAACTTCTGTCATCTCCTTCTTAACGCCCTGCATCGATATGCAAAGATGCCGAGCCTTGATAATCACGATCACGCCGAGCGGCTTCAGTCTGCTGACTATTGTATCCGCAAGGTCTGTGGTCATCTGTTCCTGAACCTGTGGTCGTTTTGAGACAGCCTCAACCAGTCTGACTAAACTTGAAAAACCGGTAACCTGGTTATTGCCGGGGATATAACCGATCGAAACGCTGCCATAGAACGGCAGCAGATGATGTTCGCACATCGAGTAAAATGGAATATTTTTAACCACGATCATCTCGTCGTGGTTCACGCTGGTGAATAGTGAGATCTTTTCGCCCGGTTCAATCCCCACACCAGCGAAGATATCCTCATACATACGGGCAATCCGATCAGGCGTACGTGCCAGACCATCGCGATCGGGATCTTCCCCTATACCTTCAAGCAGGAGTCGAACCCCGTGCTTTATCTTTTCCTGGTCAATCGGCATCGCTTCCCGTAGTTGGTTTTTCGTTCTTCTTTAGGTCTGATCCAGAGCCCGGATGGCTATCCAGTCTTTTATCATCCGAAGGTGCAGTCTTTTCCCTATCAGTATCGTCTGAAGGAGCCGATGAATGAGGAACATCTGGTGGACTGTCGGATTTTCGTCCTCTGTTCCAGAGTGCGTCGAAGCCTGCACCGTCATATCTGGGCAATAATGTATTCCTTTCTGTTGACTTCGATCCACCGGCTGCATCTTTGAAACGCTCTGTTATCTCATCGACCGTTTTATCCCTGGGAATCTCCGGCGTCTTAACAGCATCATTAGCTAAACTCTTCTGTTCCGGTTTCCTATGCGTGAAACTTGGCTGTTTATCCGTTTTCTCTTCACCTGTTACGCTCGTTTCAGTTTCCATGGATTTGGCTGAATCCCTCTTTATACCAAAGGACTTGTATCCGGGCTTGTCATCGCTTTTCGCTGCCGGTGAATCTGCATTGGTACTTGTTTCAGTTGTGAAGGATTTCCTTCTCGCTTCTTCTTTACCTCTATCGTCGCTTCCTTTCGATGGTCTGGTTCGACTATACGATTGAAACCGGGGAATTCTGCTCTCGGTCTTTTTAGCGCTGTCAGCAGGTTGATTGGTGTCTCGTTTGGGTTGCGGCTTCTCGGATTTAGTTCTCGGGTCATCCTGTCCTTGAGGCTCATCTACGGATCGGGTGATCTTGATCCGTTCGGCAGGTCTCGGACGCTGGTTTTCCCGGTCGCGGCTGCTGGCGATACCATAGCTGCGGGCGAATTGACGGCGTGATTTACGCGGGCTGGACGGCTGGGCGTCATCCTTATCCTTACGTGCGGGTTCCTTATCCCTGCGTATGGGTTCCTTGTCCCTGCGTATGGGTTCCTTGTTCCGGCGTATGGGTTCCTTGTCCCTGCGTATGGGTTCCTTGTCCTTGCGTATGGGTTCCTTGTCCTTGCGTATGGGTTCCTTGCGATCTTGGTCAGCGCGTACAGGTTCATGCCGTTGAGGTTTGCGCCCTTTTGAAGGTCTATGACGGGTTCTACGTTCCTGGGCGCGAGTGTGAACAGGAGGCAGCTTCTCGCCTTTTATGAGACGATCTATCTCTGCGCCGTCGAGGATTTCCCTATCGAGCAATGCTTCCGCCAGCACCTTAAGCTTGTCTTTGTTATTGCGCAGGATGTCCTCAGCGCGCTTTTCCGCTTCAGTGACGATACTTCTCACCTCCTGGTCGATATCCTGCGCGGTTCTCTCGCTGAAGTCCCGCTGTTGAACGAAATCCCTGCCGAGGAATATCTCCTCCTGTTTCCGCCCGTAAGTTACCGGACCGAGTTTGTCGGACATGCCCCATTCGCAGACCATCTTGCGTGCGATCTGCGTTGCCCGTTCGATATCGTTACCGGCGCCGGTTGAAAGCTCGTTGAAGACCAGCTTTTCCGCAGCCCGACCACCGAGCAGATGGTTCAAAGACTGCGTCAGGTAGGACCGCGAGTAGTTGTGCTTCTCGTCAAGCGGAAGGTAGTGCGTCAGCCCCAGCGCTCGACCGCGCGGTATGATTGTAACCTTATGAACCGGATCGGCGCCCGGAGTCAGTTTCGAAACCAGCACGTGTCCGGCTTCGTGATAGGCTGTCTGGCGTTTCTCTTCTTCGGAGATGAGGATGCTCTTGCGTTCGGTGCCCATCATGATCTTGTCCTTGGCTTCCTCGAAATCAGCCATGGTGACCTTTTTGGCTCCGCGACGAGCGGCTAACAGAGCGGCTTCATTGACCATATTTGCGATATCGGCACCGGCAAGACCGGGGGTTCCCTTGGCAAGGATATTCATCTTCACGTCGCGAGCCAGCGGAATGTTGCGTGAATGCACGTTCAGAATGCCTTCTCTGCCACGAACATCCGGTCGGTCGACTACGATCTGACGGTCAAACCTGCCCGGACGGGTCAGCGCCGGATCAAGGACATCAGGGCGGTTCGTTGCAGCAATGAGGATGACGCCCTCATTGCTCTCAAAGCCGTCCATCTCAACCAGGAGCTGGTTGAGGGTCTGTTCGCGTTCGTCGTGACCGCCGCCGAGTCCGGCGCCGCGATGACGACCTACGGCGTCGATCTCGTCAATAAAGATGATGCACGGTGCGTTCTTCTTGCCCTGTTCGAACAGGTCGCGTACGCGCGCCGCACCGACACCGACGAACATCTCGACGAAATCCGCGCCCGACATGGAGAAGAACGGCACATCGGCTTCACCCGCTACCGCACGAGCCAGCAGCGTTTTGCCGGTACCGGGGGGACCAAGCAGCAGACCACCTTTCGGGAGGCGTCCTCCGAGCCGCGAGAATTTCTTCGGATCGCGTAGGAAAGCGATTATCTCCTTGAGCTCCTCTTTGGCTTCATCTACACCCGCTACATCCTTGAAAGTAACCTTCGGAGCGTTCTCCATCTGCAGCTTGGCTCGTGACTTCCCGAAAGAAAACAGACCCCTCTGCCCGCCTCCCTGCATGCGGCGCATAATGTAAAGCCAGATGGCTATTATGATGACCCATGGAAGGATGGAGGTAATTAGATAGCCAAACCAACTGGTGGTCTTCTCGCGAAACTGGTAATCAATTCTTAGGCTGTCCCATTGAGCCAGCATATCAGAATCGATAAACGGTAGAACAGTAATAATGCTGCTGCCGTCGTCCAGCACTCCGTGAAACTCACGCTCGACGATTTCGGCGCTGCTAATCTGCCCGCTATCAAGCAGTTTAAGATACTGCGAATACGATTTCTTCGTTTCTGACTGTTCATTCAGGTTAATCTGACGGAACACTATCCACGAACCGATAACCAGCAATATCCAGAACGTAAGAGTACGAGTGGCTTTGCGCCAGTCAAACTTATCACCCGGATTGATCTTGCGTTTCTGCTGCTTCTGCCCACCGTTCTTCTTATTGTTAGATAACGGAGGGTTCTTATCAGCCATTAAACACCTGTAAAAACTGATCTTTGCTTTTCTCTCGACGAATCCTGAAGACTACAACCTGCTGTGTGGCGGCGGTAATCTTAAACGGCTCAGCCATGCGCAGCGGTGGTACAGCGGCGATCTGATTACCCGAAACAATGACAGGATATGCGCGACGATGAGGCGGCACTTCTCCTTCTCTGAGGATGTCGCTTACTTTTCGTCGACCGGTCATGCCATAAGGGGTGATACGGTCACCCTTCCTGGACAGTCTCACGGTATACGGTCCCGGTCCAATCTTGCTGTAGTCGCAGTATTGCGCACCGTTCGGTGGCGGAAGTGGACAATCCTCCCGCGACTTCAGGATGGCTTCAATATGCCCGAAACCGGGAATTTCAACTGTTTGATCGGGGTAAAGCAGCCGCTTCCAGTCCGATTCGAAGGAGCTATATATATATATCCTACCTTTCCACACTGCTGCCCGGATACCGCTGCCAAATTCGACGATCCCGGTTCCTCTGCTGGAAAGGTATTCATCGACCGCCCTGAAGCGCTCAAACGTGATGCGTGGATCTGTTCTCGCCAGCATCTGGACAGTTCGTTGAAGAATTTTCAATCTTAACATTATAAGATACGAAGAGAAACATCCGTAATCAAGCACTATCTCACTATCACTTCTATCAGTTACAGTCTTTATTATAGCTTCATCAACCGCTTCGCTGAGAAAATCGGCGGTTAATCTCGAAAGTTCGGCGCTACGGACAATCCCTGACACAACGGTATCGCCGAAGCGCAATTTTAACAGCGGAATGATTTCATGCCTGAGTCGGTTGCGGGGGTATGTCAAGTCCCGATTGCTTTCGTCGATGACATAATTCAGGTTGCACAGGTTGCAGTAGGCTTCGATTTCATCCCGACTGAAGTCAAGCAGTGGACGAATAATCGGGGTATCGCTATGTCCCTTCCATACTTCCGATCTGCGGATACCGGCTATTCCCTCGACCCCGGATCCGTTCAGCAGCCTCATTAGACTGGTTTCAGCCTGGTCATCGCGGTGATGCCCCGTGGCGATGGTCACTCTACCATCGCCGCTTACCTTTGAAAGATGTTTAAGCGTAGTTTCAACCAGAAAATCATAACGCATCTCCCTGGCGGCAACATGCAGCGAGACACCGCATCGTTTTGCCTCGCCAGCCACATCCCCGCAGCCGACTACGCATTCGATATTCTTTTTTTCGCATTCTATTTCAACGTGCCGTTGTTCCGAGTCGGCTTCCGGTCGCAGTTTATGGTTATAGTGAACGGCAATCAGCTTGAAGCGTCCGCCATCGTTTCTCCAGCGCCACAGGAGATCGAGCAGGACGGTCGAATCCGGACCGCCCGAATATGCAACGATAATCTGATCATCCGGACGAACGATCCCGTTCTTGGCGCAATGTTCACGGAAGCGTGTATATATATCGTTGACTTTCTTCATCGGGTATAATACATAAAAACAGTTTCAGGAGGACGGGTCTCCGTACCCGTCTTCTCTATAGACGCCTGATACTTGTTTGGACGGGTACGGAGACCCGTCCTCCTGAAACTGTCAATTATTTTCCGCCCCAATTAATAGAGTGCGCAAATGATCAAGTGATCAAGTTAGTTTAAAAATCGGTTTGTGGTCTTTACCGATGGAAACATTTTGCCGTCTGGCAGAGTATATACTTACAAACATACTGATTATCAAGCAAATCCCTTGATTTTACGGTCAAGCTTGGATATATTTACACGTTTATTATATCCGTAAATTACAGTACGATGCTTCGTTTCCCGCGATTGCATTCGACTTAGAAACCATATTTGTAACAATTTGAAATATAACTCTCCCGGTGGTCTTTGTGTGTATATCCGCACCTACGGTTGTCAGATGAACAAGTATGACAGCGAGTTGGTTGCAGGTATATTGATCGGTAACGGATACCGACTTACAGGAATACGTGAAGAAGCCGATATAATTCTCATCAACACCTGCGGTGTGCGTGAACATGCCGAAAACCGCGCCTTGTCGGATGTCGACCGGATGCTCTCCTGGAAGAGACACGGGACGGTGCGGGTTGTCGG
>CAYYHI010000113.1:0-10655 GCA_964471745.1 uncultured bacterium | reverse complement strand
GTTGCAGATTCTTCACTTCGTTCAGAATGACTACTGGAAGTTATCGCTGGATTAGGGTAATACTTTTTACATCATTTTATCACGATAATCAATCCAAGGATTCCTGGACTTCTTTATGGATAATCTTAAAACCTGTAGTCAACCTGGTTGTAGACTGCCTGCCATAAACAACTACGACAGCTGTTGGGAACATCTTCAGGATAAGGATGGCTTCCGCAAAAAGCTCGAGCAGGATGTCGCTACAGGCAGGGAATACACTTCAGCGGTCTTCGTCGGCGCCGATCTGAGTCATTTAAACTTAGCCGGAATGATTGCACCCGGGGCTAACTTTGAAGGTGCTGACTTGTATAAGGTGATTTTTGTCGCTGCGAATCTCCAGGACAGTTCACTGAAACGATGCCACATTAACTATACATCATTTGACCGGGTGAATCTCAGGGGATCCTGTCTGGATAACTGCATCGGTAAAACACCCAGCTTCATTGGCGCTGATCTTGCTGCCACAAAGGCGCGACGTTTGGTATTCACAGATGCAAATTTGAGTTCTGCTGACCTTAGTAAAACCGACTGGCAGGGCGCAACCATCGCGTTTAGCGATCTATCCAAGATCAATGCGCGAGAATTACATGCACCATGGTCGAATCTGATGGGGTCAATCCTGAGCCATGCGGATTTTGAATTCGCTGTTTTGGGTGGATCTATTCTTGACGGCGCCCAGGCTTCACACTCTTCATTTGACCGTGTAAATCTCATCGGCGTCAGTGCACGGGCGACATCTTTCAGGGACAGCCGGTTCCATTATGCCAGGTTAACTGCGGGGCTTTTTAACATGGCTGACTTCACAAATGCTGATCTCACGAGGGCGGTTTTACGGACAGCTTCTTTTCACGATGCCCGATTGGACGGCGCCGATATGGATCAGGCGATTCTTGACAGGGCTCGTCTCCCCAGTTAGTTAAAAACAATCTGAGCGGAAGGATAATGTTAATCGAACGTTTCTTGTTTATCAATTCAGAAGAGGTAAACAGCTATCTAATCGCCTGCCAGGAAACCAGGCAAGCCATGATAATCGACGCTGGCGGTTTCGACGAAAGGCTTTTACAACTGGTTAATTACAACAAGTTGTTGGTCAAGCACATTCTCATCACACATGCGCATAGTGACCACGTTGACGCCATCGGTAAAGTATTTGAAGCATTTCCCGACATCGAACTTTTTGCCTCAGAATATAGCTATGGCGAGAATGTCAGGCATCCGGTTGATGGGGAAGATTTCAACCTTGGTGAGTTAAACGGCAGGTTTCATCATATTCCCGGGCACACCGATGATATGCTGGTTCTGTATTTAGACGGTCATATCTTCACCGGAGACGTACTGTTTGCCGGATCAGTCGGGGGGACAAGTAACGATGAGAACTATCTGAAACAGATCGAAGGCATCCGTTCCAAGCTGCTGGCATATCCTGATGATACAATCATTCATCCGGGGCATGGACCGAACAGTACCATAGGACTTGAAAAAAGCTTCGATCCTTTCCTTTAATTTCCTAAATGCATCACTGTAACTTCAGATTACTTATCGTTCCGTTAATGACCGCAGCCTGTATTGCGGTACTGAGCGGTTGCTCCTTTAGATCCAAGATGGTTGTATGGGCAGCAAGACCGATAATGAACGATGTGATTCTTTCAATCCTGTCCGAAACCGACATGGATCTGGCTCGAACCGGATTGGAAGCAGACCTGAAACTGCTCGAAGGCATGATAAGGACAAGACCTGACGACCGGCAATTATTAGTATTGGCAGCACAGGGCTTTAGCGGTTATGCGATGATGTTCCTCGAAAACAGCGAACCGGAACGAGCCCGGACGTTTTATGAGCGAGGCAGGGAATATGGAATGCTTTCGTTGTCGTTGAATGTAAAGGAATTGTCGAGCAATAATCTAACCTTGATGCAATTCAGAGAAGCGGTCAGGAAGCTTAAAAGAAAGGATATCCCTGCTGCATACTGGACGGCTGTCGCCTGGTTGCAGAGAATCAACCTGGAACGCACATCGACCAGTTCACTCGCTGAATCCCACCGCGCGACTTCGCTTATGGAGTGGGTTCTGGAAAGAGAACCGCACTTCTACTATTCCGGACCGCTATGGTTCTTTGGCACTTACTATGCATCTTTGCCGCCCCTAATGGGTGGAAGCAGTCAGGAGGCGCTTGGGTTCTTCGAGCGGGCACTCGATGCGGATGGCGATCATTTTCTGTGGGGAAAGCTGCTATTTGCAAGATATTACGCCGTCCAGACGCTTGATAAAAACCTGTATGTAAAGCTTCTAAACGAGGTGATGGAAGGTTCACCGAACGAACCGGATGAGCTACGTCTTCTGAATAGGATTGCTGCTGTTAAGGCTGAAGAATTGTTGGAGCGGGTTGACGAGTTTTTTTAGTTAAATAGGGTAGCCCCCCTCCTTACTACTCCCATATAATAAGGGACACCCTCTACAATAGTAGTAGGGAAGGAAATGGAGTAAATTTGAACAATTCCTGTAAATATCATTATATCTTCACTGTAATAATATCATTACTAATCATATCGATAATTTCAAATCCAGCCTGGTCGATGAAGCTTATCCGCTTCGCCACGCTTGCACCGGAAGGTTCGGCATGGATGGAAACCATGCACACTCTTGATAAGGAAATACGTGAGAAGAGTGGGGAAGAGGTTGGTTTCAAGTTCTACCCCAACATGTCGATGGGCGACGAAAAAGATGTTATCCGCAAGATGCGTTTAGGACAGATAAACGGAGCGGGATTCACCGGCTTTGGTCTGGGCGAGATCCTGCCCGAAGTGCGCATCCTTGAACTGCCATACCTGTTTGATAATGAGAAGGAATTGGATTATGTTACGGAAAGATTGACAGATGACTTTGCCGTCAAATTCGCTGAGCGCGGTTTCATTCTGCTTGGATGGGCTGACGTAGGTTGGATTTATTTTCTGTCGCAATCACCTGTTGCTGAACCAAAGGATCTGGAAGGACTTAGAACCTGGATGTGGGAGGGTGATCCGCTGGCAAGAGCCTATTTCGCTGAATTGGGGCAATCGCCTGTTCCCCTGCCCATAACAGATGTTCACCTCTCGCTGCAGACCGGATTAATCAATGCCGTTTACTGTTCACCACTGGCTGCCCTGCTTCTGCAATGGTTCACAAAGGTGATATACATTTCAGACATTCCCTTTACCAATTCAATCGGCGCGGTTCTGTTGGACAAGAAAACCTTCGATGCACTATCATCGAACACGCAGTCGATGCTGATCGAAACTTCAAGACGACATCTGAGAGAACTAATAATTAAGTCACGCAAAGACAATCGAGAAGCCTATCAACAACTTCTCAAGGAAGGTCTGACTATAGTTAATTCCACTGACGAACAAAGGGATAAAATACGCAACCTCAGCCGGCGTGTCCATGAAAGACTGGTTGGAGAACTATATTCTCAGGAATTACTTTCAAAACTGTACAATATCCTAACTGAATACCGTTCCGATACCGAAAGTATACCAGAGAAATGACTGTTGTCCACCGATTTCTGAAATGGATTAAGAGGTTGGTAGGATGGTCGGTTGCCGTTCTGCTTGCCTGGATGGTTGTTCTGGCTTTGGTTCAGGTAATCCTGCGCTGGTTTTTTTCCATTGGCATATCCTGGGCTGACCAGCAGCTTAGACAGCTCGTCCTCTGGGTAGGTTTGTTAGGCGGCGTTATGGCAGCAGTTGAGAATCGGCATATCCGAATTGATCTCTTAGAACATTACTTTAATAAACGCTTACGACTTATAATCGGACGCATGGTGAGCATTATAGCCGGTATCGGTTCAATCTATCTCGGATATATATCAATAGGCTTTATTGCCAGCGAAAAGGGTGCAGATCTGGTATTTGACAACCTGCTCTTCGGGGCTCCTGTGCCGGTGTGGATTGTTGAGCTGATTATTCCAACCTGTTTCTGGTTGATAGGGCTGTTTTTCCTCATTCCGATTGCTGATATGACAAGACCCGCAAAAGGGGCTTGAGTACATTGAGTTTCATCTTAGCCGCATTATTATTCCTGGCGCTTGCCGGGCTTCCGCTGTTCCTTGTACTTTCAGGCCTGGCAATGGCGGGATTTGCATCCGCTGATCTTAATTCCGCCCTCTACTTTGCCGAACTGCTGCGTTTGGCGAATAATCCGACACTGGTTGCTATCCCGTTGTTTACGTTTGCCGGTTATCTTTTGGCTGAAAGTAGAGCTTCTGAGAGACTGGTCAGGTTGGCGCGTGCGCTCATGGGAGACCTCCCAGGAGGACTGGCTGTGGTTGCGTTGCTGGTTATGGCGCTTTTCACAGCATTTACCGGCGCTTCAGGAATTACCATTGTAGCCATGGGCGGCTTGCTGTTACCAGCATTGTTGAAGGGTGGGTATACAGAGAAATTCTCGCTGGGATTGCTCACAGCTTCAGGCAGCATCGGCTTGCTCTTTCCACCAAGTCTGCCGCTTATTCTTTACGGTGTAGTATCCGAAACCCCCATAGACCAGCTTTTCATTGCCGGTGTTGTACCCGGAATGCTGTTAGTTACAGGGATGGCTGTTTTCAGCATCCGGAAGGGTATCGGTGTTCGAAACGGCAGCAGCGCTGAAAAGGTCCGGTTGTTACCGGCAGTTAAATCAGCTGCATGGGAAATTCCCCTGCCTATTATCGTGGTCGGCGGTATCTACGCCGGTTTTTTCACCGTTACCGAAGCCGCAGTTGTTACCGCCGCCTACCTGACTGTCGTTGAATGCTTCATTAAGCGGGACATTCATCCTGTAAGAGACCTGCCGCGAGTTCTGACCGAAAGCAGCGTACTGATCGGTGGAATTCTACTAATCCTCGGCGCCGCACTGGCATTGACAAACTTCCTCGTATACGCCGATGTCCCCACAACGTTGTTGGGATGGATCAGAGTAATTGTTAAAAGCCGACTCGCATTTCTGCTTTTGTTGAACCTGTTTTTACTCCTTGTGGGTTTCCTGATGGACGTCTTTTCCGCACTGGTGGTCGTGGTGCCGTTGATCCTGCCGCTGGCGCTTGATTATGGAGTGCATCCTATCCATTTAGGCGTCATATTCCTTGCAAACTTGGAGATAGGATACTGCACGCCACCTGTAGGATTGAACCTGTTTATATCCAGTTTCAGGTTCAAACAACCGATTCTGAAGCTTTACCGGGCGGCATTGCCATTCCTTGTTATACAACTGTTGATACTTGGGTTGATTACGTATATACCGCAATTGTCGCTTCTTCCTGTTAAACTGTTCTCAAATTAGTGTCTTATGTTTCGCAGTTGGTCTCCTCTTGTCATTCCCGCGAAGGCGGGAATCCAGATTGAGATTTTCCTTCGTTTTTCACAATCGTGGGATATTTTTAATAAGATGATATCCTTCCATAGGACTTTTTAAAAGAGTAAACGTGAATTGCAAACTCTATAATGCTCTTAATCTGTCACAATTAAACTTCTATTCTGGATTCCCGCCTTCGCGGGAATGACAGTTTGTGACTGCTTTGGTTAACTGCGAAATTTAAGTTAATGATAAATCCAAGTAATGTAAAATCAAGGACTCATCCGAACGTATGGCTGCTGATTCCAGCATACAACGTCGAACCGTACATAGGCAAGCTGCTGGAACAAGCTGTTTTACATATTCCTGCTCGCATGATCGTGGTGATTGACGATGGTTCCCGTGATCGAACAGCCGAAATTGCTGCATCCAAAAGCGTCAATCTGCTATTGCACTCATATAATAGAGGTAAAGGGGCTGCACTGCAGACTGGATTTGATTATCTTCTTAATCAGGGAGCCGATTGGGTAATTACGATCGATGGCGATCTGCAGCACGATCCATCAATGCTGCCGGATTTCATTGAGCAGGCAAAGCAGAATGACTATGATATCGCGATTGGAACCAGGCAGCGTAATATGGGCGGCATGCCTTGGGAAAGGCGCTTTTCGAACTGGGGGACAAGCCTGTTGTTGTCGATTATAACCGGTCAGAAGATCGGGGACAGCCAGAGTGGTTATCGTCTGATAAGGTGCAGCTTATTGAAAGGATTGAAATTCGATTGCACAGGTTACGATTTTGAAACTGAATTCCTGTTGAAGCTTTCGCGAGCCGGTGCGCGTATGGGAGCAGTTAACATACCAACTCTCTATGAAGGTGCGCCGAGTTCGATAAATAGTTTTATTGACACTTTAAAGTTCTTCAGAGTAATAATCAGTTTTTTCTTTTATCGAAACCTAAAATATGACGACTGACGATAGATTAGCCTTAATGATCCAACGTCAGCTCAAGGCTCGGGGCATCCTTGGCACGCGTGTCTTAGATGCGATGAGCCGGGTCGAACGGCACCTCTTCGTTCCCGACGATGAGAAGGATTTTGCTTATGACGATCGACCGCTGTTCATCGGTTCGGGACAGACGATCTCCCAGCCATATATTGTCGCATTGATGACCGAGATGCTTGAAGTGGAAGCCGACCAGACCGTCCTTGAGATCGGCACAGGATCCGGCTACCAGACCGCGATTCTGGCTGAGTTGGGACGCGAGGTATTCACCATCGAGCGGATTAAAACCCTTCTGGATCAAGCTAATATCCGACTTGACAAGCTCGATTATAAAAACATCCGGTACAAGCTTGATGACGGTACAATTGGCTGGCAGGAGTATGCGCCGTTCAACCGTATTATGGTTACGGCTGCGGCGCCGGAAGTACCGGGGATTCTGTTTAAGCAACTGCGAGCAGGGGGGAGGATGGTCGTCCCGGTAGGGGGAAAGATACGGCAGGAATTAATGCTTGTGATGAAATCGAAAGCTGGTAAGCAGAAGGTGATCAATCGCGGCGGATGTCTGTTTGTTCCGTTGATCGGAAAGGACGGCTGGCAGGATGACTGAAAGTATCGCTGAGCTATTGTCCGGAATGCCGAATGAGGCGATAACCGCATGTCTGGCGGCGCTGCCGGTGACCGAGCTGCGTGGATCTATCCCCTGGGCTACGTTTGCGCTTGATATGACCTGGCAGAATGCGGTACTCTGGAGTATCATTGGAAATATCGTGCCGGTGCCCTTTATACTCTTGTTCCTTAGACCCATAGAAAGATATTTAAGCCGTTGGTATCCGATGGACAGGTTTTTCCAATGGCTATTCGCTCGAACACACCGCCGCGGCAAGGTTGTCGAACGATATAAGGCGCTGGGTCTGATCCTGTTTGTGGCGATTCCGCTGCCGGTAACCGGCGCCTGGACGGGATCGGTTGCCGCACATCTGTTTGGTGTAAGATTCGGACCGGCACTGGTATGTATTACAGTTGGCGTCTGCATAGCTGGAGCAGTTGTTACGCTGGCTTGCCAGGGAGTGCTTGGTTTCTGGGATTTAAGTCAGACGTTCTAAGAAGGAAGCAAGGGAGCAAGTAAACAGGTGAGCAAGTAATCAAGTAATCAAGTGATCAAGTTCTATGAAATGTGTGTATGCCCTCCCAAATGTGTGGCACGGGTAACTTGTTACCCGCGTTTCAAATAGATAATTGGCAACCATCAACCGAGAATCATCTATTAAACCCACTTGTGATTTCAGATACTATCACTTATATTCAAGTTCACCCCCAAACATTCTAAAGGAGTAATGTTATGTCCGAAAGTGTCTACAAAGTAATTGAACTGATCGGAACGAGCGAAATATCCTGGGAAGAAGCCGCCAGGAACGCCATTGAAACCGCCAGTAAAACCCTCCAGGACCTGCGAATTGCCGAGATAACCAAGTTTGACCTGAAGATAGAGAACGGTAAGGTTACCGCTTATCGTGCGAGGGTTAGTCTGTCCTTTAAGTTCAAAATTGATTGATAGTTACAATTTGAACTGTGCTGCAGGGTGAGGACACCCTGCAGCACACTTTTTAGTACCCTTATAGGATTCAGGAAATCCTGGCTGCGTTATCTGATTAATGTAATACTGCCCACACTATTACCAAACATCGCTCCATTCCAGAAACAGCCGAAGAAATAAGTTCCGGAAGGAACCGCTTTGCCCGTATCATCCAAGCTGTCCCAGAAAGCAGAACTTCCCCTGATTCCGTTCAATCGCCTGACTATTCTGCCATTCAAATCGAAGAACACGATATCAACCGACCGCTGAAACGATGAATTAAATCTTATCGTAACGCCGCCATTGGTGGGATTGGGAAAGGCTGTGGCGCTGAACACAGTAGGGAGGAGGGTGATATCCGAAACCTGTGGAGCCTCGTGTGGTGTGTCGAACCAGTCGAGGATTGCTGCCATCATTTCATTGCGGTCAGTAGTATTTCCAGCACCGCTGATTCCCTCAAACCCGAAAGCAAAGAAAACAGCTTTACCACCAGACTGAGTCTCCCACCTGATGACTGCCGCGGTGTCAGGTTTATCTCTATATTCTGCACAGGCGAGCGCTTCACCGAGAGGAGTAATCCCGTCAATCGACTGCTGGTTGTTGGCTCCCTGGTTGCCGAACAGTAGCAGCCACATACCTTCCATAAGTGGGTCCCCGTCAAGACCATCGACCACCCCTCGTCCCATACTGTTCGATAGAGAACGGCAATGAAGAACATCTTCCAGGAATGGGTCTTCAGCCAGATCTTCAGCCAGATTCTGACCTGTTATAAACAGTCTGCCGCCGCGTTCAAGGTGCGCTTCGATCTCGTCCCGATCCTCCGGTAAAATGGTCTCATCCTCGCGGTCGCCGGTGAAGTAAATCAATGTATGAAAGCCTTCACTTCTTTCCTCGATTGTTCCGAACGTATCCGACGACCAACGGTAATATGTTCGATTATTACTGATAAGCGCATACTCATAATATAGCGCATGTGTCGTATCGGTATCCCTGTCAACAAGGAGCACAGGCGGATGATGAAAGGTCAGCGTCAACGACTGTTGCTCTTCCGTCTTTTCGTATTCATCTATTGTCCGGCGGGGGTAAGGGAAATCCAGTATCATTTCTATACGATAATTTCCTATCATTAAACGGTTTTCAGCCAAACCATCAGTAGTGTAACTGAGAAATACTTCATTTGAATCAAGATCAAGATTATAAAAATCAAAATGACATGTTATACTCTCACCATCCGGGTTGAAAGTGCCAGTTCTCATCACTCCGACCGGCAGGATGTTGAGTGTAAACCTCAGGGAATCATTACTTCTGTCAGCGTCATCGTCATGATCTGTATAAGCTGTAAATTCAAACTCGCCGTCATCTTCGGGCGTCCAGTCCGGCAACAACGTCAACCGGTAATCATCCCAGCCGTTTAAGGTTACAATTGAGTCGGCATTCCATTCACCTCTAAGTGCGAAAGGCGTCTCAATCTGTTCGAGGCTTCCGGCGTTATCCAATAAGAACGAAAATCTCAGCGGTTCACCGACGGGCCAGGGACGTTCGAGAGCCGGTTCGACAAGGCTAATGACTTCAGCGTTAACATCGGGAAGAACTTCGAAGAGATTACTCAGTCCCATCCAGCCGGTGTAAGCCGTTACCCAGGACTGGTCGTAGTCATCACCATCACCGCCGGTTGCCGGTATGCCGCCGTCGCGGTCGCCATCCTGCGCCAAAAGGCTGTCAACGATGGTGATTACATTGGCTAAATATTCGTCATCACCGGTCAAACGCCAGGCGGCAACCCAGGCATGAGCATACCAGATGTTCATCGAGTTATTCCAGTTTCCATGTCCGGCGAAAATGTCCATTCGATCGAGTATATCAACAGCCCAATCTGATGTTTCAGCGGAGTCTATCTGTCCTAAAGTGGTCAATACTCCCCACATTGCGGTTCCACCGCAGAGTGCCCATTCCTCATTGGCGTTAAGCCGGTTTACATCCCAATCGATCCAGTTCTTAACCTCACCAGCAATTCCGATTGCGGCTTCCCGATAATCATCATTGTTTTCATAATTACCATATTCATAGAGAGTTCCTGCTGCCCAACCGGCGACCAGCGGCATCAGATGATCCTCCATATCAACTTCAATTTGTGGCGTATGTTCAACTAAATGTTCAGCACATCGCAAGCCGTATTCACGTTCGTCATCGTCGTAAGCCTCGCGGTAAGCCATCTCAGCCATCAATCCCCAGCCGCTGTTGTGCAAACCGTACATTTCACCGGGCTCGCTCTCCTCCCAGGCAGGGAAGTTGTGGCAATACTCCCAGGCAGCTTCAACATTACCTTGGTAGGTCTCAGGTTCGTCGAAGATGGCTGCGTAGAGGCACCAGTCCCGTATCGATTCCTGTGTATTGTCGGTCTCAATAATACCCCATTCACGGTCACCTTCACCCTCGTGCAATCCGCCGTAACTTTCATCATCCTCGTTGTGTTCCTGCATGGAATCCAGGAATGTGCAGATACGCTGGAAAGCTCCGATGTAGTTATCGATGTCACGGCGGGCATTGAAGATAACGTCTTCTATATCTTCGATCTGATAATTTGCTGCAATTCCCGTCTTTTCATACGGTTGCAACCAATGAAGATCATAGGGTAGGGAAGAGGGTGGAGGCGTTGCGTGGCTGTTAATCGAAAGGATTAATACGATAAGGAGAATCTGGAAGTATTTGTATTTTCTTAGGAAAAGTATCATA
>CAYYHI010000112.1:0-10864 GCA_964471745.1 uncultured bacterium | reverse complement strand
TCCTCCTACAAGGTGAATCTACTTTGTGTTCACTATAATCTGCACCCATTAGTAAAAAAAACAGTACTAAACCGTTCTTAACAACGGTATTATGTATCCTTAAAGAACTCCAGCGTCATCTCACCGTTCTCGAAAACACCATAACCGTGTTTGCCGATCCAATCGCCGATGGCGTAATAACCGCCGTTCTTATGATCGAAAACAGCGCATTCATGAACGTGACCCATGATGACGTAGTTAAATCCTTCGTTCAGTTTACGTTCGGCGTATTCATGGTATTGTTTCAGTCCGACGGCTTTCCGGTTGCCACCTGTGACACGTGAGTACTTGGATACTTTATTTGCGAACCAGATGCCGAAATCGGGATGAATGAGTTTATAAATCGCCTCGGTCGGTTTCCAGCGCACTAAGCTACGCAGTATCCGGTATCCCCGGTCATCCTGAGCGATCCCATCACCGTGAAGGATATGAAATTTACTGCCGTCGATTTCAGCGTCGATCGGTTTACGCGTTGTCGTAAGTCCGACCTTGTCTTCAAGAAATTTTCCGATATGACCGTCGTGGTTACCCGCCATATATATTATTTCAACGCCCTGCTGCGCGAATTTGTTTAACTCGACAAGCACGGGGAATGCCGCGCCCGGGATCGAATGCCTCCATTCAAACCAGAAATCAAATATATCGCCGACCAGGAAAAGCGTCTTTGCGCGCGATGCTTTCTTGCGCAGAAAGTTAACCACGGTCGGTGTCCACGATTCCTGCCCCGGCTTGACTATCAGCGGCAGGTGACAGTCCGACAGGAAGTATACTGGCGAAGTGTATTTATTCATTATAGATTGTCATTAGGGTTTGGTCTTCGGCATTTGTTGACTGTGAACAGATTGCCTTTTCATCATAGATTACTTAAACTGTTATACTAATGCTTGAAAAAAATTTCGCGTAGGGGCTGATTTATCACGCCCTTGTACAACTACACAAATATTACAGAATGCGAAATTATTTTCAAGCAGAGTAGTAATCTTACTATATACAACTAAGGAAGTCAAGGAATAGTTTGTCAATTAAGCAGAATATCGCATGAGCAGGATACCTGAAGAGTTCAGGGTTGTTGTGCCGGAGGATCGAACTGCCCAGTATCCCGCCAATTTGCGCGACGAATCAAAACTGCTGCTTGTGGATCGCCAGCATGGTCGGGTCGGTAGTGTCGGTACTTTCCGCAGCCTGGTCGATTACGTAGGTGGTGATCTCATCGTGGTCAACGAGACGCGTGTTCTGCCGGTACGCATGGACGGTCTGCGTCCGGGCGGCGGCAGGGTGGAACTGCTGTTTCTAACGACAGACAGTTCCCGGGTTGGGTTAAAGGGTGAAGTCTACGCCTTGATCAGCCCGGGCAGACGTCTGCGACCGGGGTTAAAGATTTCCCTTCCGAACAGCGCCGAGCTGCAATTGCTGGGAAAGGACTCCGAAGGCAGGTGGCGGGGGATATGGTCATGCGGACAGGATGACGCGCCGTTCATGTCCTGGCTGGAACGTCACGGAAAGATGCCGCTGCCGCCGTATATTCACAGGCAGCCGGAAGCTATCGACGTGCAGCGATACCAGACGACTTATGCCCGGGAAGCCGGATCGCTCGCCGCGCCTACCGCGGGACTGCACTTCACCCCCGAACTGTTCGACGATCTGAAAGCCAATAACTGCGATATTGCGCGGTTATTGCTGGACGTCGGTCTGGGGACGTTTCTGCCGATTCGCACCGATGACCTAACTGCTCACCGAATGCACGAGGAGAGATATTCTATTCCGACTTCGACCATCGAGGCAGTCAACATAGCCAAACAGACCGGACGAAACGTGACAGCGGTGGGGACAACTGTCGTACGTGCGCTTGAAGATGCGGCAAATGAAGGATTACCGCTCATATCCGGCGAGCGCGTCGCGGAACTGTTCATCTATCCGCCTTATGATTTCAAGGTTGTCGAACGCCTGCTCACCAACTTTCACAGACCGGATTCAACGCTGCTGCAGTTGGTTGCGGCGTTCATCGGCTGGGATCTGGTCAATCTCGCTTACCAGACTGCTCTGGACGAGGGCTTTCGTTTTTACAGCTACGGCGATGCGATGTTGATTATATAGTGAGGCTGTGGTATAAAATCTTTGACTATTGGACTTGCTGAGTCTATATTATAAGATTAGATATTTCTAAATGGATAGAAAGATAATTAAGTTTGAACTTCGCGCAATTAATCCTGTTTGTACCGCCGATACTGTTGGCGTTGACCGTTCATGAATATGCGCACGGTCTGACCGCGTTCCGGCTCGGTGACCCGACAGCAAAGAAATACGGCAGGTTGACCCTTAATCCACTGGCGCATCTCGACCTGGTCGGAACGCTGGCGCTGCTGCTGTTTCACTTCGGCTGGGCGAAGCCTGTGCCGGTCAATCCGTCATATTTCCGCAACCCTCGCCGCGACATGATCTGGGTTTCACTCGCCGGACCGGGAGCGAATATTGTTCTGGCGCTTATCATCGGAGTCTTGCAGAGCTTCCTGGTCCACAGCGGCATTGTCGGCTATCGTACCATACCGCACCTTATGCTCAGCTTCACAGTTTACATTAACCTGATGCTGGCGTTTTTCAATCTGATTCCTATCCCACCGCTGGATGGCTCGAAAGTAGTCGGCGGACTATTACCGATGCACCATCTCGCTAAATGGGAGACCTTCGAGAGGTTTGGGTGGATAGTAATTATCGGTCTGTTTTTCTTTGGGCGGTATACAGGGATATATTTTTTCAGTCCTATCTTTGGACTGTCAAGGATGTTTTTCAGCCTGTTTACAGGTGAGGCGCCTTTATTTTAGGTATGGACTTTGGGATTTTTTCTCAACAAAATTGAACCGCGGCGATTCCACTTCCGTCCTTTCTATTACAAACCGGAAGACGAGAAACGCATCAATTTCCGCCGCTGCACCAGCTACGATCCTCACGAGCGGAACAGAACACCCTGGGTGGCAATGGTTTTGTTTGTCATTATCGCCCTGCTTATTGTTTTTCTTGGCGGGATTAAACCCTTCGCCAAGCCGCCGCTTCTCATGGTCGAGGATGCCGTTGGTGTTGCATCCGGGATCGAAAGAAGATGAAAGATAACAATGAGCGCCGGAGGATAGTCACGCTGTCTCAGTCGGTTGCAGACAGAATCGCCGCCGGTGAGGTGGTCGAACGTCCCGCTGCAGTGGTTAAGGAATTGATTGAAAACGGGCTCGACGCCGGAGCAACCCGCATGACCGTTATCATCGAGGATGCCGGTCGCACCCTGATCAAGGTTGTAGACGATGGTTTCGGCATGAGCGGGTCGGATCTGGCAACGGCGGTCGGTCGGCATTCCACCAGCAAGATTGTCCGTTTCGAAGACTTGGAGAGCCTTAACACTTTCGGCTTTCGCGGCGAAGCGCTGCCGTCGATTGCCGCAGTTTCGCGGTTGACAATCCTGAGCCGGGCGCGTGGCGAAGAGGTCGGTACTGAGCTGACAATCGCCGGCGGCAAGGTTGAAAAGTGTGAACCGACTGCAGCTCCTGAAGGTACTTCAGTCGCCGTGGGTCATCTGTTCTATAACGTGCCGGCGCGGCGTAAATTCCTGCGACAGGACTCTACTGAATTCAAGTGGATTGCCAGTGTTTTCAAGCAGTTCGCACTTGCGCTTCCGACAGTTTCTTGGGAGCTCTACCGAAACAAGGATCTGCTTTACCAGCTTCCCGCGGGGGATGGTCGGGACAGGCTTGCCGGGCTTTTCGGTGATGACGTTGCTGAGGAGATGATCCAGATAAATCACCAGCGGGATTGGCTTAATGTTCGGGGATGGATCTCACCGGGATCGCTGGCTCAGCGCAGTACTTCCGACCAGTATCTGTTTGTAAACAATCGCCCCATCAACAGTCCGCGCCTTAACCGTGCCGTATATACTGCCTGCGAACCCTATTATACTTCGGGCGGACATCCCATATATGTGATCCAGCTTGAAGCCCCACCGGACCGCTTTGACATCAATGTCCATCCGGCGAAAAAGGAGGTCAAATTCGCCGACGAAAAGGGTGTGTTTTCAGGTTTGTGGGCGGCTGTCAGGGGAGCGATAAGCGCAGACAGAACTCCCAGAGAGTTTGCGCGGGATCGAGCGGACAGACCGGTATCCCGTCGTTCGGAGATCACATCCGAGCGATCTCCGGTTGATGCACCCGCTCATTTAACCCCGTTCGTACCAGTGTCACGCGAGCCCGGAACGTCGCGTGGTCCTGTTCTGCCGTTTCCCCATGACCGGACGCGGACTGAGGGAAGTACTGCTTCAGAGAAATCGGTGACCGCTGAATCCCGAAGATCCGATAGAACGCTTGAAACACCGGTTTACGGTGGCGAGGACAGCCCTACCATCTGGCAGGTATTCGATACGTATTTAATTTCACCGTTGAAAACCGGGCTGGTTTTGGTGGATCAACACGTGGCGCATGAGCGTATACTATATGAACGGGCGCTTAAAGCCATCGAGAAGGAACCCTGGACCAGCCAGCAACTGCTGTTTCCGGTTTCTTTCACGGTTTCGCATGAGGATGTACCGATTGTAGAGGAATCCCTTCCGTTGCTTAGGGCGATGGGATTTGAGCTTGAAACGATCGGCCCCAGGGAGTTCAGAATACTGGCTGTTCCGGCGGGTATCCAGATATCCAGCGAACGTGACCTGTTATTGGGTATAATCGCCGAGTTCAAGGATACTGCAACAACCGGCAGCGACCCACGTCACTGTCTGGCAGCCGCCTTTGCCTGTCGCAGCGCGATAAAAGCCGGTCAACCGTTAGAGACTGCCCAGATGCAGCGATTGATAGATGAACTTTTTCAGACGGAAGATCCTGAATTCTGCCCGCATGGAAGACCGATCTATCACGTGATTAACCGGCGGGAAATAGACAAGTGGTTTCGCAGGTGAGATTCTGATTGTCGTTCCTTATAATGGGGAGCGCCGAATAATGGGGAGCGCCGACTTCAGTCGGCGTCTTAAATAATTTTCAACAGTAGACAGCCAAGAATGAGATCTTTGAATTATTCAATTATTAGTTCGTTTTGTCATTCCCACGCAGCAGTCTGTCCGAGAATGTGAAAAACGCACCGAACTTCATCATTCCATCGAAAGATGGAATCCAGTATACTCCATGATAGCAATAACTTCTCTGGATTCCAACTTCCGTTGGAATGATGAATCCCGAGACAATTTTGTATTCTCAGACAGACTGGCAGGTGTGAATCCAGACTCCTATACAACCTTAGGTACATAAGCTATTGTTTTGAAAGTTATTATAAGTAAGTGCCTCTGGATTCCAAATCAAGTTTGGAATGACAAATCTGGAATTACCGAATAAATCAAAGAACTAAAGAATGTCTATACTATAAAAACAAGAATTCAAAATCCAAAATTCAAAATCCCCGTAATCGTCGGACCTACTGCAGTAGGCAAGACATCGATGGCGGTTCTGACGGCTGAGGCAGTCGACGGAGAGATCGTCTCGGCTGACTCGCGTCAGATCTACCGGGGAGTGGCAATCGGCTCAGGAGCGCCATCAACTGAAGAGCTGAAACGGGTTCCGCATCATCTGGTCGGGACGCTCGAGCCGCATGTGAGGTTGTCAGCGGGTGAATACGCACGGTTGGCGCGGCAGGTTATCGATGGAATCCTGACGCGAGGCAGGATTCCGATCATCGTCGGTGGGTCTGGGCTGTACATCCGGGCGCTGATGGACGGTCTGGCGCCGATTCCACCGTCCGATCCGCAGTTGCGGCGTGAGATCGAACAGAGGATAGACCAGCAAGGTATGGAGGCAACGATCGGTGAGTTACGCCTGATTGATCCGGAATACGCTGGTAAGGTGGGTCCGAATGATCGTAAGCGTCTGATTCGTGCCCTTGAGGTTTGGGAGACAACCGGTCGAAGCTTCAGCTCCTGGCATGATATGCAAACCGGTCAGGACTGGTGTCAACCAATGTTTTTTGGACTTGATCGTCCACGGTCGGAACTTCACGGATTGATCGCCGAGAGAGTTGATAAGATGCTGGAAGGCGGCTGGGTGGATGAAGTGCGCTCGCTTAAAGCACGTTACGGTGGTCTTGATAAAATGCCACTATCTGTTACGGAAGCCGTCGGATATAAGGATATTGTTGTACTTC
Source organism: uncultured bacterium (assembly GCA_964471745.1). Taxonomy (GTDB): domain Bacteria; phylum Electryoneota; class AABM5-125-24; order Hatepunaeales; family Hatepunaeaceae; genus CAYYHI01. The sequence goes on along the minus strand of CAYYHI010000112.1, from coordinate 4,663 downwards.
TGAAAGGTGACGTGGATTTGGATTCTATAAGGGAACGGATCATCATTTCCACCAGACAGTTTGCCAAGCGTCAGCTCACCTGGTTCAGGGCTGACAAGCGCGTGGACTGGTTGGAAGAGTCCGGTCCCGATGCTTCGGAGAGGTGGATGAAATGGATACTGAAACACCTTGAACAGGTTGGTATAAAGGGGAACATGATACAGGAGAAGTCAGCTTGAGCTTACGTTCAAATACGGTTGTCAGGTATTTGCAGGCGCTGCCTAACTGGTTGAAGGTTGCCCTCATCGTCGTAGCGATTTTTCTGGTCGTCTGGATTGTGATACCGGGAGGAGGGTCGGATCTGCCCACCGCTCGTGTTCAGACCGGTGAATTCGTTATCGATCTCAAGGAAACCGGTCGGTTGAGGGCTGAGAACTCTGTGACGGTGACCTCGCCTCCGGTGCGTACGAATCTCCAGATCATCGATCTCGTTCTCGAAGGAACACTTGTCAGGGAGGGTGATTTACTTATACAGTTCGATACTACCGAGTTAAAACGCGTGATCGACGACCGGCTGGCTGATCTCGACATCGCCCGCGCCAACCTGACCCGCACGCTGGCTTCCATAGAATCTCAGATGGCGAGCCTTGAATCGTCGGTTGAGAACGCTGAAGCCAGTTACCGGTTGGCGGAACTGCGGCTGGAACAGATGAAGTTCGAAGCCGATAAAAGGATTGAAGAGGGCAAGTTAAGCCTTAAGCAAGCCGAAATTTCACTGGAGCGAGCGCGCCACCAGGTAGTCGCACAGCGACAGATCGATTCTGCGGATGTTCGCTCTTTGGAGTTGAAGATCAGGCAGGCGGAGAATGATCTATCGAAGAGCTACAGTGACCTCGGCAGGCTGAGGATCACCGCACCGGCGCCCGGCTTGGTGATATACAAGGAGTACTGGAAAGGTGGTGAGATGTCCAAGCTTAAAGTCGGCGATACGCCCTGGCGAGGCATGGCGTTGATCGAGCTGCCTGACCTGTCGGTGATGATGGTTGAAACGTCGGTCAGCGAAGTTGACATCTCCAGACTTGAAGTCGGGCAGGAGGTCGAGGTCAAACTTGATGCCTATCCTGATCCTGTTTTTCACGGCGAAGTGGTTGATGTAGCCGTCTTGGCAAGCGTTGAGGAGGGTGTGTCGGAAGCCAGGGTCTTCGATGTGGATATCAGAATAAAGGAATCTGATCCACTGTTGCGACCAGGAATGTCCGCCTCAGCGCGCATAATCGTTGACAGAATACCGGATACAATGTGGGTGCCGATTGAGGCTGTATTTGTAAAGGATGGGAAGAAGATCGTCTGGGAGAAAGCCGGATCCGGGTTTAAGCCGTGCAATGTTTCCATCGGGGAGCGTAACGACAACTTCGTGATTATTGAGTCCGGACTTGATGAAAATGCTGTTGTAGCGCTGGTTGATCCGAGTGTTTCGTCTGAAGAGAGGGTTCCGGTAGTTAAGGATTCGGATGGTACAGCCAACGCGAATGGCGGGGATGCAAAGCCCGAGCAAAGAGTCCGTCGGTTTGAGCGGCGGCAGCGGTAGTTCGTATGCGTGGCATTGAACTTACACGCAGCGCGTGGGACGGATTACGTGCGCATAGGTTGCGCAGTTTCCTGACAGCATTGGGCGTTATCTTTGGTGTGGCGGCGGTGATCGGCATGGCTTCAATAGGTGAAGGCGCTCGGCGTGAGGCGTTGCGTCAGATCGAATTGATGGGAGCGTCGAACATCCTGATTGACCATAACCGCCCGGATGATAGCGAAGTCCGACTCAGTTCGTTGGATAAAAACCCGCATGGTTTGACGTTGAAGGATGCGCATGCGCTCGCTGCGGTTATCCAGGATGCCGTCAGGGTAGTGCCGGTTTTAGTGAACGAAACCAGAGTTACCGTCGCGGGGAGAAGCATAGAGTCGAGTGTTGTTGCTACGACCCCGGAGTACTTCGACCTCTACCAGCGACGGTTATATTCCGGGAGGCTGCTCAACTGGAGCGATGAGGAAGACCATCAGCGTGTCTGTGTGCTGGGGTGGGGTGCAAGACGGTCGCTGTTCCCGCTCGAAAGCCCGATAGGGAGGGAGCTACGGGTCCAGGATAACCTGCTTACCGTGGTCGGGGTTATTGCACGTCGTGCTGTCGGTAAGGGGGAAATCGGGGGTGTGGAAATTCGCGATGAAAACATGGACGTTTATGTTCCTTTGCAGGCGACCTTGAAACGTAAACCTCCACCAATCGGGAGCAGCGAATTGACAAGGATTGTCGTCCAGGTTGAGAAACCTACGCTCCTGTCGGATTATGCGAGCCTGATCGAGCGTATTATGCAGCGGCGCCACCGCGGCGTTGCCGATTACAAGGTTCTGGTTCCCGAAGAGTTGTTAAGACAGCACCAGGCAACCCAGCGCATCTTCAACATTGTGATGGGCACGATTGCGTCTATTTCGCTCCTCGTGGGTGGTATCGGTATAATGAACATAATGCTGGCGTCTGTGCTGGAAAGAACGCGTGAGATAGGCATCAGGCGGGCAGTAGGCGCCAAGCAGTCGGATATCGCCCGCCAGTTCCTGGTTGAAGCGGTGTTGCTCTCGGTGTCGGGCGGGATTGTGGGAGTCATTCTGGGCGTTCTGCTTGCTCACGTAATTACGTTATACGCCGGTTGGGAGACGGCTGTTTCATGGTGGGCGATTCTCGTGGCGGTCGGGGTATCGATGGGAGTGGGGATCATCTTTGGTTGGCTGCCGGCAAAACGTGCAGCAAAGCTGGATCCGATTATGGCGCTCAGGTTTGAGTAGGATTACCAGGATATTATTAATGTGCACCCATTAATAGTTTAATCCATATTTCAAGTCAGTCATGTACTTTCTGTTTTGTGTGGCACGGGTTGATTGTCTTTAAGCCCCCTTGCTCAACCCGTGTTTCAATGTGTGCACCCATTAGTAATTGAATTAAATAACTTATTCAATCAGTGATAAATGATTCGCACCGATAGACTTTTTTCTCAATTATATGGCGTGTTCAGGATCACTATACCTGTGTGGTCGCTGATTTTTTTATATATTCTCTTAATAGCTGACTGCGTTAGCGCCGCTGACACACTCAGTCTGACACTCGATGATTGTATTGCACTCGCTCTTGAAAAGAGCCCGGCTTCGAAGGTGGCAAGACTGGACTCGCTCGCTGCCGCCGGCGATTGGCTTGGAGTTACATCCACAAGGTTCCCCCAACTGAAGCTGTCGGGTGAAGCGCCGGATTTGAGCAGGGCTGTAGACTACAGAATTACATATAATCCGCTCACCGGTCGCGATGAATTCAAACGCGTTTCATCGGGCGATCAACGCTGGCGGGGCAGTGTAGAGCTTGAACAGGATCTGCCATGGGGCGCCAATCTTAGCCTGTCGACGGGGCTTTACCGAAACACTTGGTTCGACGACAGGATCGGCTCCGGTGAGGATACGACTGAATATTCCCTGTGGCGGCGCGTCTCCTTGGTTCAGCCGCTCCTGGCGGGAAATCCGGTGGGCAGGAGCCACGAAATCGGTCGAATTGCCTGGGAGCGCAGCCGGAACGATTACCAACTACAGGTAAAACGTATAAAATACAACGCCACGCAGCTTTTCTTCGGACTCGTTTCCGCAACCTGGGCTTTGGAAATCTCCGGTCGGGATTTAGACTATGGTCGATCCGCCGAGGAACTGGCACGGAGGAAACTCCAGGCAGGATTAATCCCGGAGGTTGAGCTTCTCCAGATACAGGTGGACCTGGCTCGTCGCGAGGGCGACTACCGTCAGGCTGTCGGAGCCGTTGAAGCCGCCGCTGACAGGTTGAAGACAGAATTGGGGCTTCCGCTGGACATGCCTGTCCTGACGCACTGGACACCCAGCCAAGTGTCATCGGAAGGATCGATCCCTGTCGATACAACCGGTGAAAGGCTCGAACTGATACAGCAGCAGCTCAGTTTACGTCGGATGGAGCTCGAAACTCGCGCTGCGATGTGGACTGAACGGATCCAGGCTGCGCTTCAGCTTAACTATGACCTGGAAAATCGTCATAATGAACTGGACCTGCTTAACCAGCCGGACGATAGGAACATCGGGCTTATTCTTCATTTCCAGTTGCCGTTGTTCGGATTCGGTTCAACCAGGGGACGCATTGAACGACTGAAGGCTGACGCCGCCCGGACTCGTGTGAATTATACGATCCAAAAAGCTGAACTACTGGCTGAACTGAGAGAGGCGCTCAGATCGATCAGACGTGCTGCGGACAGGATACAGATTGCTGAAGCTGCGCTTGATCTTTCCCAGCGCAGCTATGAGATAACCGAAGGACGTTTCGAAAGCGGGCTTGTCGATTCGCGTGCTCTCCTCGATGCCCAGCTTGATTTGACACGATCTCACACTGTACTTCTGAATGCACGCATCGACTATGAAATTGCACTGGCAAACCTTGAACGGATTTCCCCTCGCTGACAGATAAGTAACTGATTTATGAGAGTATTAACAAAATTCACTAATGTCACTCTGAATAAAGTGAAGAACCTCGTTTTCATTCCACTGCTGTCGTAGATTCTTCACCTCGTTCAGAATGAAGAAACGAGGACTATCAGAATGACGAAACGAGACCTTTCACACGATATCAGTAATTAGT
>CAYYHI010000111.1:0-10927 GCA_964471745.1 uncultured bacterium | reverse complement strand
CTTATTGTATTATCGTTGGAATAGGGTGACTCCTTTACCACCACCATTTAGCAATGTAGTTATTCATCCTTCATTCTTCATACCTCATCCTTGGAGATGCCGGGGTGGTGGAACAGGTAGACACAAGGGACTTAAAATCCCTCGGTCCTAATGGACCGTGCCGGTTCGATTCCGGCCCTCGGCACGATTAATGATTCTTGATACTTGATACATGATTCCTGATTGTCGATCGCGGGCGTTTAGCTCAGTTGGTTAGAGTGCTTGCGTGACATGCAAGAGGTCACTGGTTCAACTCCAGTAACGCCCACAATTCTATCAAACACAACGCGATAAATAAAGGTTTAAGTGCCGGACGTTCACGTTCAAATAAAAATAGAAGAATACGGGGATTTCAAAACAGGCACCGGAATCCCGCTTCGTAAAGTGCTGACTGATACCCCCGAAGGTGTGATAGGTGCAGAATCGGATGGCAGACTGTACGGTCTCGAGGATCCTGTTTATTATAGCGGTCAATACAGACTGCTAAGGCTTGAGTCCGACCGGGCAATGGAGCTGTTCTGGCATTCCGCTTCACACGTCCTGGCTCATGCGGTAAAAAAGCTCTTTCCACACGCCAGGCTTGGCATCGGTCCCGCAATCAAGGATGGGTTCTATTACGATTTCGACTTCGGTGAACCGATTTCAGCGGATGAACTGCCTCGCATCGAAAAAGAAATGATGAGGATAGTCGAGGAAGACCTGCCGATAAAACGCTCCGAGCTGTCTGCAGAGGAAGCAAAGGTTCTCTTCACCAAAGATAATGAAACCTATAAACTCGAGCTGATCGAAGGTCTAAGCGAACAGATATCGACTTATTCGCAGGGTGAATTTACCGATCTTTGCCGCGGACCGCACCTGCCCTCGACCGGGTTGATTAAACATTTCAAGCTGCTTTCAATCACTGGCGCTTACTGGCGGGGTGATGAACGCAACCCGATGCTGCAGCGGATTTACGGCACCGCCTATCCGACTGCCAAGCAGATGCGCAATCACATGCAGAAGCTTGAGGAGGCAAAGAAGCGCGATCATCGCTTAATTGGCAGACAGTTGGGATTATTCAGCTTTCATCATGAGGCTCCGGGCACCGCATTCTGGCATGAAAAGGGTCTGGTTCTTTTTAACATTGTTCAGGATTACTGGCGTGAAACTCATCGCAAGCACGGTTACGTTGAAGTTCGTACACCGATAGTCCTCTCTCGCGAATTGTGGGAGCGATCCGGGCATTGGGATCATTACCGAAATAATATGTACATCACTACGGTTGATGATGTTGATTTCGCGGTGAAGCCCATGAACTGTCCGGGGACTGTGCTGATGTATACCGAACGCCAGTTCAGCTATCGAGACCTGCCCTGGCGGGTCGCGGAACTCGGATCGATTCACCGATTTGAGAAATCCGGCACGCTGCATGGGCTGTTTCGGGTGCGAAGTTTTACCATGGATGACGCACATATCTTCTGCACACCGGGACAGTTGGTCGACGAAGTACGCGGTGTTATCAGCCTGGTTTATGAAATTTACAACCGCTTCGGTTTAACCGAAATTGAGGTTGAGCTTTCCACACGCCCCACAGACAGGATCGGTACCGATGAGATGTGGGACAGGGCTGAGAGCGATCTGACCAAGGCGCTTAAAGCCTCTAACATCGAATTTGAAACAAACGAAGGTGAAGGTGCATTCTACGGTCCGAAGATCGACTTTCACGTCTTTGATTGTCTTGACCGACGATGGCAGTGCGGAACGATTCAGATTGACTTCAATTTCCCTCAACGGTTTAATCTGGAGTATGTCGGTTCCGATAACGAGTCGCATCGTCCTGTAATGATTCACCGGGCAATCTTGGGATCGATGGAACGGTTTATCGGCATCCTTATCGAGCATTATGCCGGTGATTTTCCGCTGTGGCTGGCGCCGGAGCAGGCGTTGATAACGCCAATCACCGATAAGGAGCATGAAGCTTCCGAGAATGTTTACAATCGATTGGTTTCTGAGGGAATACGCTGCAGGATAGATTATCGTGCGGAAAAGATCGGTCGCAAGATACGGGATGCCGAGCTCGCTAAAATACCTTACATGCTCATTATCGGCGCTCGTGAAGCCGAGAACGGGCAGGTTTCGTTAAGAATGCGCAGGCAGGGTGATCAGGGAACATTAAATCTCGATGATCTGATCGACCGGATGAAAACAGAGATTCGCGGGTAGTTCTCTGAATAAAGATCATATCGAAGTCTAATAGGAGTATTGATATCATTATTGTTAATGTTTTCAACACACATACCGAGTGTGTGGAGGGGGAATTATAAACAACCTTCAAAGCCGTAATCAATGGAGAAAAGATCAGGAAAAATCACCTCGTGTGAACGATGAGATAACTGCCGATAACGTTCGTTTGATCGGTTCTGACGGCAAACAAGTGGGGATTGTCGATATTAAAAAGGCACTCTCCATTGCAGAGGAAGAGGAACTCGACCTTGTTGAGATAGCCCCTGCAGCTAAACCACCGGTATGTAAGGTAATTGATTACAGCAAGTACCGTTACGAACAAACCAAGAAGTTGAAGGATGCTCGTAAGAAGCAGCATAACGTACAGATAAAGAGGATTCAGCTCAGTCCCAACATCGATATTCACGATTTCAATGTAAAAATATCAGCAGCACGGCGTTTTCTGGAGATCGGTCATCGAGTTAAGGCGATAGTAATGATGCGCGGACGAATGGTTACACGTCGAGACCTTGCCGAGCAGGTTCTAACCCGGATGTCTGAGGAGCTGTCTGATATCGCAATTCTGGATGGAAGCACAAAGATGGAAGGACGCAATAATCTGTCCATGGTGCTCGTTAAAAGGAAATAAGTCTCCTAAATATAGTTTTCATACCATAATTTATTTGAGTGTATTAACATAATACTGAATCCAATACTTTGTCATTCTGAACGAAGTGAAGAATCTCGTTTTCATTCACCCGCTGTTAGAGATTCTTCACTTCGTTCAGAATGACGAAATAAGAACATTTACATTACATCAATAATCAGTTAAGACTGTTATCTGTTTAACTTCAGGAAAAGGGAAGCTTAGATATGCCCAAGATGAAATCGAACCGGGCAGCGAAAAAGAGGTTCAAGCTGTCCTCCAAGGGTAAGATAAAGTGTGAACATTCATTTGCCAGTCACAAGTTCACCAGTAAATCACCCGACAGGAAGCGTCGACTGCGTCACGCCGGTCAGGTATCCAAGGTTGATGCGCGTAGAGTTAAGAATATGATTTTAGGTTAAGGAGTTAAAATGCCAAGAGTTAGAAATCGAGTTGCTTCACATAGACGTCGAAAAAAACTGCGCGAACAAGCGAAGGGCTATTACGGTGCTCGCAGTCGATTGATCAGGACGGCGAGGGATGCTGTCAACCGTGCAGGGATGTACAGCTTTGCTCATCGACGCAAACGTCCCGGTGACTTCCGGCGTCTCTGGATAATGCGAATCAATGCCGCCAGCCGCGAGCACGGATTGAGTTATTCCAAGTTCATGCACGGTTTAGATTTGCTGAACGTGGAGATTGACCGCAAGATGCTTGCCGATCTGGCTGTCAAAGACCCAGGCTCGTTTAGTGTGCTGGCTGAGAAGGCTCGCGCCGCTTTATAGTAAATCTCGGTCAGCAGCTTATTAACTATATAAAGACGGGCGGCTTCCGCCCGTTTTGTTTTATTGTGATCGGTACTTTTAGAAAGTATATCATGCTGAAACTTGAAGAGAAAATAAAAGAGCTCCCGCCTGAAGCCCAGCGAGAATTGGAAGATTTTTGGGAGATTCTGATTTCCAAACACAGTGAAAGGAGAAATCGACGCTTGAAACAGAATTGGGCAGGAGGTTTAAGAGACTTAAGGGATAAGTACACTTCGCTTGAGCTTCAAAAAAATCTATCGAATGGTGGAGAGACTACAAGGATTAACCACAAATGAACCTGATTGACGAAATATACGGTCTCAGAACGAAGTTCGACGCTGAAGCGATAAAAGTGAACGATAGTGAAGCATTGGAACAGTTGCGGGTCGCCTATCTCGGACGGAAGGGTGTGATTTCAGCCTTGTTTAACCGGATGAGCGACATCGATCCAAAGGAACGGGGTGCATTCGGGAAGGCTTTGAACGAGCTCAAGGCTCAAACCACTGAAAAGCTGGATGAACTTAAAATTACATTAGGAAAAGCGACCGAGAAAAAGTATAAGATTGACCTGACGCTTCCGGGTCGCAGGGATATCCGTGGCGGATTGCATCCTTTGACGTTGATTATGGATGAGATCATCGATATCTTTCGCGGTATGGGATTCGCAGTGGAAACAGGACCGGAAACAGAGACTGTTTACTACAACTTTGACGCCCTGAACACACCGCACTGGCATCCGGCGCGGGATCTTACCGACACGTTTTACCTAGATGTTCCCAGCGGAAAACCTCTCGAGTGGTTGCTGCGAACCGAGACCAGTCCGGTGCAGATCAGGGTCATGGAACGTCAGAAGCCGCCGATCCGGATCATCGCGCCCGGAAAGACCTATCGCAAGGATAAACCTGATGCATCTCACTCGCCCTATTTCATGCAGGTCGAGGGATTATATGTTGACAGGGGCGTAACGATGGCTGACCTGAAGGGAACGGTGCTGGCGTTTTACCGCGCGGTGTTCGGACCTGACACGAATACACGTTTCCGCCCGCATTTCTTCCCGTTCACCGAGCCGTCTGCTGAGGTTGACGTGACCTGCGTTTTCTGCAAGGGTAAAGGCTGCCGCGTGTGCAAAAAAACCGGTTGGCTGGAGATGGGCGGCTCAGGAATGGTCGATCCGAACGTTTTGGAGGGTGTGGGCATCGATCCGGAAATATACACAGGCTGGGCGTTCGGGCTGGGTATAGAACGGATTGCCATGCTCAAGTACGGTGTCGATGATATTCGGTTGTTTTATGAGAACGATCTGAGGTTTTTAGGACAGTTCGGATAATCCTTGGGGAGAGCGGACATTCCTGTCCGCCACCTTATCCCTTCCGTTCCGTCAGGTCTTGCGTCGCTGTAAATCACTGTTTTATTATTTTAGACCTTGACTACAGCGTCGTGTGACCTGACGGTTGTCATCAGAAGCGATTCAACCACAAGAACGATTCAATGGGCTTAAGACTAAAAAACCAGGATTTTGCTTCATGTTTCTTTGTGACCACAGTATTTCATCACCATAAAAAACTTGGTGAAGTACAAGGTGTATATGAAGCGCTTGCTGAGAGTATAAATAACCGTTTGAAGAATATTGATTCAAAGTTGATAGGATATGTATTCATGCCGTCACATATTCATATGATACTTCTTATTGATGGTTTATTGCTTTCAGCTTTTATGCGTGATTTCAAGAAATTCACCGCTCAGAAAAGCCTCAAGCATCTTAGAGAACAGAACTCTCTTTGGCAGAATCGGTATGATAGAGTAGCGCTTATTAATCTGAAGATATTATTGATTAAACTGAATTACATACACGATAATCCTGTAAGAGCGGGATTAGTTAGTAAACCTGAAGATTGGTATTGGTCGAGTGCTTCTGATTATTTCACAGAGAACGTTGGCTCATTGCCTGTTTATAAGGACTGGAGTTGAATAAACCGTCAGGTCACAATCCGCCTTTGATATTTTGAGGTCTACTCTGTTGGAAAGAGCAATTATTGTTACCACTCTTTTTCATTAGCAGGTACGGATCAAGACCTGACGCAACAAGCGAGATTATTTAGTCCCTCTGTTCAGTTAGGTCTTGCGTCGCTGTAAATCACTGTTTTATTATTTCAGACCTTGAATACAGCGGCGTGTGACCTGACGATAAATGAATCGATTATCAATAACAAATGAAATCATCCTACAACTGGCTTAAAGAATTCGTAGACTTCCCACACTCGCCCGAAGAGACAGCCGAACTGATGACCAACATCGGTCTGAACGTCGAAGGCATCGACGAGGTTGGAGCTGAGTGGACACAGGTGTATGTCGGCAAGGTGCTGACTTGTAAGCCTGTACCGGAAACCGATCATCTCAGCTTCTGCGAGGTTGATGCCGGAACGGGCGAAACGCTCGGCATCGTCTGCGGCGCGCCGAACGTCGTCGAAGGTCAGATCGTACCGGTCGCGCTGGTTGACGCCAGGCTGGCGGGCGGCTTCAGGATAAAGGAAAGAACACTCAAAGGCGTTACTTCGCGCGGTATGATCTGCAGCGAGCGAGAACTCGGCATTTCCGATGAACATCAAGGGATATTGGTACTGCCTGGTGATTGCCGGATCGGTGCGCCACTGACCGATTATATCGGCAAGCGCGACTGGATATTCGACGTCGAAGTGACCATCAACCGTCCGGACTGCCTGTCGCACCTGGGAATGGCTCGCGAGATATCAGCAGCCACCGGTATCGACTTGAAAATGCCTGAGATTGAGTTTAGTGAAATTGACGAACCAGCATCGGATAAGATATCAATAGAAATACTCGCTTCCGACAAGTGCCCTCGTTATTCAGCCAGAATCGTCAACGGCGTTAAGGTCGCACCTTCACCGCTCTGGGTTCAGGATCGGCTCAGAAACCTCAGCGTCAGACCGATCTCTAACGTTGTAGATGTGACTAATTATGTTCTGTTAGAGTTGGGGCATCCGCTGCATGCCTTTGACTATCATCTCATCACCGATGGCAGGATAATCGTTCGCACAGCCGAGAAGGGCGAGAAATTCGTCACCCTTGATGAAATCGAACACACCCTTGAAGATAGCGACCTGCTTATTGCTGATCCATCGGGCGGCATTGCTATTGCCGGTGTCATGGGCGGCTTTAACAGTGAGATCAAGGACGATACCGAAGATGTGCTGCTGGAGTGCGCCTACTTTGAACCAGTTGGGATTCGCATCACCTCCCGCGACCGCGGCATCAGTACCGAATCATCCTACCGGTTCGAGCGCGGTGCCGATCCTGAAATGACGCTGTTTGCCGTCGACCGCGCCGCCCACCTCATCCAGCAGTTGGCTGGTGGCAGAGTATTGAAGGGTATCGTCGATAACCACCCCAAACCCTGGGAAACCAAATCCATCAGGCTGAGACCAGAGCGCGTGAACAGCCTGCTCGCCACCGATATCCCAACTGATGAAATGGTATTGTTTCTGAAACGGCTCGGTTGTGGGATTACCGTGGGCGATTCAATAGGGATCACTACACCATCCTGGCGTCACGACCTCGAGCGGGAGATCGATCTTATCGAAGAGGTTGCTCGCCTATACGGTTATGACAAAGTAGACTCCGCTGCAACTTCAAACGTTCCACTTACTTACGATGAGGTTCGCGAACACCGTCGCAAATTGACCAACAGGTTCAAGCAGGCATTAGTGGAATTGGGTTTTAGTGAAGCAATAAATCCGTCTTTGGTACCTTATGCTGATACCGAAAGATTTCCCAATTCAGTAAAGCCTGTGAAACTGTTGAACCCGCTCAGCGAGGACATGTCACACCTGCGCACAAACCTCGCACCTTCTCTGCTGCGCGCAACAGCTCGCAGTCTCAGCGCCGGACTTAAAAACATCCGTCTCTTCGAGTGGAGCAAATGCTTCTGGATGGAAGACGGAGAAGTTGCCGAGGTATTACGCCTGGCTGGCTTACTGACAGGGGATATCCGTCCCGAAACCTGGTCTGACGATACCCGTTCAATGAATATTTATGATCTAAAGGGCTTGATTGAACAATTCGGTGTGAAGATTTCACTTGACAATTTGCAATTTAATGCTTATGATATAATAAACCTGATCGACTCCGGTCAAATTATTGTTGGAAATGATAAGAGCAACCAGGAAATCGGGTTGCTCGGACGCTTGGATCCGAAGGTCTGCCAGGCTTTCGAAGTTGATGTTCCCTGCTGGTATTTTGAGTTTGACGGTGTTAAGCTGTTAGGTCTGGCAGGTTCCATACCGCAGTTTACGATATTGCCGCGTTACCCATCAGCTCACCGTGACCTTGCATTTCTAACCGATATATCGCTTCAGGCTGGGGAGTTGGAGATCGTACTTTGGAAAAACAGCGACAGGCATCTTGTTGAGATCGAACTATTTGATCTTTTCAGCGGTAAGGGTATTCCAGAGGGGAAAAAGTCGTTAGCATTTCATCTTACGTTCCGCAGCGCTGAGCGGACCTTGTCCGATGCTGAGGTTGACAGTTCGATAAATCGAATGGTCAAAGCAGCTAAAGCGGAAGTCGGCGCAGTTCTGCGGTCTTGATAAATACATTGGCCAGGATACAAACCATGGAATTACAGAGCTTCGATGAACTGGAACGCAAAATCACCAAGTTTCTCGACCAACTCCTCGCAACAAGGAATGAACGCGATGAACTGGTTAAAAGAGTTAGTGGGTTGGAATCTGAAATTGCCGAATTGAAACAGTCTAATAAGAAACTGAAGAAGGAACTTGATGATGCTCGTCAAAATGCCCGCGATCCGGAGAAAGAAGGGCGAATCAAGTCCAAGGTTAACGATATGCTGGTCAAGTTGGAAGGATTCTGAAGCCGACCAACAAGGGCGTAACTGAATTAACGCACGGTCGGAATAGCGGGTAAATAGCCCTTTTTAAATCCCTAAGTTAATAAAGCCGATGACTGTTAAGGATAACTCAGGCAAAGCAGTAAAAGTGACAATTTACGGTCAGGAGTATCCGATTCGAGGTCGCGGCGATTTAGAATACATAAGAAAAGTTGCGCGCTATGTCGATGAACGGATGGTTCAAATCGAGGAGCAAACTGCAATCAGTTCACCGACCCGTCTGGCGATTCTGGCAGCCTTGAATATCGCCGATGAGCTATTTACGCTTCAGAAGGAGCGGGACCAGCTTCTCAGCGAATTCGAGACCAAGGCGCGCGAAATATCTGACTACCTTAACCGGGGAATGAACGAGGTTTAACCGCTATAATCACCGAGGGCATTTACTTAAAGATTGATTTACCCGCCCTTGTTGCCTGTTCCAATATAAGAACCAACAGTTAGAACCGAGGGAGCTAGTCGCTTAGCGTTGATTGCAGGCCGCATTCCCAATGAAATTCATTGGGGTTCTATCCGTCAGGATAGGCAGTGGAAGCCAGATACGTTCAGGGCAGTACCCAACTGTAAAGTAATCGGTTCTCATTAAGGAACGGGCAGGGCGGGTTTCTCTTATTTGCACCGGGATTATGAATACAATACATATACTTTATATAATTGGCTTCGCTCTATCAGTAATTGTCTTCTTTCTTGTCGGTTGGTTTGTCAAGGATAGAATAGACCGGCTCCGCAAAGCATCCGCCGAAGAGCAAGCTAAAGTAATACTTGAAGATGCACGTAAATCCGTTGATGAGCTAAAAAAAGAGAAACTTCAGGATATACGGGAAGAACATCTGCGGCTTAAAACACAGCTCGAAGGCGATTATGAAAAAAAACGAGCGGATCTTAATCGTCTTGAACGTCAGGTTCGTGAACAGGAGCGTTCCCTAAACCGTAAATCCGACGATTTCGAACACAAGATACGCGAGCTGAAGCAGCGTGATAGCGAACTCAACGAACTTTCCAGTAAACTGGAATCTGAGAAAGCCCTGGTACAGACACAGCTGGAAAATGCTGCAAAGCAATTGGAAAAGCTGGCTGAGATGAGTCGTGATGATGCTTTACGCACACTGCGCGAAGAACTCGTTGACCGAGCCAAACAGGATGCCGTGGAGCAGATCAAGGAGATTCGTGATAGAGCCAGGTATCAGGCAAACCGTGAAGCCAAGGAACTGATAGTCCAGGCGATCCAGCGTTCAGCAGCGGATCATTCAACTGAGACAACCGTTACAGTTGTAAATATACCAAACGATGAGATCAAGGGTCGCATTATTGGCAGAGAGGGCAGAAACATCCGGACTTTCGAGTCAATCACCGGTGTGGAAGTTATCATCGATGATACACCGGAAGCAGTAACACTTTCCGGTTTCGATCCCTTCCGCAGAGAGGTTGCCCGGCTGGCACTCGAACAGTTGATTTCTGACGGACGAATTCATCCCGCTCGAATCGAGGAGGTGGTTAAGAAATCAGAAAAAGAACTCGAGGAGAGGGTCGTTCAACTCGGTGAGGAAGCCGCTATGGAAGCCAGTGTAGACGGACTTCATCCCGAGTTGGTCCGCAACCTCGGGAAGCTTCATTACCGCACCAGTTACGGTCAGAATGTGCTTAAACACTCGATTGAGGTTGCCCGTCTTGCTGCGCTGATGGCAGTGGAACTTGGACTTGACGCAAAACTCGCCGCTCGTGCCGGACTACTGCATGACATCGGTAAGGCTATCGACCGCAATGCAGAGGGAACGCATACCGAATTGGGAGTCGATCTCGCCCGACGCTACCGCGAGTCCAAGACTGTCCTTAATGCTATTGCCTCGCATCATGAAGACGTAGAAGCCACATCTTTGATTTCCTGCCTGGTTCAAGCGGCGGATGCCATCTCCGGCGCTAGACCCGGCGCCCGTAGAGACAGCCTCGAGGGCTATATCAAACGACTGGAGAAGCTCGAGGAGCTGGCAAATACCTTCGCCGGTGTATCCAAGACATTTGCTCTCCAGGCGGGGCGTGAGATCCGGGTCATAGTCGAGCATGATAAGGTTTCGGATGCGCAGGCTGAACAGATGGCTCAGGATATTGCATCTCGAATCCAGGAGGAACTTGAGTATCCGGGGCAGATCAAGGTCACGATAATACGCGAGTTCAGGTCGGTTGAATTCGCCCGTTAACATATCTATTGCTTAGTTGCGGAATTTGGCGTATTAGCTAAATACATGTAAAGTCGTCATGCCAGCGGAACAGTCTGTCTGAAAATGATTCAAAGCCGCTGTCACCTCTACGCAGGTG
>CAYYHI010000110.1:2513-10989 GCA_964471745.1 uncultured bacterium | reverse complement strand
TAATCGACGAACCCACCATCGGACTCGATCCTAACCAGGTCGTCTATATCAGTAACATGATCAATCAGCTAGGCCGATAGAAAAACGTCATCAACTCAACGCACATACTTTCTGAAGTACAGACTACCTGCGACCGTGCGATCATTATTCACAATGGTCGGATTGTTGCCGACAGTTCACTGGCAGACCTGCAGCGTGACCTGGAAGGCAAGTCTGCCATTAATCTCGAAATAATCGGTAAAACCAACGGCGTTGAGGAGCGGCTGTCGAAGATCGAGGGCATCGATGAAGTGCGTGAGGTCTTCCCGGGTGAAGCCAGCGGACGTTCATTCCGCATAACCGCCACCGCCGGCAGTGACCCGCGCGAGGATGTCTTCAGGAGTGCCGTGGAAGCCGGTTGGGTCATCATCGGATTGTCGCGCGAGATTCGCAGCCTCGAGGATGTGTTCCATAAACTGACGATGGAAAACTCGAAACCGAATCCTTCCTGATTAATTCAGATATCGTCTGACGTATTATTTCTATAATGCTTTTACGAGGTTCAATAGGAACCTTGCATAAAGATCAAGAGAACATGTAAAAAATTACTACGGTAAGTTTATGCAAATCATCTGGACAATTTTCAAACGTGAGCTTAGGGCTTATTTCGATTCACCTATCGCGTACGTGGTAATCACCGTATTCCTCCTGTTCACCGGCTGGTTCTTCACAACCAACTTCTTCGTAGTGGGGCAGGCGGATCTGCGGGTTATATTCGGAATAATCCCCTTCACATTTCTGTTTTTTACACCGGCGATTACGATGCGTCTCATTTCCGAGGAGCGCAAGACCGGCACAATGGAGCTTTTGGTCACGATGCCGATCCCGGATATTGCTATAATCCTCGGTAAATATCTGGCAGCGCTGGCGCTGTTGGTGGCGATGATCATCCCGACGCTGGTTTACGGCATCACCGTCGCATCATTAGGCGACATGGACATCGGTTCAGCCCTGTGCGGATACTTGGGATTGCTGCTTATGGGTGCGGCTTATCTGGCAATCGGCACTTTCGGCTCAGCGCTCTCCGTAAACCAGGTTGTAGCGTTCATCATAAGCTGGGTTATCGTGTTCGCCTTTTTCCTCTTCGACAAGACGCTGTTCCTGCTGCCGAACTGGATGGTTTCCTTCGTGGAGTATCTGGCAATCGAGTATCATTTCCAGAATATCGCTCGAGGCGTTATAGATACTCGAGACATAATCTACTACCTGTCGCTGATCGCGCTGGCGCTGTTTCTGGCAGCGCGTGTGATGGCGGCACGGCGCAGACGATGAGGAGATTATAAGATGAAATTCAAAAACACAGATATATTTGCACCGGTTAATATGCTCCTCATAGTGGCGAATCTCATTCTGCTGAACATTGTTTCCAATGAGATATTCGGCAGGCTCGACCTGACGGAGAATCGCGTTTATACACTATCAAGCGTAACAAAAGAGATCCTGCGGGAGCTTGAGGAGCCGTTGACGATCAAGGCATACTTCACCAAGGATCTCCCGGCGCCCTACAACAACATCTCCCGCTACGTCGAGGATCAGCTTGCCGAGATGAAAGCACAGGGCAAGGGTCGTTTCCGCTTTGAGTTCCTCGATCCGGCGGACGAGGAGGAGTTGAAAAAAGAAGCCGAGAAATTTCGGCTGGAACCGATCCAGGTCAACGAAATGCGAGCGGACAAGGTCGAGTTCAAGCTCGCTTACCTGGGCATGGTGTTGATCTACGAGGATCGTCAGGAGGTTATTCCCACGATTCAATCGCTGGAAAATCTCGAGTACGAAATCGTCTCCAAGATCAGGCGCATAACGACAGAAGAGACGCAGACCATCGGTTTCCTCGAAGGTCATGAAGAACCCCCGCTGCGGCAGGAACTGACGCAGCTCGACCGGGAACTGCGCAAGCTGTACGAGCTTAAACCGGTTAACCTGTCAACACGCTATACCGTTCCTGAGGATATCGACCTGTTGTGCGTGATTGGACCCAAGCAGGATATCCCTGAGAAGGATCGGTTCGCCATCGACCAGTTTCTCATGCGCGGCGGCAAACTGCTGTTGGCGATAAACAAGGTCAAAGCTGACCTCACCCAGATGCAGGCTGAGCGCAGCCCATTGCGTATCGATCCCTGGACCGAAAGCTACGGCTTCCGCTTCAAGGACGAACTGGTAATGGACAAAAACGCACCGACGCTGCCGTTCCAGACCATGTCCCGGTATGGCAGGCAGATCACCCTGGTTCATTATCCGCTCTTTCCCGAGGTGATCAACTTCAACCGCGACATTGCAGCGCTCAAGGTTCTGCGTCAGGTGAGGCTATACTTTCCCAGCGCAATAGACACCAGCCTGGCAGCCGCCCTTGATTCCGTCGATATCACAACCCTGTTCTGGACTTCGGATAAAGCAACATTCCAGAGCCAGCCGTACGATATCAACCCGCTCACGCAACGCGGCAAGTATACCTTCGATATGGCGAACCTGCCATTGGGCGCGCTGCTACAGGGCAAGTTCACCAGTTTCTGGAAGGACAAGAGCGTTCCAAAGGACGACGAGGGCAACCCGGTCACAGACGAGGAAATCATCCCGCAATCCCTGGAAACAAGAATCGTGGTCATCGGCGACGCCAATTTCATCCAGGATCCTTATATCGTACCCGGGCTGGACAACGTGACAATGATGCTGAATCTGATCGACTGGCTGGCGCAGGATGAGAGATTGATTTCCATCCGTTCGCGGGAGGTTTCCAGCCGACCGATAGGCGAAGTGACCGACGCAACCCGGCGAACGGTCAAGTATGCCAACCTACTGATACCACCGCTGCTGGTGATCGGTTTTGGGCTGACCAGATGGAGCACTCGCAAAACCGCGAGGAAGATGACATTAAAGGATTTATCAAGCCGTGGAGGTCAACGGTAATGAATCGTACAACCACAATTTTAGGCGCTATACTGATCGTTCAACTGGCGGTATGGGCTCTCGTTTCAGCCGATCGCCATCATGTTACGGTTAAGGAGAGCTTCATCTCAACCGACACCAGTCAGGTAGATTATGTTCATATCAGGAACAAGGACGGCGAAATCACCATGAAACGGGTCGGTGGAACATGGCGCATCACCGATCCGTACGATTACCCGGCTAATCCGAGCTATGTGGAGACGCTGATTAAGAAGCTCGTTGACCTCAAGTACGAAAGCCTTATAACCAGCAGGAAGGACAAGTACGAGGACTTCGAGGTAGAGGGAGAGGAGGCGGCTTATGTCGAAGTAGGCAAAGAGGATGAAGTTGTTGACAAGTTCTACTGCGGCAAACCGTCGAAGACTTACACTCACACCTATCTTCGCAAAGCCGACTCCGACGAGGTCTGGCTGGTTGCCGGGACGCCGAGGTCTTCATTTACACGCAAGCCGAACGATTGGCGCGACAAGAAGATCCTGCGCCTCGACAAAACCATGATGGAACGGGTACTCCTGAAATTCCCCGATGAGACTGTTGAGCTGACGCGTTCGATCACCACGCAGGACGAGGATACTACGTTGGTTGAGCCTGATACGAGCTGGACAGTTATCCCTCGGCGCGGCAAACCGTTCAGACCTGCCGATAAGGTCATGAACCGGATCAGCAACACCGTCAGCCGGATGAATGCGATGGACTTCAAGGTCAAGGGAACAGACGATATTCCCGACTTCTCCAAACCGTTGTTGACTGTTGAGATCTTCCTCGAAGGAGATCAGCATGAAGTTATAGACTTCGTTGCCGATCCCGAATCTGAGAACAAATATGTAGCTCGCAAGAACGCCAATGAGGAAACGGTTTTCGTGGTCTATCAGAGCACGTTCAACAACCTCGCCAAACGACCTGATGACTTCAAGGAGAAAGAGGAAGATAAGGAAATATAGGGTAACTCCCCCTTAATCCCCCCCTGCAATAGCAGGGGGGGAATTTACACTCTCAAGTTGACAACAACCTGTCGACGAGATGTAAATACAACTCGAAACCACACTTCTTTACAGCGCTTCGTACCATATAGTAACCGATATTCTTGATTGAGCTTGAGAAATTTTTTACATTATATACTTAATCGGTTACACACCGTAATAAAAGACCTTTATGAACGAAAAATCTGCTCCTTCAGGACTGCCGCCGGCAGTTCTGTCACTGGCGGAGAGACTCGCGGGATTCCCTGGAGTCGGTCGCAAGTCGGCTCTGAGAATGGCGCTCCATGTGTTACGATCACCGCGTGAATTCGCCCAGTCGCTTGCTGATGCGCTTGTCGCAGTGAAGGACCGCGTTTCGTTCTGCCGTACCTGTTGGACGCTTTCCGAAGAGGATCCCTGCCCAATCTGTACCGACAACCACCGCGATCACGGATTAATCTGCGTAGTGGAAGAACCGGGCGATGTCATTGCCATTGAACGCACCGCTAGCTGGCGTGGAGTCTACCATGTGCTCGGCGGAGCGATTTCACCGCTGGACGGCATCGGTCCCGATGAGATCAGGATCGAACCACTCCTGAAACGCATCAGTGGAGGTTCCATCCGGGAAATAGTCATCGCTACCAATCCGACTTCGGAAGGCGAAACCACCGCGTTGTACATCGCGCGCGTATGCCAACCGCTCGGCGTCAGGGTTACTCGCATCGCGCGCGGTATACCGATGGGCAGCGATATCGAACTGGTCGATGACAGCACGTTGCAGCAGTCGCTGGAGGGAAGAGCTGAGATGATGTAAGTCAATAAAGAACAGTCACAGAGGCATGAAACAAAAAATGCATGCAACTATCGCATGAATGCAACAGGGTCGAGAGTTACTGTCAGCCTTCTTCTGTGTGCTATACTCGTCGGTTGCTCGTCTGTGGAGCTTCCCCCGGCGCCGGTTTACCCGCAGGGTCCTATCGTTGATGAGAATGGTCGTCCCATGCCTGCACAGGGCTGGGGGGTAATCTCGTTCTGGGGAGTAATATCGAACGCAAATTATTACAACACGGGTGGCCCATGGTATATAATTATTGAGAACAACCAGATAGCAGAAGACAAGTTTACACAGGTTTATCTTAACGAAGATCCTGCACAGCTTGACAAGTATGCCTGGCTCTATGTCAGAAATTTCGAGATTTCAGATAAATATATTTACATTGAAGATCCAATTAAGACATTCTTTGGTTGGACTTACTATGTGATAGTTTATGAGAAATACCATGGTGAATAATTTCGACAACCTTTGACATAAATAAACAGTTGACGTAATTTTTATCATCCTCGTGCTTCATCGCTTCTCCGATATAGCACGTCGAGAAGAAAGGAAATACAGTGGAAAGACACAAAGTAACCATCGACGGCAACGAAGCCGCCGCGTATGTAGCACATCACCTGAATGAAGTGATAGCAATATATCCAATAACGCCATCATCGAATATGGGCGAATGGGCTGACCAGTGGTCTGCCGAAGGTAAACGCAACATCTGGGGGACAATCCCACAGGTTATTGAAATGCAGAGCGAAGGCGGCGCCTCGGCAGCGGTTCATGGCGCGTTGCAGACCGGCGCATTGACCACCACTTTTACCGCCTCTCAGGGTCTGCTGTTGATGATTCCGAGCATGTTCAAGATCGCCGGTGAGCTGACCCCGACCTGTTTCCACGTCTCAGCTCGCACTATCGCCACACATGCGCTCTCGATCTTCGGCGATCACAGCGACATCATGGCGGTACGTTCGACCGGCTGGGGACTGCTCTCATCAGGATCGATCCAGGAGGTCATGGATATGGCATTGATCGGAACCGCCGCCAGCCTCGAGACGCGCGTGCCGTTCATTCACTTCTTCGACGGCTTCCGCAGCTCACACGAGGTGCAGAAGATCGAGGCGCTGACTGAAGATGACATGCGTGCCATGATCAACGAAGAGAAAGTTCACGAGCATCACCAGCGCGGCATGAAACCGGAACGCCCCGAGCTGCGTGGATCGTCCCAGAACCCGGACGTCTTCTTCCAGGCACGCGAACGGATCAACCCATTCTATGAAGCCGCGCCGGATATCATCCAGAAGGTGATGGATCGTTTCTATGAAGTCGTCGGTCGTCGTTACAACCTGTTCGATTACGTGGGTCATCCTGAAGCCGAACGTATCGTCATGCTCATGGGTTCAGGCGTGGAAGCTGCTCACGAAGCGGTTGAATATCTTGCTGCCAATGGCGAAAAAGTCGGACTCATCAAGGTTAGATTGTTTAGACCGTTCTCTGTTAAGCATTTCATCGACGCGCTGCCGAAGACCGTGAAAGCCATCGCCGTCCTCGACCGCACCAAGGAACCGGGCGCCGAAGGTGAACCGCTCTACAAGGATGTTGTTACGGCAATAGCTGAAACCATGTTCAACGGCTCGCCATTTAAAACCTTCCCGACAATCATCGGCGGTCGTTACGGGCTCTCATCCAAGGAGTTCACCCCGGCGATGGTCAAGGCGGTATTAGAGGAACTCGAAAAGGACAACCCGAAACGTCGCTTCACCGTCGGTATCGAGGACGATGTAACCCACCAGAGCCTTGACTACGACCACGACTTCTCTGTCGAGAGTGACGATGTTAAACGATGCCTGTTCTTTGGTCTTGGCGCCGATGGCACTGTCGGTGCAAACAAGAACTCAATCAAGATCATCGGTGAAGAAACTGATAACTTCGCTCAAGGGTATTTCGTTTACGACTCGAAGAAGTCCGGAGCAATTACGGTATCACACCTCCGTTTTGGACCGCATCCGATCCGTTCAACCTATTTAGTACACAAAGCCAACTTTATCGCCTGTCACCAGACAATATTTCTCGAGAAGTACGACATGCTGGAGACGGCTGTAGAGGGCGCAACCTTCCTGCTTAACAGCTACGTGCCGCCTGACAAGGTGTGGGATACGCTGCCGCGTTCGTTCCAGAAAACGATGATCGAAAGGAAGATGAAGTTCTACGTGATCGACGCCTACAAGGTTGCTCGCGAAAGCGGCATGGGCGAGCGCGTTAATACGATCATGCAAACCTGCTTCTTTGCGATTTCCGGCATTCTTCCCCGTGATGAAGCTATCGATCAGATCAAGAAATCGATCAAGAAAACTTACGGCGCCAAGGGCGATAGGATCGTACAGATGAACTTCAATGCGGTCGATCAGGCAGTGGCGAATATGCATGAAGTTGCCGTGCTGGATCACGTCACATCCGACTTCGAGCAGCCACCGCCGATACCGGACGAAGCGCCGCAGTACATGCGTGACGTCTTGGGAACGATCATCTCATACAAAGGCGATACTTTACCGGTCAGCGCCTTCCCGGTCGACGGCATCTTCCCGACTGCATCGACAAAGTGGGAGAAACGCAACATAGCCCTCGAAATTCCTGTTTGGGAAGAGGATATCTGCACGCAGTGCGGCAAGTGCATCATCGCCTGCCCGCACGCGGCGATCAGGCATAAGGTGTACGATCCGGAACTGCTCAGAGATGCACCCCCGACATTCAAGTCTGCTGATTACAAAGCAAAGGACTTCAAGGGAATGAAGTACACTGTGCAGGTTGCTCCGGAGGACTGCACCGGCTGCAGGATGTGTATGGAGGTTTGTCCGGTCGTGGACAAGAAAAATCCTGATAGAAAAGCATTGAATATGGCACCCCAACCACCGCTGCGAAAGCAGGAACGTGAGAACTTCAATTTCTATCTCAGCCTGCCGATTGTCGACCGCACCAAGGTCAGGGTCAATACGGTCAAGGGCTCACAGTTCCTCGAACCGCTGTTCGAATTTTCCGGCGCCTGTTCGGGATGCGGCGAGACGCCTTACATCAAGCTGGTCAGTCAGTTATTCGGCGACCGCGCCATTATCGGCAATGCGACGGGCTGTTCATCGATCTACGGCGGCAACCTGCCGACCACGCCCTGGGCAGTCAACCAGAATGGGCTCGGTCCGGTGTGGAACAACTCGCTGTTCGAGGATACGGCAGAGTTTGCGCTCGGTCTGCGGCTGACCATCGACAAACATCGAGAGTTCTCCTTTGAGCTAATGGATACCCTGCGCAATGAGATCGGCGGTGAACTTGTCGATGCGATCCGGGATTGCCGACAGGTGGATGAGTTGGAAATCGACGAGCAGCGCAAGCGCGTAGCCGCATTGAAGGATAAGTTGAAAGGCATCGACCGCTGGGAAGCCGAGCGACTGCTTGAAATCTGCGACACCCTGGTCCGGAAGAGTATCTGGGGCATGGGCGGGGACGGCTGGGCTTACGACATCGGCTACGGCGGTCTCGACCATGTGGTGTCAACGGGGAAAAATGTAAACCTACTGGTGCTCGATACCGGTGTATATTCCAACACCGGTGGTCAGTGTTCCAAAGCCACACCGCTGGGCGCGGTAGCCAAGTTCGCGGCTTCAGGCAAGCCACTTCCACGCAAGGACCTGGGCATGATGGTGATGAACTACGGTCATGTCTA
>CAYYHI010000110.1:0-2413 GCA_964471745.1 uncultured bacterium | reverse complement strand
TACAGCGAGACGCGTTTCAAGATGCTGACCAGATTCAAACCCGAACGCGCCAAGGAACTATCCGACTATTTCCAGAAGGATACGATGGCGCGCTGGAGGTATTACGAACAACTTTCGAAGCTGGACTTCAGCACACCTGAACACCCGGCGGAAGCGCCAGAAGAGTAGGAAAGCTATTCCTGGTTGTCTCCTTCCCCCCCCTATAATCCCCCCGGTAACCGGGGGGATGAGGGGGGGGGAGCGAGGTTGGACAGGACTCACTGTCTCCCTATGTCTCTTCCGATAAAGAGGATTTCAAATTGAATAAATTGGAGTAATCAATGTCAACCAAAGTGGCAGACATGACGGTAGAGGAACTTCGCGCCACCATACGCGAGGTCATAGAGGAGGTTTTGGTCGAAGAGGAGATGTTGAGCGATGAGTTCGCAGCTGACCTCAAGGCGCGAATGGATGCACCGGATTGGATTGAAGCAGAAACTGTATGGGGAAAACGGTGAAATACCGCCTCATCCTTGACCGGCGCTTTCTGAAAGAGATGAAAGTGATTCCTGAATCCGACAGGTTGCGCATACGTCGTAAACTACAAGAATTCGCCGACAACGGCGATGATTACCGTCACCAGAGATTAAAGGATCCCCGATTTAAAAGAATATGCCGCTTGCGAGTCGGCGTCTGGAGGATATTCTACGACGCGCTCCCTCAGGAACTGGTTATTGCTGTCTATGCGGTCAAACACCGCCGGGAGGCTTACAGATGATTATAGGGCAGGCGTCCCGCCTGCCATTTCCATGGTATTGAAGGAGTTAAACATGAAAGCTGCTTTATCTTTAATCTTACTTTTCCTGATTTCATTGTCATCCATCGCCCATGCTCAAACCGACACCATCTACGCTGAATACAAATACACCATGGGCGACAATGACACCAAGGCTGACGCACGGCAACTGGCGTTCCTCTATGCCAAGCGGTTGTGCCTTGAGAAAGCTGGTACTTATGTAACGGGTGAGTTGAGAACCATTAAATCTGAAAAGCAGGGAGCCTCCTCCAGCTTCTCAGAGTTGACGCAGCAGGAAATCACCACTTATACTGCCGCCTTGGTGAAAGTGGACGTTCTTTCTGAAAACTACGAGTATGTCGGTCAATCCATCGTTATCACCACTAAAGTCAAGGCAATCGTAAACGTGCAATCCATTCTCGATCAGATTATTGCCGTTAGAAATGACAAATCTCAAGCAGAACAACTCAAGAAGCAACAGGATCAGATCGATGAGATGGAAGCAAGGATAAGAGACCTGCAGAAGAGGCTTTCAACAGAAAATGTAAACCTGGTTGAAGACGCCAGAGTGCAAAGACAACAGACGTTCGGAAAGATTAGCGAATTGGAAAGGATAAAGTATGAGATTGCGCAGAAGACCAGACTGGCGGTGCTTAATATTGAGTTATATATGACTCCAGAAGAAGTGAAAGAACTCTTAGGAGAACCAAGAGCAATTGAACATTGTTGGAGAGGTGATCCAAGATATAATTATGGGTATGTATGGATTATATTCGAAGACGGTTTGGTTTCTTGTTTAATAAGAGCAGAGTTTTTCTTCGAGAACTACCAAAGAACTTCTTACATTCTTGATTACCCTCAGGCTATAATAAAGTAACCAGTATTCAAGAATACTGATATATATAACAACAATATTTGGAAAAAGAAAGAGTAAGAAACAATGGAGCTTTTCAGTGATAGGAAAGGCAAATCCACACCACAAGCATTGACTGAAATCACAGAAGGGTTTTGGCAAGGTGTAACATCATTAGTTAATCGCTTGATTGATATAGGCGCTTTCGCACTCGATTTTCCTGAAATATGCGAAGAAAGCGATGCGATAATAGGTGTCCATTGGCAAAATTTAAATGGAGCAATTAAAGGTAATATTCCTTCATTGGATTGGCCAATTGATAGTAACAATCCTCAATCCACGGATGTTTGTTTTGACCTATTAGAATTCCTTTTTAATTACGTTTCAGATGTTGAACAGTTAGACTATCATTCTTTCTTAAACCATTATCATCTCAAAATGTGGAGAAGTGATGAAAGCAAGGAAAATTATAGAAAAGATGTGAATCAACTTTTTAAACGCCAAGGTCTTGCATATGAAATGAACCAATATGGACAGATCGAACCTTTGATTCCTGAGCCTTTAATAAATGTAATTCAGGTTGTTAAAGGATTAAATACAGGTGATTCAGATTTTGACAGATTAATCCATGAAGCTTGTGAAAAAATTACTGAAAGATGCTTAAACGAGAGGAAAATCGCCGTTGAAAAACTCTGGGATGCTTGGGAAAGGCTTAAGACACTTGATGGTTTAAATAGTACTTTCTGAAAAATCAAAAAAGAAAAGCATAAACAACTATTTACATT
>CAYYHI010000109.1:0-11124 GCA_964471745.1 uncultured bacterium | reverse complement strand
GAGAACACAGTCCATCGCATCATCAGTAACAGCCAGGCAGACGAAGTTTACAACCGGTCACATCAGTTTAATGCAATAATGGAGATAGTTTCTCCCGATCAAGCGGACGACGTGATCGACCCGACTGAGCATTTCCACGTGAATTTGGCATACGAGATGGTGCGGGAAATCACCAACGGTATAATCTTCACCGACGCCGAATTCTTTATGGATGTCAATGAAGCCAGGCTGGACTTCTTCATCTGCGACGGGGAAAACTACCAGAATTATCTGGATGAGGGTGATTTCGAAGCCTTCTGCATCGACGAATTAACCGAGTCAGGTGAGATCGAATTCACACTGCCGACCGACCGTTCGTGGTATGCCGTATTAAGCAACGCAAACAGTCTGGTCAACTATATGGAAGCTGATGTAACCACTAATTTCTATGTCAGTTCCGAGTTCGGTGTTGATGATGGTAAAACGACGGTGCCGTTTGTTTACAGATTGTATCAGAATTACCCGAACCCATTTAACTTCATTACGAGCATTCCGTTCCAGCTAAACCGTGCCGGAGAAACGACTATATCCGTATATGATGTGGCGGGGCATCGGTTGTTCTCAAGACCACTGGGGAACCTCAAGGCGGGATCCCACACCATGACATTCAATGGGGAAGATCTGAATTCCGGCGTCCTCTTCTACGAAATCGAGTGCAGCGGTTATAGGGACAGAATGTCGATGATCCTGCTGAAATAGATTGAATGGATTCTGGTATTGTAGTCGATAAACCGGTTGGGATTTATATCCCAGCCGGCTTTGGTCTTTAGTTTTTGGTCGTAAGATGTTAGATTACTTCTAAGCACATTTGTATATAGTGCCTGTTGAAGAACTCATTGAAATCTTTACCAACCCGCTGGCAGACGCCCTCGTCTGCCAGTAAAAATCTGTGCGTACCAACTACTTATCTGGCAGACGTGGGCGTCTGCCAGCGGGTAATTAGGACTTTCTCATCAGAAACTAAATAGAGATGAAACATAAATCGTGGTCATGTTGAAACATACATCAGTGTGACGCTTTCTCTAATATTCAACTGATCTCAGGTAGAATCACATGAGTCAACTTACTGGAAATCAGATTAGAATAATCAACCATATTTTCAGAGCATTCATATACATAGCATCACTATGTATATTGATACTATTAGGATGCACATCCAGTCCGAGTGACCACGGATCGGTTAACGTCACTTGTGAATACGAACTAATAACGCCGCGAAGGATATTTGTAGGAAATTCATTGCCAGTGGTCATCCGCATTCCCGATATCAACCCACGCTCTACTCCCGTCGAATCCTTGTTTATAACATCATCTCTCGCTGATCAAACCCAGGCAATAAAAGTAAAGCGCGGTTGTGGCAGCGTCACATTAAACACCAACATGGAGGGGACCGCGGAGATAAGCTTGACTACCCAAACAGGTAACGTACTCGCATCAACAACCATAGAAGTAACCGATCGTACCGCTGTCAGAGAGTTGTCCGGAACGCTGATCGGAGATGAACTGATATGGGATTCTACCGCAGTTATCAGGCTTACCGGTGATGTAACAATAGACGAAACATATATTTTGGAAATCGGAGCGGGAACGCTGGTGATACTTGGTGATAAAGTAGCTGTCAATGCAACAGGAAATATATATTGTACGGGTACGGCGGATGCTCCGGTGTTCTTTTCCGCCATCGATCCAGATCTCCCCTGGGGCAACATCATGCACCATACTGGATATCATTCTTACAGCCATACTCTCTTCACGAACGGTGGCGGAGATGAAAATGATTCTACCGGTCATTCGCAGAGTCAGCCGGTGCTGAAAGGTCTCTGCAGCCGGATTGAACTGGACAACGTCTTTATACTGGACAATCCTGGCAAGGCGTTCTATTTCCAAGACAGTGAGTTCTCACTCAGAAACAGCCTGATTTCACGCTGCGACACCGGCGGGGAACTCAACAGTACGTTAGCAATCATTGACAATTGTTATTTTCTCGATATTCCCAATGACGACGAGCTGGAATTGGATGATGACAATGATGCACTATACTTGTCAAGGCCCTGGATCGGTGGTGATGGCTATTCAGTCATCAGCAATAGCGTTTTCATCACCGGAAAAGACGATGGTATCGATCACAACAGCGCCAACCTCAAGATTGTCAGTTGTTTAATCGAAGATTTTGATAACGAAGGTGTTGCCGGATCAAATAGGAACAAACTGGAAATCTTCAACACGCTGGTTTTAAACTGTGAACAGGGGATTGAAGCTGGATACGGGACACCGGAGATCATCGTCAACCATTGTATTGTGTGTGGGCATGAAACCGGTTTTAGGTTCGGTGATTGGTATTACTATGGCTGCAATGGAAGCTTGACTGTACATAATTCCATTTCTTTCGACAACTCATTACATAACGTATGGAACTGGGATATGTACCTGAACGGACCTCGGCAAAACACGGTTTTCATCGATTATTCAATTGTAAACGATCCTGAATATGACAGCGGTCCCGGTTGTCTCACAGGCGAACCGGTCTTCAATGAAGACTATACTTTTACAGCCAATTCGATAGGTTACAGGGCTGCGCAAGATGAAAGGAGTATCGGATTGTTAGAATGGGGTGAAGAAGAATGATTATTATAGTTAAAACCATCCTTCCAGCCTAACATGCAGGCGTGCGTTGCGCAGCGGCTCACCCGTCGCCAGCGCCAAATCCAGCCCCAGTATTCCGGCTTTTGTTATTAGGACAGATGTTAATCCAAAGGAAACGGGGATTTCTTTCTTCGGTTTAACCCTCGCGTCTTTTCGGTAAATATAACCCACATCCCCGAACAACCCCAAATATCCATTACGATCCGGACGCCAGCGTAGTTCCGCCGTTCCCCAGCACGCTCCACGCGCCAAAATAACGGACTCCATATACCCGCGTATCGAACCAATGCCGCCGATCCTGACCAGTTCCTCCAGCACAATCCCGGAGCCTGAAACATCGCGTGTTTCGAAGCGTTCGAAGAGCACAATGTTCTTAAACAGTAACTGAGCCGCGGATACTGCTGCCGCCTCACGTCTTAGACGGCTGTCGTCGCGTTCCGAATCATCCCAGCGCCGGAATCCCGCTGCAGAACTGATACCCGCTCCATATCCCCATTTCGGGTTCCATGTATGGTCGAACCGGTCATAACTGACACCTCCCTCCAACCAGATCGACCGGGAGCCCGTTTCTGAAGTTGTGCTGTCGTTGCTGCCGCCGATCCTCTCGCTCGCCGCCGACCCGGTGAATATCAATCGATCGGAAGGCTCCCATTCAAGCCCGAACTTATAGCGCGTAGTGGTGCTCAGCGTATCCTCCGTCCACTGTTCGAGTTCAAGAACAGCGTGCCAGGGATAGCCAAGTATCCACGGTTCACGGTAGCTGACCAATATCCCCCTTCGAGTGGGATCAAGCCCCAGCCATTCAGCCTTTAACTTTCGACCGGTGCCCAGGATGTTGCCGAAATGAATCCTGATTTCTCCTGTCGGTTCGTCCCGCCCCGGCGCGGTCGAGAGCGCTCCTGCAAGCCTGTTCACGCGCCGTTCCTTAACAGGAATCTGCAGGTTGACCAGGCCGGCTCCGGCTTTTACGAGCCGCGGTTCACCCACGTAGTCTATGTAGGGAAGCCTCGCCAGCCGCTCCAGCGCCTGTTTGAGTTTCATCCGGCTGAAGACATCCCGGCTACCCAGCCGACTCTCCAGACGAAGCAGACGGCTCTGTGTCAATACAGCGCCGGGAAATTCGATCCTCCTTAACCTGGTAAACGAGCCCCTGTCAACGCGGAAATCCAAGTTTGCGGATATGGTCTCAGAATCTTCACACACGCTGTCGGGAACAACGGTAACCTTCACGAATGGAAAGCCGTCATCGGTCAGTTCAGTTAGAATTTCATTGACCTGAGACAAAATCAGGCGTTCAGTCAATCTTCCGCTCGATTGGAACGACCGACTGGTGTCATCCATCCCGTTTAAAATCCCCGATTCCAGAATCACCGGTTTACCCGTTGAGATGTACAGCTCCAGAATGTCACCCTTGAGGTCTGAGTCGACGACAATGGAATCCAATCGCGCTAAAGGATAGCCTTCAAGAGCGAGGGCATTATACAACCTGTTGAGAATTGCCGGAAGTTCTCCTGTTCTGTATAATATCGATCCGGCTCCGGTGAACGCACGGAGCTCTCTGTCGCTGTATGAGGGGCAGTGAAACTCAAGACGGATCATCGACGGATTATCACTCTGCGAAGCATGAAGTTCAGAAGGGGATCCAATCGAGAATAGATTCAACGCCAGACAGGCTATTGACATTTGAATACTAAGGATCATAATCTTGCCGTGAATTCGATCAGACCGCTGTTATTCGGGCGGTCATCGCCACGCCACAAACCGCGGAAGGAAGCTGTCGCAACGATGTCTGCGCTGAGGCTGTAATCAAGGCCGATATCGACACTCCAGTTGTCACCGATAACCCAACTTTGCGTAAGATCATATCCGGGTGTAAGGGACGTTCCGGAAGCAAGACGGCGCCAGCCTCCCTCGAAACGGGCTGTCCCGTTATGCCCGATGTACCAGGTCAGACGGGGAGCCAGTCGCTGCTCTTTGACGGTCGCATCTGAAACCCGATCACTTCGCTTCTCGTAACCATAAGACAACCCGTACTCAACCGGATCCTCAGGACGTCTGAGCGTCAGCCCGAGATCGCCACCCAAGCTGGTTACGTCGGATCTGGTCTCGCTGAAGACGATACCGCTTCTCAGGTTATGCTGCCAGGCTGGAGTAACTTGGAGCCTGACGCCGCTGTCATGCTTCAACCTGATGCGAAATGTAATTCTATTCAGTGTGGAGGTTTCACCGCCTGCTGTTATACGGTCGCGAGTAACCTCCCGCTGCAACGAAAGTTTACCATCGCCGCCCCGGTTCCCCTCCAGGAAATATATCTCCTCCTGCCAGGACCGTCGGGCATAAACTGCTTCGCCTATTGTGAATTCCGGTGGATATAGCAGAAAAGCGCGCCAGGGATCACCCGAAGTGGTTCTCAAGTCAGCTTCGAATCGGCTATTTAATCCTGTAATACCAAGAGGATAAGTTTCAAGTTTCTCTTCCTGTCGTCTGCGCTTGCGCGGGTTCCAGTTCAACTGTCCGGTAAAATGTACCCGGTTTATACGGCGCAGCGTATCAGTCAACGTCTCGTAAAGGTTAAAATCACCGTCCGGGTCGGGAACATATCGATTACCCTCCCTGCGGTAATCACCCTGCCCCTCACCCACATAGCTGGCGATCCGGGCTCCGGCGCGATCGCTGCCGCTGCTCAGGTCATAGTCAACCCTCAGTTTCCACGGAGAATCAGGCTTTGACACAACGGTTTCAAACGCCGCCGAGGTGGCTGTAACCGGCGGTTCAAGCGTATCAGTATAGGTCTGATGATACCTGAGTAGATCTATCGACCATCTTCCCCATTGATTCCCCTGACCAATCCAGCCGGCGTTTACGGTGCGTGTGTCGGAGATATGATCAATCCTGCCGTTGAACAAATCATCGTCGTTGCGATAGGCGAAGTTGATATTGATGTTATGCATGTTGGATGGCTTTATCCCCAAACCGGCTTGGTGTTCGAGGTACCTGTACCCCTGCGTATGCGGGGGCGAATCGCCGCCGGTTTCGCTGACTTTCCTCTCTTCAGTCATTATGGAATATGATGGTCTAAGTCTGCCCTGATCTCTGATGATGCTGCCGAAGAGACCGGTTCGTTTGCTCTGCCGGTCTTCCCCGGGGTAATCGCCTTCGATTCGGTCAATTCGTGATGTCAGTTTCAGGTATGGCGGATTCCATCTGCCTGCCAGGTCGTAGCGCCTTCCCTGATAGATATCGGCGCGTTCCAGGTAGCCGGCATCTGCCGCAAAGTCCAGCCTTTCAAGCGGGCTGAAATCGAGACCGGCGGTGAATTCAGTTTCGGGACGGGTTGTGTCATCGGCTATGTCCCATCTGAATTGGTGATCGACTTCGCTGCTTCGCGATAGTGGATGAAAATTTTTATCTTCGCGGCGAACTGATGCTGCAAGAGACAAAGAACGATTGTCCCCCGGCGTCCACATACCCTGCCAGCGCCAGGCTGCGCCGTTGTTGTCATTATCATCCAAGCTCGAAAGTGTGTTGCGGTCATAGTCCGATATGGCAACTTCAGCGGTGACTTGTAACCTGTCATTATTGAAACCGGCGTTAACGGTTGCGATGCTCGCTTTTTCCGGCAGAGGCAGATAACGAACCGGCGCCCAATCACCTGAGTCTGCATCAACCCAGTTGAAATAAAAGGCGTGCAGGTCGGCGTCATATTCACGCCGGTACCCGCCGCCGGGAAAGAGCGAGAATTCAACCTGCAGATAACCCGTCGGACGTCCGATAGAGTCAGGCGCGGAGAAAACAAGTATGCTGTCGTTATCTATAATGTTCCATATATAATCCCCCTTGCCTACGCCTATCGAATCTATTCCTGAGACAACCGCACTTAGAGGATCATCGCCGGCTTCCACCGCCGCGCTGCGCCACGTTTCAGTCCAGTCGAATGCCAGCGGATTTTCGCCGTCACCGCCTTCGACCGCGGCTGTGGCTTCAACGGACAGTCCGGGCGCGGATCTACCCGGTGCACCAATGGAAGCGGCATAGAAATAGCGGGGATATCCTTCGTCGTTATACTCGTACTCAACCTCGATGCGCGAATCGGATCTGATGGGATTCTGAGGGTTGAAGGTTATCGTCCCATGGGTGTAATCAATGATATAGTCAGCCCTGCGACCGCGCTTTAGTTTAACGCCGTTGAGATAAACGATCTCCGAACCGGCTGCGACTGCGATCCCGGTTCTGCCGAGGCGATCGGTGAGGTAATATGGACCCTGATCACCGTCACGACCGTAGAAATTAAATGTCATGAAGCTGTTATTCCCGCCGACGGCAGTCGCTTCGCCGCGTAACAGCGGGTACTCCGTCCTGATGCTGCCACCCTTTAAGCTGCGGTTAAACGTTCCATAACGCCCGTTTTCCCATTGCAGATCGAGGTCGCCGAGGCGCGCCAGGATGTGCTCGGTCTTAACCTGAAACAGAAGGCGGTCCAACTCCGCCAGGCTGGCTGAAGCGCCGCTGCTGGACGCGGGCATGTTACGGTCGTCGAGAACCGCGTCGACTGTCATTCCGGGAGCCGGTCTGCCGGATAGCTCGAGGTGCAGCCCGGATGTCACTCCGCCGGTACCGCTACGACCGAGGCGGACTCCACGTGTTATAGTGCCAGACCGACGCAGTCCCTGCCACGATTCAAGAGGATTTAAAGGGCGATCGCGTGGAGTTACGTCTAAACTGTCCTGGATTTCAACGGAAGTGTCAGGGATGTGAGGGGAAAAAAGCTGGAATATCAGTGTGTCCATCACTGCGGAGGATTGATACTTGAGTAGAACTTCATCACCGGCGACGACGCGACCATCCAGCAGGAATTCAACCGTGTGCAATGAGTCTATCCAGGAATAATCGACATCCCTGTCAAGCAAGTCGCCCTTATGTAGCATCACAAGACTGCCTGGGATTATCCACGGATCACTGATCTGCAGCTTGTTGCTGTCGGGTACTGAAAGTGAAGTTTGTTTCCAACCGCCGCCGCGTGGAAGGTCGGGGTTGGTGAGTCCCGCGTATGCGGGGACGGTTGAGGCTAACAGGAAAATGGTAATCAAGCAGGTCAGCACTTAGGGGTGCCCTTCAGAGCTGCGTTCAATTCTCATAACCAGCACTTGTCCACCAGTTTCCGGCAGCAGATAGAGCCGCTGGTCATCAGAGGACGCAACATCTACAGCCGGATAAATCCCCCATGCGACCAGACTGTCAACCGGCACGAAGAAGGTCTGCGTTCTACGCACCAGCGATATGCATGACAATCCATCGCCGACAAGCCAGGCTTCATCATGATTAACACCAATCCCGACAGGTTGTGTGAGGCTTGTTTTTATCAATAGATCGGGTGCGCCGTAGGGAGAGGTTAGTTTTACCCCATCATCATCCAGTATCAGCATTTTGTTAATAGAGGCAGCGTAATCGATGCGGAAGGGTTTGTCAAGTTGACCGCTCCGCACCGGCGACCAACCGAGCGGGGCAGTTCTGCCGTCACGGTTTATCCGCCAGACATCATCATCAGCACGGTTAACGACAAACAGGGTTCCGTCGGTGACGCGGCAGATTGAGACAGGTTCGAAATCCTGACCACTGACATTCACTGGTATGACAGGCGGTAGAAGCTGAAGCTTGCGATTCAGTCGTACTATATGTTCCAACCATGGATCTACGACAAGAAGTTGCATACCTCCATCGGAAACCAGGTCAGTGGGTGCCCTCACCAATCCTGAAATATCTCCGGATTCCCCGCCGGTAGCGCCGGACGATTTCCAGACAATCAACCTGGGTGGTGCGTCGAAGAGAGCGTACAATTCACCACCATGACCTGTCACCAGTGCAATCCCGGTGGCTGTGGAGTCTTTCCAGCTTAAAGATTTCTCTTTATGGAGACCGGTAATAATGCTGCCCGCGGCTCTTACCCCCGTGTATACAGGGGCGACACCCGCGGCTGAAAAGACGAAAAGCCAGGCGAATACCCAGCTTTTACGAATTTTGAATTTTGAATTTTGAGTTTTGAGTTCGTAATTCATAATTCAAAACTCAAAATAACCTCTCTAACTGATGTATGATGGGCGTGAAAGGACATCCTGGTAAAGTTCGATATACTTCTCAGCTACACCACTCCAACTGAAGTCAAACTGCATCAGTTGGCTCCGTAGTTCGCTCCAACCTGCTTCATCGTTGTAGAGGTCGATTATTCGTTTAATCGTTCTCAATAAATCCGGACCATCGAAACCAGGAATAGCTTCACCGCCGTTTGGGTTATGAAGGATCCGATCAACGACGATATCATCCATTGTGATATCTTTTGTAATCACTGGCAGCGCGCCGTATTTCATGATACCAGCAATATATGCTTCCAGAGATTCGCCGTGCGAGAAGAACAAAAACAGATCAGCTCCGGCGGCTATCTGGTGTTCCAGAGCCTCGTTGTCCTTGGGATTGACGGAAATCCTGTCCGGATATTTATCCATCCAGGGATTAATAATGTTTTTCCAGGATGGTTTCAAGGCGCCGGAGATAACGAACTGTGCCGGTAGTGCGAAGATATCCTTCTCTATTTCCTCTAACAGGTTAATATCCTTGTCGTCGATAAAACGCGTGAGAATCGCAATTACAGGTAAATCGTGCCTTTCGGGTAGACTCAGCCTGGTCTGTAGATCAGCTTTATTAATCGCCTTGCCTTCTGAGACAGTCTCTATGTTAAACTGCTGTGCTATTTTGCGGTCGCTGGATGGATCCCATGTTTCAAGGTCGACGCCGTTTTTAATACTGTAAATCTCATCGTCCCTGTTGTTAATGACCTGTGCGAGGTCCCAGTGCGGGATATCAACAGGTCCGGTTTTGGAGGCTATTTGCGAATTCGATGATATTATCATATCCGCCATTGATAGACCTGCTTTTAGAAATGATATACTATTATTGTACATCAACGGCGCGTCGTCCATGATCTCCTCCTGACTGAAGCCGATCTCGGACGCCAGTTCAGGCGGAAACAACCCCTGGTTTTCAATATCATGCAGGTTTACCACGATGCGGGTCTGTTCGAACGATCCGCAGTAGTGCTTACATCGCTTCAGCAGATATGGCGCAAGTGCGGTCTGCCAGCCATTGCAGTGAATAATATCCGGTATCCAGTTAAGCAGCAGCGTCAGTTGCAGGGCGCCGTGATTCAGCAGAGCAAAGGCTAAGTGACAATCGCTGCCTATCCCCTCATTATGGCAATCAGTTTCGGATTTTGGCTTTTCAAAGAATCCCGGGTTTTCGAGGAAGTACACCTGAACCTTCGAACCAACTACGAAACCTGATTTTACGGAACACTCAAAAACCTTATCACCGATATCTATCTGTAATGAACGCAGCCTGGCGACGTCTCTAAGTCCGAAACGACGCTCGCGTATCGTCCGATAACACGGCGTGACCAGCCTGACCTCATGACCCAGCCCTTTAAGGGCTTTGGACAAAGAGCAGGCTATATCACCCGTCTCACCGGTGCAGGAAAAGGGTGCTACCTCGCTTGAAAGGAATAATATCTTCAACTTATAAACTTCTAACTTTTCAACTTTCCAACTTGTATCTTACTCAAACGCCTCACATCGGTTGCGTCCAGCTTTCTTTGCCTTGTAGAGAGCCACATCAGCGCGGTTAATGAGTTCGTTAATGTTTTCAACGTCTGTGGTGTTCGAAGCCACGCCGAGACTGAGCGTCAGCGCGCCGCCGGGCTGGCGATTACCGAATTTGAATTTATGCGACTCAATGGTGGATCTTATCTTCTCAGCCACTAACATGCCGTGTTCCAGGTTAGCCTCAGGTAAGATTACGGAAAATTCCTCGCCGCCATACCTCGCCACGAAATCAACCTCCCTGACGTTGGCTTTCAGTAACTTGGATACCATCACCAGAACTTCATCGCCGCGCAGATGTCCGAAGGAATCGTTATAATGCTTGAAATGGTCTATGTCGATCATGATCAAAGTCAGGCTGCTCTGGTATCTCGAAGCCCGTTTAAACTCACGTGTAAGCTGCTCTGTGAAAAACCTACGGTTATAAAGGTTTGTCAAACCGTCCACTGTCGCCATTCGTTTCATCAGGGCATGTATCTTGACGTTCTCAATCGACCGAGCCAGGATGCGACCGATAGCTTCCATCCCGGCTATATCTTCGACGGTGAAGTGATCCCGGCTGTTGGCGAACAGCTTGAGCATCCCGTTGGTGCGTTTCTGGTAAACGAGGGGTACGATGATACCGGACTCAATATCCATGTAATTCATCAGACGCGGGTTCATCAGTATACTTTCAGCGGATTTTCTGTCAATCAGTACTGGTTTCAGTGAGTGTAAGATGGATTCCCGGCGTTCAGGACGCAGTATAACTGAAAGCAGCTTACCACCAAAAGCCGTATCATTCCTATGATAAACC
>CAYYHI010000108.1:0-11348 GCA_964471745.1 uncultured bacterium | reverse complement strand
ATGTCATCGGCGTTCCAAGCAGCTCCGAGCACGTCCATATCGCCGTCGCCGTCAATATCTGCAGCACAAACAGATATTGCACCGTCGAAATCACCTGCTATGGTATGCTCGGTGAAGTCCTGCTCCCCGTCGTTTTCCCACCAGGTTATATCGTCGGCTTCAAAAGCGGCTCCGAGCACATCCATATCGCCGTCGCCGTCAATATCTGTTGCATAAACAGAATAAGCACGGTCGAAATTACCTGCTATTGTATGCTCGGTGAACTCAATCTGTGCAAAGCAGACCTGCACAAGCATAGAAACGAATGCGAATGCCAGTAAGCAATGCCTGTAGTATTTTAACTCGAATTTCATCTTTCTCTCCTTTTGCATATATCAGTTCTCAGTTCTCCCCCCCTTCAGAGCAGGGGGGACTAAGGGGAAGTTACCTTATTAACGTCATCTTAACAGCCCGCGCAACATCCCCAGCCTCCAGTCTCACCAGGTATAACCCGGTCGGAAAAGCGGTCGCATCCCAGGTGATCGAATGGAATCCAGCCTTATACGTGCGATCTGCAAGCGTCGCAACAGTTCGCCCGTAAAGATCAAGAACATTTATCCGCACCGTTGACCGGTTCGGGAGACCGAAGCGAATCTGCGTTGTCGCGTTGAACGGATTGGGGTAAGGAGGCATCAGGATTAACTCGATCGGCAGCGCAGGATCAACGATGTGTGGTGCGCTCACTGGATCGGGTTCGGTTTTGACCAACCAGGCATTCGAGTCGTAACCCTCGCCGAACGAATTGGTAGTTCCAACCAGTGCGAATCCACCATCATTGGATTGTATGACAGCGTTACATATATCGCTTTCTTCACCTCCGTAGGTCTGCGACCAGAGCTCCTCGCCATCTTTGTCGGTTCTGACTAACCAAAAGTCTGCCCGATCATTATAGGAAAATCCTGATTTTCCCGCCATTGCGAATCCGCCGTCGGGGGTCTGGATAACTGAATAACATTTATCCTCGCCTTCGCCACGATAGGTTTGGGACCAGAGCTCCTCGCCCTCATCGTCGGTTCGGACCAGTAAAAAGCCACCGTTTCTTCCTGCCAAAGCGAAACCGCCATCTGCGGTCTGGATGCCGGAATAACAGTATTCGGGTGAATCTCCGCCATAGGTCCGCCGCCAGAGTTCCTCGCCCTCATCGTCCGTTCTGATCAGCCATAAAACGGGGCTGCCATCGCCTGACCAAGTATTTCCCGCCAGCGCATAGCCGCCATCGGCGGTTTGGATGGCTGAATAGAATCTCCCAGATCGACTACGTCCTTCACCGACGTAGGATCGCGACCAGATTTCTTCGCCCTCTTCGTCCGTAACAACCAACCAGCCGACTGACCTACTTCGTCCAGCTAGGGCGAAACCGCCGCCCTCGGTCTGGATGACGGATTGAAACTCATCCCAACCACCGTCGCCATAGATATGTGACCAGAGAAGCTCACCCTCCTCGTCCATTTTAACCAGCAAGGCGTCCACTATGCCTTCGTCGGGCTTGATACTTCCAGCCAGTGCAAAGCCACCATCGGCGGTCTGGATGCCGGAATGACAATAGTCCACTGGTTCATCGCTAAAGGTCTGCGACCAGAGCTCCTCGCCCTCCTCGTCGGTTCTAACCAGCCAAAAGGCACGGTCATTGGTATGTCCAACCAGTGCGAAGCCGCCGTCGGCAGTCTGGATGACGGAATTAAAGTCTCTACCGTCATCGTAGGTCCTCGACCAGAGTAGATCCGGCTGGGCGTTAACAGTAACGGCAATGAAAGTGCCAACCAGCACTGCAAACAATTTGACCATTACAACCTCCTTAGATGATGGTGTGTGTCAATATTCCTGTCGATTACTTAGAACTTCGTATTATAAGGTGGCGGACAGGAATGTCCATCCTCCCCGGAACATAAGTCATGCTTCTACCACTGCCTCCGCAAACTGCAATCGGTACAGCCTGGCGTAAATGCCGTCCTGTGCCAACAGCTCTTCATGCGTGCCGGTCTCGCGGACGCGCCCCTTGTGAACGACCACGATCCTGTCCGCCTGCTGAATGGTGGACAGCCTGTGAGCTACAACCAGCGTGGTGCGCTCCTTCATCAGACGCTCAAGCGCTTCCTGTATATGCCGTTCGGTCTCGGTGTCCACCGCTGAAGTAGCTTCGTCGAGCAGCAGCACCGGCGCATCGGCGGCAATCGCTCGCGCTATCGCCAACAACTGCTTCTGTCCACCCGAGAGTCTGGCGCCCCGCTCACCGACAGGTTCGTCGAACCCTTTAGGCAAAGCCTCGACGAACTCAAGGGCATTCGCATCCCGCAGTGCATCACGCAGCGCGGCTTCCTCGACGCCACCATCACCGAGAGTAACGTTTTCTGCGATAGATCCGCTGAACAGAAACACATCCTGCTGAACCACGCCGAATACCCGTCTCAGATCGTCAACGTCATATTCACGAATGTCCACGCCGTCCAGCGAAATACAACCCTCGTCGACGTCCCAGAACCGCTGCAGCAGGCTGATCAACGTGGTCTTGCCCGCGCCGGTCGCGCCGACGATGGCGACCGTCTGACCGGGTTCGACATTAAAAGATACATCTCTCAGCACCGTTTCGCCACTCTTGTATTCGAATCCGACCCGGTCGAACTCCACTCGCCCCATAATGCTTGCGGTCGAAACCGGTTCTACGGGGTTATCGATCTCAGGCTTGGTGTCGAACAGCCAGAATACACGCTCCGCGGCTGCCATGGACGCCTGCATCGTGTTATAACGTTCGCTGAGGTCGCGAATCGGGCGGAAGAAGCGTTCGGCGTATTGCAGGAACGCCACCAATGCGCCCCAGGTCAGGGCGTTATCCCGGATCATTAGTCCGCCAACCAACAGAATCAGCGCGGTGGATATCGCCGACGTAAGCTGAACGCCGGGGAAGAACAACGCAAAATAACGGATCGCCTTGATGAATGCGTTGCGAAAGTCAAGGTTCAGAACCCGGAACTTCTCCAGCGTAATCCTTTTTCTGACAAACAGTTGAACCGTTCGCACACCACTGATATGCTCCTGGATGAACCCGTTCAGCTTAGCAAGCGCTTCGCGGATATCCCGAAAGGTTACGCGAACCTTCTTTCGGAATGCGACAACCATCCAGATCAGCAGCGGCAGAACAATGAAGGTTACCAGTGCAAGCTTAAGGTTTAATATAAGGAGCATGACGACAATCCCCACCAG
Source organism: uncultured bacterium (assembly GCA_964471745.1). Classification (GTDB taxonomy): domain Bacteria; phylum Electryoneota; class AABM5-125-24; order Hatepunaeales; family Hatepunaeaceae; genus CAYYHI01. The sequence goes on along the minus strand of CAYYHI010000108.1, from coordinate 8,111 downwards.
CGCCAGCAGATCGCCGACGATCGACACCACACCGGAGCTGAACAGTTCGTTCAACGTCTGAATGTCGTTGGTGATGCGCGTCATCATCCAGCCGATCGGCTTTGAGTCGATAAATTTCACGTCCATACGCTGCAGATGGTCGAAGAGCCGGGTGCGCATGTCGAAAACCACTCGCTGCCCCATCCACTGGGTCAGGTACATCTGCAGGAAGCGGAAGGCGAATGCTATTATCTGCAAACCCAGGTACAGCAGGACAATCGAGCCCAATCCTTCCAGCTTGCTGACGGCGATATGGTCATCGATGCCGATTTTAACTAATAAAGGTCCCGCCAGATCGACGCCCGTTGCGATAATCAGCAGCAGCACCGCGCCTATCAGATGCAGATGATAGCCTTTCAGGAAGCCAAAAAGCCGCTTCATCAGGCGCGCATCATAAGCCTGCCCGTAGATGTCATCGTCGGGTCCGAGGGCATGCGGAGGACCGGGGCTCATGACATCGCTCCAAGTTCCTCTGTGAGTCGCTGCCGGCGGTACATGGCTGCATAGATGCCGTTAAACTCCATCAGTTCCTGGTGTGTGCCGAATTCGGCGACCCTGCCCCCCTCAAGTACTGCAATACTGTCTGCACGTTCGGCTGCGGCTAAGCGGTGTGTAACCAGAATAAGAGTTCTGCCTGAGAGCCCGACCTGAAAGTTGTCGATGATCCCGGCTTCAGTTTGCGTATCCACAGCGCTGAGGGCGTCGTCAAGAACGAGTATCGGCGGATCCATAACCAGCGCACGTGCCAGCGTCAGGCGTTGCTGTTGACCACCGGAAAGGGTTACGCCACGCTCGCCGATGCGTGTATCATAGCCGTCGGGAAAATCGTCTACATCGTGATCGAAACATGCCAGTTGCGTGGCGCGTTTTATCTCTTCATCCAAAGCGTCGGGTTTACCGAAGGCGATGTTCTCGCGTAACGTGGCAGAGAACAGGAAGGGCGTCTGGTCGACATAGCCGATCATCCGGCGGAGTTGAGATATCGGCAATTCATTCCAACTCACGCCCCCCCCTTTAATTACCCCCCCGCAGAGCGGGGGGGCTTTACTGTCAATTCCCCCCCCGCTCTGCGGGGGGGGAGTAAGGGGGGGGCACCCTTCAAACACCACACTTCCCCGCTGCGGTTCATACAATCGACTCAGGATCCGCAGCAGTGTACTTTTTCCCGACCCGGTTCTGCCTACGACAGCCAGGATGCTGCCTGAACAGATTTCCAGGTTGAGATCGTCAAAAACGCAGGGATTATCTTCACCATAACGGAAGTGGATGTTATTAAAAGTTATAGATGGAGCTTCATTATGAACATCATCGAAATAATCTTTAGTATCACCGCCATGACCATTGCCTGAATCATCCTCATCAGCGAACTGCCTCTCAATCGTGAATATATCTTCCAACCGTTTATACGAAGCCTTGCCGCGCTGGTACATGTGAGTCATCCAACCCAGGGCGATCATCGGCCAGGTCATTAACGACAGGTAACTTATGAAAGCTATGAAGTCGCCCAGTCCGATAATCCCCGCAACAACTCTCTGCCCGCCGACCCACAGGATGCCGGCGACACCGCATCCAATCAGCATTGTCAGAACCGGCATGAACAGCGCCTGGATTCGTGCGACAACCATACTGCGCTTGAAATACAACCTGCAGATGTCGGTGAATCTGGCTGACTCGTGCTGCTCACGCACGAAGGATTTAATCACCCTGATACCGGCGAGGTTTTCCTGAACTTGCGCTTCCAGTCTGCCGTACACTTGCTGCTGGCGGAAGTTGACGCGGTGCATCTTGCTCGCCATGAACAGCACGACGCCGCCGATTATCGGCGCCAGAGCCATGACAAGCAGCGCCAGTCCGCTGTCAAGGTAGAACATCATCATCGCGGAGAATATCAGCGTCAATGAGGTGGATACTGAGAACTGCAAAGCAGGTCCCAACACCATCCTGACGCGTTCCATGTCGTCTGTGGAACGCGCCATCAGATCTCCGGTCAGGCTCTTGTCGAAGAACAAGGGTGCTAGGCTTAGCAGATGGCTGAAGTAGTTTTCACGCAGATCACCTTCGACCCAGCGGGACGTCCCGATAACCACCCTGCGCATAAGGTAGCGGAAGACGCCACTGATGAATGCAACGATGATGATCATCCCGGCGAAACCGTAAAGCCAGCCGATTGGACGAGCTTCCTGCAGGGCGTTGACGCCGGACCTTAATAGCATCGGTCCGAGGACGTCGAACGCCGACGCCAGCGCTGCCGCAGTCAGACCGAATGTAAGTGAGTGGCGATATGGTCCGGTTAAGGTTGCCAGGGCGCTGATGAAGCTGGAATTATTCGTGGAACTGCTCTTCAAACGGGTCCCTTCTCAAGCGAGTAAACATTGTAAAGCAGCGCGCTGCGCAGCTTTCCGGCTTCTTCTTCCGTCGGTGTGACAAGGATAACTTCGCTCTTCAAACTCAGCAGATCGATATCACCGGTAAGACGCCACTCGCTTTCCTTGCGCCAGTTGTGCTTTATTGCCTTTTCGACTTTTCGACCCTCATATTGGTAGTACGGTTTGTCTTCAGGTGGTAATTGATCGTACAATTCCTTTGATCCGTATATAACCTTCCTTGCTCCGATTTCCGAAAGCCGTTGTTTCGGGAAGGCGATGCCGTATGGTTCGAAGCTCCAGCGTCCCAATGCCGGACGGAATTCGATCATTTGGAGCGCCTCATGTGGAGCCAAATCGGACAGAGAGATCACAGGAACACCACTTCGAACCATTCTGCCTTCACCTCGCAGAATGCCGGATGCTGCTATAAACTTCAGCGTTGCCAGTCCATCGCGCGGATTGCCGGTTTCGGTTTCAGTGAGAGCTTCGAAGTAATCGGCTTGGGTTTCACCGGGCCAGGGTGCGTATGAACCGCGTGTCCAATGGATTAACAGGTCACCCCAATCGTGGGGACAATTCTCAATAAGAGAGAATCTAATTTTGCGCCAGCTTTCGACATATTTCCGGGGTAATGGGACCTGAAACCTTTTGTCGATACCCTCAACTCCGGTAAGGTTCCGCACCCAATTACCCTTTGGGCGGATGAAAATCGGCAGACGGTGATGCGAAAACCCGAGCGCGAATCGGTCTCGAAGCTGTTGATGATAGCTTTTTGGCAGTTTTCGAGATGTTAAAGGAACTAGGAAGGAGTTCTTTTCCGGATCCAACCGGAGTTGTTCGACGCAACGGTTGCATTCAGCGAGTATATCATCTCCTTGCATGGGTGGGAATACCAACCAGATGCGTGCTGCAGCTTTGGCAGCACACCAGGTTATATAATCCCATCCCAGGTTACCGACGCTTGAAACTATTGTCCAGCCGTTGCTCCACGCATGATCGACCGCCTTCTGAACCGCAGCCAGCCAGGGTTCATCGCCGCTTAATTTGTGTGGAACGCGCGACATTATCAAAATACAACGATCAGCGGCTCTTTCCAATGCCGCACCAGCTACAGCGATGCCTTTGGTTAAATGGTTGAAGGATGGTTCGACGGGGGAGTCAGGATATGCCAGAAATTCCTTAAGCTGATTCCAGGGGATGATTTCTATGTTCAATAGATAACCTGATTTAAGCTACGGTTCTTCGCTTTATTGACGGGGAGCGCGGACACTCCTGAGTTCTTAGAATTATTCGGAAATTTCAAGTCAGTCATTCCAAACTTGATTTGGAATCTAGAGGTATCTTGGTTATAATAACTTTCAAAACAATGGCTTATGTATCTAGGATTGTATAGGAGTCTGGATTCCCACCTGCGTGGGAATGACAAAACGAACTTGTGATTGAATAATTCAAAGATCTCACTTCTGTCTGCGCATACAGCTTTAATAAGGTCAGACAAGAGTGTCTAACCTCCCCCTCACTTCCTGCACCTTATTATCAGGAAATACCCCACTATCCGTGTATCCGCTACCGCCGGATGTTTTCGAGCTGTCTCCCTGTCTGCGTGTGGTTCGACGAAATGTTCCAATGTAAAGCCGGCTTCCACCAGCAGATTCAACCAACTGCTGAGTGTCCGGAAAAAACAGGGCACACGGAACGGCGGGTACTTGTTTTTCAGCTCCGGAGGCGTCTGACTGAACATCCAGGTCTGGATCTCAACATCCGGAGGATCAAAGTAATTGCCGCATTCAACAGCTATTTCACGCCCTTCCTGGTCTTTAACGCTCTTTCGGTGGCTCGTCATAAAGCAGGGGTGGCACATCGAGAATTGAAAGAAACCGCCCGGTTTAAGCACCCGGTAAGCCTCCGCCAGCGCCAGGTCCTGTTCGGGCAGATCCATCATGCTCATAAAGGCGACAGCGAAATCAAACGACTCATCCGAAAAGGGTAAAGTAACCGCGCTGGCGATGCAGTGCCTGATATCAAGCTGTTCTTCGATGGCTTTCCCGCTGGCGTTGCGAACGAATGTCGGCGCCAGGTCGATGGCGGTCATATTTGCACCGCGGTCAGTTACGAGACGGGTGTTGTGTCCTTCACCGCAACCGATGTCGAGCCCGGAGAGGTTAAACACATCGGGCAGCATCTCCAGAAACGCCGGTGTGTTGACCAGATCGCGGTAGACGTCGTATCCCAGCCTTGACAGCTCCGTCCAGGCTGCAGCGTTCTCTTCCCAAAACTTGCCTACTTGATGGTGATTCATGTTATGTTGAAGATGTTTTAAGGGTAAAAAGCAGTTTCTAATCTCGATATATTTCTTTTCTGTGTCCGACTTTAACTACAAGGACTAACAAGCCGCGATCCAGAATAGAATAAAAAGCACGATAATCACCTATTCTAATACGATACAGATTGCCTCTATCTTGAAGTTTAACAGCGCCGGGCGGTCTTGGGTTGTCCCTCAAGCGGTTCAGTTGACTAAGTATCCTTTTCGCTATGGGATCAGTCAGTTTGTCAAGTTGCTTTTCAGCAGGTTTGGAAAGGTATATCCGGTATTTCATAATACAACTTAAAGACCACGCTTTATTCTGTATTCCTCAATAGAAATTGCCTCCCCAGTCCGCTCATACTCTTCAAGCGCCTTGCGTGCATCCTCAAGGTCGATGCGATCCTCGATCTCCTCGAGTAACTGCAGATCTTCAATCGGAACGAGGGCGGCTATGTCCTTGTTGCGACGGCAGATGATGACGCGTTCCTTTCCATAGCTGACCCGGTTAAGCGTGTCCGCAAATGCCAAGCGTACCTTGCTGATAGAAATATTACTCATGATTAACTCCGGAATTTCAACGTATTAAGAATTTGTACGTATTGTACGTTTAGTACATAATGTACATTAATTCTCACGAATAATCAAGAGGATTCTCTATTGTCTCTATTACTCCATTGTTCCATTGCTCCATTGTCCCATTGCCTCCTTACTTCCTTGCGACTTATGACTTGTGACTATTTCCTCCCTACTACGAACAGGTTTACCGCTAAAAACGGGTTTTTCGTATTGTCCTTGTTAAAGACATTCCTTCTGAGCCAGCGGCGCAAAGCGTTGTCCGGCAGCACATCCAACGGCGCAGTGATATACCCGCTGCTGAAGGGTTCGAGCCCGTGGCTCTTCACCAGAGAAATTGCCCTTTTCATGGTGTAAGTCCTGGCACGGGCAAATCTTTCGTGTATTTGACGCGGCAGCCAGCCGATAAACGGCACGCGGTTCCAGGGGATCCAGTTCAATCCCGGAACCATAGCGCCGTGCGACTCGAACAGCCACCACTTATTCGGCACAGTCAGGAAAAACACACCACCCGGCTTCAATACCCTCGCCGCCTCACTGACCGCCTGACCATCGTCGGGCAGATGTTCAAGGACTTCAATTGAAGTTACGACGTCGAAAAGGTCGGATTTGAACGGCAGCTCCAGCGCTCCTCCCCGTATGAAGTCAAACGCGGCGCCATCGACAGGCGTTTCTGTCTGTTGGAGAGGGATCATGTCGAGTCCGACGAGACGCCTTACATCATCCTTGAAATACACGGTCTGAACACCGTTACCGCAGCCGATATCCAGCATCCGTGCGTCTTTCAGCCTGCCGCCTATAACCGAAGAGATTATGCGATAACGGCGTTCGAGGATCAACTGCCCGCCGCGAGCCGGGCGTCCGGGTTCGATGTGTTTCACGTTCATTCGCATCGTAAAAAGATAAGACCTGCTGCACTCAGGCGCAAGGAAGTCGCTTAAATATCTTGATTGACGAAGATACAGGCTTATATTAAAGAGTGATTGATATGTCGTATTCTCTCAAGAAGGAGTAACAATGCAGAAGCAAGTAGCTGCTTCCTCGTTATTCAGGTTTATGCTGTTGTATGTTTCGTTGAGCTTATTGGCAATTGTGTCGTTAACCGGTTGCGGAAAAGAAGACACGAAAACCAAACCTTATAAGCTCGCCAAGAACATATCGCTGAAGGAATACTATCCATTTAAGGCTGATGGGCACTGGTCAATGGTATGGGAGAACAAACGTGGCGACAGGTGGCGAGGCGCACTTACGGTGATAGGCTTGACTGATGAGGAAGGAATCGAGGTTTACCTGGTTGTAGATACGACATTAACCCAGGATAAGGTCGATATTTGCCGGTCGGCATATATGTGGGACAACGATGGTTTGAAGCATCTTTACCGTGTCGGCAGTAACGGTGACAGCACCAGCTTCAACCCGGCAAGAACAGTGCTGCCCGCGCGCGTCGACGGCGGCAAAGACTATATATATGACTACCATTATGAAATTTATTCAAGCGCGGGTGAGAATGTGTTTTCCGGTGACGTGAGACAGACATATCAATTGATAGATACTGGTTCGATCAGGAGTGAATATGGCAAATGGAAGGACGTCGTTGTCGTTGAATCCTTCAGGACGGATGATTATGCCGACGGCACGTCCAAGACCCGGCGGCAGGCGGTCTGGTTTGCGCGGGGTGTGGGTCCGGTAAAGATAGTCACCGGTATCCCGCTGGATGCACGGGAGCTCGAAGGCGACGCTACCGGCTGGCTGGTCAAGGCTAAATAAAATGTATTTGTAAAATAATAAATCCTCTGCGTTATAATTATCCAAGTCGTTGTCATTCTGAACGAAGTGAAGAATCTCGTTTTTATTCCATTTCTGTTGTAGATTCTTCACTTCGTTCAGAATGACAAAACGAGAACTATCAGAATGACGAAAAGAGAGCTTCTACTCGACATCAGTAATTAGTTAAAACTATCCAAAATAGCGGTTTATAATTGTCTTTAATTGCTGTATTATTACTATTAATAGGTTCTGCAACCGGTGTTGACAGGATTGACAGTGAATTAAACCTCGACTCAACCCTGTCACTGCATGTCGTTCATCTGATTACATCCCAAGAGTATGAAACGGCACTGGGGCTGGCGGACAGCGTTCTTAATGATGGAAACCATGCCATGCAGGGCTGGTTCCTGCGCGCCACAATACTGAACAGCCGGGCGATTGATTTCGAGGATGAGATCGATGATGAAGCCTTATTAGAAGCTTGCGACAGCGTATCGGCGATCTGCGGGCGATTAATTACCGGGGGTGACAAATCCGCTATTGTCAGGTTTTACATGGGATCAGTTACCGGGTATCTTTCATTCAAGGCGTACAAGAGGAACAAAATAATGAAAGCCGTATCTTACGGCAGAAAGATGGCTGGATGGTACGAGGAGGCGATAGCTTCTGATTCGAGCTGTTATGATGCATATATAGGATTGGGATCGTATTATTACCACAGCAGCGATAGAGCCGGCGTTCTGCGCAGTCTGGGACTGGTTTCCGACAAGCGTGATGAAGGGTTGAGATTGATTCGAATATGCGCTGAACGTGGCACATTCTCCCGGCTGGCAGCGCGATCCAATCTGGCTTGGCTGGCAATTACACAAGAAGATCATGATACTGCTTTAAGAATCTCAGAACAATTACTTAAAGAATATCCTGAAAGTCGCGCTTTTCTCTGGTGTTTGGGGAAGGCGCAAAAGGAGGTGGGGAACTGGAGTGATGCGGTTGAAACTTATCAGACACTTCTATCTTCTATAAGGCGAGAGAGCCGTAACAACCGGTACAACGAGGTCGGC
>CAYYHI010000107.1:10967-11590 GCA_964471745.1 uncultured bacterium | reverse complement strand
TTTATCGCTGTAGCATATGTTACGGAATATCTTAACAGCCTCCATATATGAAAGCGACTCCGGACCGAACGGATAGAATATCTTACCTGCGGCATTATCCGACCTAAAAGCTTTCGCAACCAGCATACCGAAATCCTCACCAGCAAGCCAGTGAACAGGAGATTTACCCTTTCCGAGCACAACAATGAACAAACCTTTCACAAGCTTGGTGAGGGTTTCCATGAACCATGTTGCACGCCAGATAGTAAATGGTACACCTGAAGCGCGGATTGCCTCTTCAGCCTGCCACTTTGCTTGAATCGGAGGGAAATCCACATCTAATCCGACATTCCCTCCTGAAAGGTAACTTATCCGTTTTATCCCTGCCTTCGCTGCTGCATTAGCCACCAATCTGGTGGTTTCCGTTTCATTGCGAAAGCAATCTTCAAAGCGTGGACCGCTGGGGAGGCTGAGATGAACGGCATCCTGATTCTCAAGAGAAGCTGCCACAGATACGGGATCGGATAAATCCATAATTCTTGCTTCGACCGATGAACCAAAGATATCCTCGACCTTTGATTGAGAACGCGTCCCAACAGTTACCTCAAATCCTTCCTTGACGAGTTGCCTGGTTACCGGTTGAC
>CAYYHI010000107.1:6281-10957 GCA_964471745.1 uncultured bacterium | reverse complement strand
GTACCACCGAATACAAGTATGCGTTTAATTTCTCGCATCATAGCTAAGGCAAATGCACAATCTTAGTTACCATCTCACTACCAACCGTTGAGAGTTTCAGTAACAATACACCAGCAGGATAATCGCTTGCATTTAAATCAATCCTACCTGTCATATTGGCAGTTGGCTGTACAATTGTGCACTGTTCAATGAGACGACCGGTCAAATCATATACCGAAATAATCGCATCCCCGGCATCATCGAAGCTGTAATACACAAGCAACCGGTCGTTGAACGGGTTGGGAACAGCCTCAAGACTTATTACCCCTGTTAGCGGAATATCTGTAATAACACGCCCGACTGAGAACTCATCCTGCCGGTACCTGTTGTCACCCTGTAGCCAAGTTACTTCAGTGGATACCCTTTCCCTTCCATTGCAACACTGGACAAAGAACGCCTGACCTTCACGTAAACCTTCGACATCGTAACTTTCCGGATCGTCACCCCAGACCGGCAGTCCGATACGTTGTGTGTTATCAACGCTGCCACAACCGACAACCCTACCGTCTGATGAGATAATCCTAACTTGCGTATATGCGGGCAGTCCTTCCAACAGCAGACTCATATCCAGACCTGAAGGTGATGGTTCGAAAGCCGGTTCAAACCTGTTGTAGAACTGTGCTTCCTGATCTTCATCCGGGTATATCAACCTGTCTGTATTGCTGATTCTTATCCAATAACCTTCACTTGGCTCAAGATATCCTATACCGTTCCAGTCCCATTGTGCCAAATAAAACGCTCCGTCATCCCGCTTAACGATTTCAAGATGATCCAGAATAGACATAAGAGCATCTTCCAGCGGCATCGCTTCCTGGGGCAGGTAGGCGATCATGTTCCAACCCGGTCGCAGATCGATTGGCGTCTGGGGATCGACTTCAACGCCACTTATTTCAAGCGCGGACGGCTGCGCCATCTTGACCTGGTAGCCTCCGGTTATGTTCCACTCCCGCAGATTGCAGAATCCGCGTGGAATATCCCAGAACCTGCCATTCCCGTCTTTAATCCTGATTAACAGATCACTCTCAAGCAGCGGCGCGAAGATCTCCTCCATTGCTAAGTCGGGTGGATGGAGGTTGAGAGAGATCATATTCCAGCGCTGGTTCAAACGCAAATGCTGTACGGCAGAATGACGGGCGTTTAATCTCAAAGCTGTAAATCCAGCCACTCTGAAGTGATTCGGTCCACTTTCATATTCAATGATAGCGTCCAATTCAGTATCAGACCAGGGTAGATACAGTCTGAAGGCAAATGGTTCACCGTTCTGGAATCCATCGATCTCTTCTGTGTTCGGATTGTCAGCGATGGCAGCAACACCCACTTGACCACCTCTCGATACGGAAGCGCCGCCACAAAGTCCTTCAGGTGTAAAGACGCCTATTTCAAAGCCCGGAGGCGCTGTTTGACCTTCGATCAACACTTCTCTTATTAAAATGCTGTGATCGATAGCAATTGGATCGGGCGGTTCGAAATGTACTGGTTCAGGTGAAATTACATGTAGAGTATATTCGATCTCGAGTGGGGCGCGCTCCGGATCGTTGTGATTAACGGTTAATATCGCGCTTACCGTATCATCAACTTCAAGATCATCCGTGGAAAATATAATATCCAGATCCAGGCTGCCACCTGGTTCTATCGCTCCGTATACCGGCTGACAACTTATCCAGTCGGGATTATCCATAAATCGACAGCCAACCTCCAGATACCCCTCACCGGAATTCGACAGCTCAGTTGATATACTCCAAGTTGAACCCTGTGGAAGATAAACCTCGCTTTCAGCTTCAATATATTCAATGCCCCCAGTATGCTCCCGATCCAAGAAAAAGATAGTATTTATGGCAAATCGGCAGTTGTCCGCCTGGTCAATCATCAGGTTCGTCCAGATATCGGCATCACCGATTAATACGACCTTACCGTTGAAACTGTTATTAACAGCAACACCCGGATTGTCATCAACGTCGAATGCTACAAGTTCACCGTCTTCATCTTCAACCACACCAACAGTTTCTCCTTCATCAAAATCTATCGATTCGATTCTTTCAAACAGGGGTAAATCAGCAAATATCTCCAATTCGTCAATATCCTCACCCTGAGCCGCGATCAAGCCGAACCTGTCGAGCAAGTTGGCAAGGTTATCCGGGTGCAGGTCGGAGTTATCGGCGAGAATAAGCAGCCCCCCTCCACCGTTTACAAATGCGGCAATGCGTTCTGCCTCGTCTTCAGTATAAGCATCATCGTAATTCGACAGAACAGAACAGACCAGAATATCAACATCCCACAGCACGTCGAAATCGATCGGCTGCTCCCCACTCCGCATTTCGTAGCCGATCATCCCGAACCGATGGAAAAATTCACTATAATTGCCATCAGGATGAAAGTCATCGAGCGGACCATGGCTGATATCCCACAGGATACAATCGGCGTGGACTATCTGCAGCGGTATAGTCAGAATAATGAGGAAAAATAAGATTCGGAAGGTTTTAACCAGCATTGTTTAACCTAAAAACTTGATGATTATATATTTGAAACAATTAATACTCATAAATCATAACACAGTAATATAGTAATTCAAATATGAATTCACAAGTAAAATCCCTACTTACACATCAGTCGCAAAACAGGAAAGACAGACTTATGAGCTTGATTTGAGTATGCGATTGGCTTATTTTTACAACTAATTCACAGCAGATGATGCGAATGAAACAGATAAAGGCTATATTTGAACATCACCATCTGAATAATCTGCTGCGAATTATGGTGATTGACCCAAAAGTCAAATCTTAAAGACCAAAGATCAAAAAGTTGGAATCATGCCGCAGAAACTGATATTCATCTTCCCCGGTCAGGCGTCACAGTATGTCGGGATGGGGCTCGATCTATACGAGGACAGCGCCGCAGCGCGCTCCGTTATGGATAGAATCACCCGGTCGGATGAGTTAAAGCACATCCTCGACCTCTGTTTCAACGGACCGGAAGACCTACTGACGCGTACGGATAACGTTCAGCCGGCGATAACTGCGGTCTCACTGATGGCTCTCGCGGCAATACGGGAGGCTGCTGGCGACGATCCGGATCTGGCAACGCCCTTCGCTTGCGCCGGTCACAGCCTTGGGGAATACGCCGCTCACGCCGCAGCGGGGAACATACCGGACGAACTGACGATGAAACTGGTCAGATTTCGCGGCAGATGGATGAACGAAGCTTCTCAGCCACCAAATCCACCCGGCGCGATGGTCGCAGTGATGGGAATGAAATTGGAAATAGTTGAGAACCTCGTTGACAAATTAAAAAACGAAAACATCAGCATCGCCAATATAAACAGTCCCGGTCAGGTCATCCTTTCAGGTGAGAAACGTGCGGTTGAGAAGGCATCAGAACTGGCAATGGAAGCCGGTGCTAAGCGGTGTGTGATGTTGAACGTGTCAGGCGCCTGGCACAGCCCATTGATGAACTCCGCTCGAGAAATGATGGGAAAGCTGTTATTCGATGAGATCAATCCAGAAAAAGTGTACGTCGCTGATAAGCCGTTCGTAGTCGCTAATGCGACAGCGGATATTGTCAGGAACGTAACTGATATGCGAAAAACATTGACAGATCAGATCACTTCGCCGGTTAGATGGGAAGCTTGCGTGCGCCGGTTGATTGAAGTGACGGGATATCCGGGATTGCCATCGGAACTGACGGAAGAGGAAAAAAACAAGCATACACACGCGCCATTATTCGTGGAGGTCGGTCCGGGCAAGGTTCTGAAAGGACTAATGAAAGGCATCGACCGGAAGTTGGATGTAATGAATGTTGAGGATATGGATGGAGTTCGGGAGTTGATAGAGTTCAGGAAGGATGAAGGATGAAGCAAGGGGAGCGCGGATACTCTTGTCTGCGTAGTGGTCAGACAGGAGTGTCTGATCTCCCCGGATGTGGCTGTTATCCAACTTTCAAACTTTTACACTTTCACACTCAAAATAATAAACCTGTCCAGCAAGCTGGACAGGCCACACAGCAAGCTGGACAGATTTATTACTGAAGATTATTCGTTGCAGTCTTTCTTGATAATTATGACTTCCTTCTCCCCGTCACCAAGTCCGAGGGACTCTTTCAACTGAAGAACATCGATGTCGTCAGGATCAGCGCCTTCGGGCAGTTCACCCTCAACACGGACCATCCTTCTAATCTGACCTTCCTGACTGCGGTCAGTATTAACTTTGATGCTTCTCACCTGAACGCCGCTTGACGCCAGGGCATTGGCAACCACAGCTTCAATTTCTGCGTCAGTCATGTCTTCAACACCGATTCTTATCCTGCCACCAGTCACAGCAGCGAGGGCGTTGCCGCCCATCAACTTCTCGATGTTTTCGGCTGAAACAGATAATTCAGAATCATCACCCAACCTGCGTGATAGAGCATCATACACTTCGCGTTCAACCTCTCCGGTCGGTCGATCCCGGAACACAAGATTCAACTCAGCCCTGCCATTATCAATGGACAGATTGCGATTTGTAATGCCGTCGATATTACTGACAGCATCCATGAATGACTCAAGTTCATCCGTGAAACCTTCAACCACTTTATTGGTAGGTTTCATCAGGACTTCGTCATCTACGTCAAATTCAGCCTTGACCAGGCTCCCCACCTGCATCGAA
>CAYYHI010000107.1:0-6271 GCA_964471745.1 uncultured bacterium | reverse complement strand
CAGTCCCTGGGCGGCGGCCAGGGCGCCGGCGAGGGCAGGGATCAGCAGCAGGGCAATGAACAGAACAGCTATGACACCTGAAACTAAAGCAGTTCTTTTAACAGCAAACATAATTGGATTTCTCCTTTCGATTTCAGCCCGCGCCTTAGCCATCGTTCGCTCATAGTGAAACGGCTCAACCTCTTCGCGCGACAGCTCTTTCAAGCCTCGTTCAAACGGTTCGTACGTCATTCGCTTCATGATAAGCCTCCGTTTTGTTCAGCGCTTCGTATCGCTCCCTCAACCTGGTGCGACCGCGCGCCAGACGGCTCTTGACCGCGGATTGTGATACTTTCTGATGTTCAGCGACCTCAGCCACCGACATCCCCAGAACTTCGAACAGCACCAAAGCTTCCCGCTGTGCCTTAGGAACGCCTCGCAAAGCCAGTCTGACCAGCTCCTTCTCCTCGTATGGCAGACCTTCCGTATATGGAATATCCGGGGCGTCTTCAAGTCTGATTATTCGGCGCATCCACCAGATTTTCAACATCGATCGGTGTGTGTTGCTGATGATCTTCAACAGCCAAGACTTGAAGCGCTCCTGATCCTTCAAACGGGGAAAGGCGCGCCAAGCGCGAACAAGCGCTTCCTGTAACAGATCGTCGCCGTTCTCCTTTGAACCGGTTAGACCACGTGCAAAGCGCACAGCGTCATCGTAGCAGGTTTTCAGTAATTGTTCGAAGTTCACATTTTCCAAAGAATGACATTGCCGGCAATGAACTACTAATAAGACGCATCAACTCGGTTTAAGGTCGCATGATTTTCATGTCTTAGTATTTTTTTATGAATTTCTTGAAGTATGGCAGGTTGTACAAATGAAGGACGAAGCAAGGAAAGCGTGGATACTCTTGTTTGTGCTGGGGAGCGCGGACACTCTTGTCTGCGCAGTGGTCAGACAGGAGTGTCCGACCTCCCCGGATGGTGTCTGTTATCCTACTTTCAAACTTAGAGAGAATAAACCTGTCCAGCAAGCTGGACAGGCCACCCTTTTGTAATACAGTAACACGACTATCACGCAGGCTTCATCCTGAACATTCGAATCAGCGGATGTGCTATCAATAACGCTGATATGACAATCAACACCCAACCATCGATATAATACGGTGAATCACCCCAGCCGACGAACGTTAATCCCGCCGCTATCAATCTCGTGATCATAAGAGCAGCTATCAACGCCCACAAACGTCCGCCAACCCAGTGCTTGAGAACCATATAGCCCGCAACGACATATACAAGCATCTTTATGAAGTGCCATGAGAATTCACCCGCGGTCAGGTTGCCGATGGCTTCAAGCTTGGCGCCGCTGACTGCAAATGCGACCGCAACCAATATCAGCCACCTGAGCCAGGAACGTTTGAAAAACGACTCTATCAACATGAAGGCAATTAAAACAATAACTCCACTTCTGATTGCATCAATGACAGCATCTGAGATTACTCCGTAAAAAGGCAGATAAAGCGAGATCGAGGATGCGTATTTATATTGTGCCGTTCTTGTCAGGTTGAACAGATGTTCCGGCAGGTTAAACCAGACGCTGATAGCATTCATCAGCCATGGTAAACCAACGCTGACACCAATCACACCGACCATCACCAGCAAACCATCACCAACTACCGAACGATTGTTCCCGGCAAGACCCAACCAGGGGGACGTAGAATATCTGTCCCTCACAAACGATCCAACAAAGCTGATCAGCAACATGATGAACAGTCCGATTGTGACCGTTCCCATGGCTTTCGCGAGAAGTTGGCTGGTTATGTAATCCGCCATCGGTTTCGCCGTATAATAATCCATCCAGAATACCGCCCACTCGTTCCATTGCGCCAGCAGATAGACGATAAAGGCAAGAGAGCCGACGATCATGCCGGTTCGCCATCTGACCTGATGTTGTGTCAACTGCTTGATGAGCTTGATTACACCAAAGACTAGGAACGCTATAATCAGCACAATCATAGAAACGTTTAGCAACATAGATCGGAGATTCTTCTCCTTCTCATGACGATTCCATTCTTCAGGCTCTTGAATGTAGCGCCAGGATGATTCTATCTCATCACCGATCAAACTTACCCACTGGCGATAGTGTGCCTCTGCGAGAATCGGTTCACTGGTTTCCCACGTGAAGAAGTGATCGGTACGATTATCCTTCTTTTCACTGCGGCTTTTTATGAGATGATAGAGCTCATGATCGGGTTGTATTCTTTGGAATTCCTCAGTTGCCAGTGCAAGAGCTGAATCTGTATCCAGATTGGCGCCTGATGTGGTATCTGCAAGGCTGTGGTGAGGTTTTACCTCATTAGTACTTTTCTTGATCGAAAAATGGAAGTATTCAGGATCAAGCTCACGCTTGAACCAGACATTCCAATACCCAAAATGCGGTCCGTCCGGTTCCCATATTATACGCTTGTAATCTTCGACCGAACCGTGCTTTTTAATATATGTTGTGCCGGTCGATGGTGACGATTTGACCTTCTTTCTAAAAGAACTATGTCTAACTACAATCTTGTATTGATCTGGATCCTTATTATAGCGCTTTTTGAGCTCGTCACTTGCGATTTTAATCGCTTCCTTCCGATCTATAAGGGGCTTGGTACCATCCCTAATCTGACCAGGTACAGGCAGTAGTCCGATGATAATGCCAGCTAACCCTATTACGATGATTGCTCTGCGTATGCTTGAGGACAGCGGAGTGTAAATATATTGCGGCGCGTCAACTTTTACAGGAGTGACTTCGATCTTGGTCTCAACAGGGGTTTCTATTGATATTTGAGGCTTTTCAAATGCCCGGTTCAACAATTCCTCACCCGGGTAGAAGGATCGACGTCGGATATATGCAACACCGGCGATAACGGCAGGGATTGCCAGGCAGCCGCATACGATCAGCCCCGATATCCAGAAATAAGCATTGCTCGACTGGAACAGGAACAGCCCGATCATAACGGCATCATAAACGAAGTGATAGGTCAGCGCAGCCCAGACGCCGAAACGCAGCATCAGGACGCCAATGATAACGCCTTCGATGGTCAGCTCTATACCGCGCGCAAAGCTCGGTTGTTGAGGATAGCCCGAGTGGAGAAATGCCCAGATCATCGCTGAAACCAACACTGCCGCCCAGGTAGATTTGAACAGCCGTCTGAGGAAGAATATACCGAACACCCGGAAGATAAACTCCTCCAACAGGGATGCACCCATCGAAATCGCCAGCGGATATATCCACGGTAGTGCCGTTGAAACCAGTTCGGTATATTTGATATTCGCCGGCGACCAGAAACCAATCTTGCTGCCGAGGATGTAATAGAAGACCACATACCCGACGGCAAACGCAGCCATCAGGTAACCGACAATGGTCGCCTGCATGAATTCCAGAGTGTGAAAACCCTTGCGGCTGAATATCCTCGGTATGAAAAGTTTATCTGGATTATCCTGTCTGTAAAGGTATTCTGCCGCGCTGAAAGCAATTAACAGAAGTACTCCCTGCGCCAATCCGGCTATAACGCTTTCCAGTATCTGTTTACCGATGAAGGCAATGAATGAACTGGTAGTGTTGTAACCGTTCATCGCCAGCGGAATCGAGTTCAAGCCCATGATGAAATGAGCTACACCAAGTGCGCTACCGATCCAGAAGGCGGCTTTCCACGGAATCTGATGTTTTCGAACGTTTTTGAAGAAATGGACAAACATACCGATCGCTAACAGGAAAAAGAAAAAGTAAGCGATCATACCCAGTAGATCATTCTTCGATCGTTGTCGGGAGAATTCCCTCCGCCATTCCTGAGGAACTTTCAGATATCGTTTGAAAAACGAAACCTTGTCGCCTTGAACCTCGACTATCAGACGATAGGGAGCTTCAGCTACCTTAAAGTCCTTTAACTCATATTCGAATTCGTGATCGGTGCGGTTCGGACGGTCGTAGCTCTTCGCTTCAACCTCTTCCCACCTATCGATGCCAAGCCCAAGTGATTCGGTTATAAACTCAGTTGCCAGGATACGAGCGCTGTCGGCGTCAAGACTATCACCCGGAACGGTTTCAGGCAGTTTCCGATTAAAGCTGATAACTCTGCCGTCAGGGGCAATCCTGACGCTGTATTCTAATTCCTCCAACTCTTTAAAGAAACGCGCTCGCCAGTACCAGACATCGATTGAGTCCTTCGCCAGGCTGATCGTTCGCTTAACGCCAACTTCCCGCTCCATATAGTACTTGGCTAAGCCACTTATTTGGAAGGAGATTGTACGGCGAAAACCGTTAAGATCGAAATCCCGATCAGAGAGGTATTGGTGTGCGGTAGCCAGCGCTTCCTTCTTGGAAACCTCGAAGTTGATGGCTATTTCAGGCAGTGCACGTTTGAAATTCGTGATGCCGTAAATAAGTGCTACAACCGAAATTACAGCAATTATAATAATTAAATTGCGGTTGGATCGGACAGGCGTCATGATCAGACCCGTATTTCAGGAATGGGATCTATTAATCACCGAGCTTTATAAGCAGCTTAATCTTCGCTTTATCACTCATGTTAAGTATGCAGTTGATAATCTGAAAATCGACATTGCCAAGACCCGGCTTGGTGGCTTGAGTTGTGTACGAGATCGCAGAATCCTTCTTCCTCGAGATAGTTGTTTTACGATCGACAGCTTTTACAACCTTGATTTCACTAAGTTTGCTTTGCTCAGCACGTTTCAGTGCTTCGAGTATGCCGTTAAGCTTTTCTCTTTGAGGTTTTGTTTGACCCGACTCAAGCCTGATAATTGTATTGACGTGAACCTTCGCTGCATCAGCGAGTTTCTGACGAGACCAATTGAGTTTCTCACGTAGTTTACGGATTTGAGTAATGTTTTTTAACATGATTTCCTCTTGTGTTTGAATCGATCTGAATTTATATAAAAAGATTTGATTTGTCAAGTCTCAAACAGATTCATCGTACTTTTTGACTAAATTATAATATATTGTTAACATTAGATATAAAATAAATATAATAATGATTGACTCTTTCACAATGTGATTCAGATCACTTGACAATGCAGGTTCTTATACTTAATTTGTCAAGATATATTACTAAGCGCTTCACCTGTTGTCATCAAAGATTCTGCTCACCCTAATTGAGGCTTTACTGGTAACATCTGATTTAATCAGATTTCACTTAAAAAAAGAGGTTTAACATGGATTTCAAACAATCAGTTTCATCGGTAATAGTGCTGCTATTACTACTGCTGACACTCCAACCGGCATCCAGCCAAGTTACTGTTGATCCGGTCGGTATAGCTGCCACAATTGAAGACGAAGACACGCTAACGGTCGAGTTAACGCTTACCAACAGCGGTGAAGATGATGTTGCATTCTGTATGAATTATGAATTGGTTGAGGATGAGGATGACCGCCGGGTAGGACCGCGCCGGGATGATCCGGGGGACGTCGTGGCGGAGTACCAGAAGCCATATAACCAAATTCATGGTCTTGCCTGGGACCCAGACCACAACTGGATGTGGGGGGTTGGTTTCGAAAGTCGTCTTTACGCCCTCGATCTCGATAACGATAGAGAGGTTGTCGTTGATGTCGGGGTCGAATTCCAGATGGCTGGTATGTTCTATCATGACGGAATGCTGCATGTCGGTGGATGGGGTGGTGGTGCGAATAACGTCTTCCGTTGGGACACGGAAGGCAACGCTTTAGAAAGTTTGGTTTTACCTGTCAATCCCGGTTTATCTTATATCGCTTCAGACGGTGAACACATTCTCAACAATGCTTATAGTAACAGGTTGATTCTCGTCTTTAACCTGGACGATCAGGAGCAAATAGCGACCATAGATTTCACTGATGCGACCAACGGCGCTGGCGCTTGGTCTATTGAGTGGGTGACAGATCATCCTGACGGTCAGCTCTGGTTAACCGGTTTGGATCGTCTTTACCAGTGCTTTGTGGATGACGAATGGAACTGCGAACTGGTACAGGACTTCGGGACAGTTAGTGGTACAAATTCCGCCATCGCCCACGACGGTGAGAACCTTTGGCTCGGAGTATTTGCTAGCCCGTTCCAAGTCATTGACGATGGTGTCAGGGAATTCCGTATGATAACCTTTGATCCGGAAGAAGGTATTATTCCGGGTGAGGATTCGGAAATTGTCAATCTGTCAATCATGTCAACGGACGTTGAAGCTGGCGTTTACAACATGCTTGTTGATATCGAGCTATCCGAGCCCGAAGAGGAACGCGACGACCTGGAACAGTCGCTCATCCGGATTT
>CAYYHI010000106.1:0-11601 GCA_964471745.1 uncultured bacterium | reverse complement strand
CCCGCCGCTCTGCAGTTCTTTCCCGAAACCGACAGGCTGAGCGTCCTTCCCAACCAGAACGCCGAGATATTGCTGACCGCCGTTGTGACCGATGAGGACGGCGTCGGCATCGAGGGCGTGGAACTTGGTATGGTTTTGCATCCTGACGAGCCGGGTGGTCAGATATTCGGTTCTATCAGCCGACCTGAGCCGACCGACAACCGCGGTCAGACGACGGCGATCTTCAACAGCGCCGGTGGATCGGGCAGGATAATCGTACGCTGCCAGGTCGAGGGCTTGACCGAAGGCGACAGCGTCCTGTTCCATGATGTCAGGCTGGATATTGAACTGTTGACGGTTGAGCTGAGAAACGTTGACCTGTCAGTTATTCCGGATTACTTCTGTATACATCCCGACTCGTTGGCAGAGGCGATGGTTTACGCCCGCACGGTCGATGTGAACAACGTGGCTGTACCGAACCTGCGCGTGCAGATGAGCGCCGACCTGGGCGTGCTTTCAGTGCCGACGCTCACCGACAGCAGCGGTCTGGCGGTGGCGCGGTTTACAAATAACCACGAGTTCGGCATGGCAACCATCAGAGCCTGGGTGAACGATCCGGATCAGGCAGCCTCTGCGACGATCAGGATAGAGTCGTTGTACGGCGAAAATCCCGTGCTGACGCTGGAAAGCGACGTGAACCATATTTACGCCGATTACGGCCGAACTGTCGCCAATATATGGGCAATTCTCAAGGACGAGGACGGTCACGTTATACCGGGAGCTCAGATACGGTTCGCATCCGACTTCGGCGTCGTAGCGCCTGCGACTGCGGTTACCGATTCACTGGGCATTGTGCGGGCTGTCTTCACCGACGTCGGCAGACCTTCCGTGGACGCTGAGGGAAATACAGTTCCGGCGCGCATCACGGCAACGCATACAGCTTCCGGTGTACAGGAAACCGTCGAGGTTACAATTCGGGAACGTAATTTTATCGATCGGATCGTGCTTCGAGCGGCTTCGGACCGCGTGCAAGCCGGCAGTCAAGATTCGATAGAGGTAGCAACAACCTGTATACTCGCGAACAACGATTTTGCGCCTGGAGGTTATACCGTGTATTTTGAAGCTGATCTTGGTCATTTTGCTCATGATTCTGTTGAAATTCCAGGAGATTACGGTCAGGCTGGAAACTGGTATTTTCCTGATCCGCGCGTTGGAACGGCTCATCTGATAGCCTATGTTATAAATCCAGACAGTTCGATAGTGTACAGCAATGAAGTGGAGATAGAGCTGGTCGCCGGTCCACCGACATTTGTTAATGTTACCGCTAATCCGAACCACCTACAAACCAACGATCCGTATATATATTCGGTTATCACCGCCACTGTTCTGGATACATCAGATAACCACGTCGGCGAGGGTGTGCTGGTAACCTTTGCCACCACACTCGGTTCGCTCAGTAATCTCTCCGCGGCTACTGATGAGAGGGGTCAGGCTATTGTGCATCTGGCGCCAGGTGTAGTAGCTGGTACAGCGGAAATTACCGCAACTATTAACACGGCGAGAGGACAGATAACCGGACGGACAACGGTAACGATTCGATCTGCAAATCCGAACAGCATTCACTTAACCATCGAACCCAGTGAAATTGAGATCGGAGGTTCAGCTACATTAACCGCGATGCTCTATGATGCAAACGGCAACCTTGTTGAAGTGCCGACTGTGTTGTTTTTCCAGCTCATCAACGAGCCAAATCCACCTGCCGGCTGCGACATCAACGGTCATGGTCATATCGATTCCGCCGTTACATCCGGAGGAATAGCCCATGCAACCGTGAATGCAGGTACACTGACCGGCTCCAAGCTGTTGAGAACTTACACCCTGGTCGCTAATCCTGAACATCCTGATATTCCAGACACAATATCGTTTATACTTTACCGGTTCAGGGTAATCGGTGGACCACCCGATCAGATGGACCTTGACGTCCATAACGAGGGCGTTGATGCGGGCGGCGGCTTATGGCAGATTGAGGTCTCGGCACGCGTTTACGACGAATACCGGAACCCGGTTCCTGATGGAATTCCAGTGCAATTTACCTGCGACTCCATTGCCACAATTAGTAATGGATGGACGGGGAATCAGAGTCTCAGGGGACGATCAGAGCAGGGAATCGCTTACGCCATCCTGTCTTACCACAGTTCCCATACGTTCGACACGGTGACCGTTTCGGCGTCGATCCGAATGGTAGATGGCGTTCTCGAAGCCTCACGCAGGATTATATTGCCGCTTCAACAGGGTTACATGACGCTGAACGTGAGCCCCGATTCATGGGCGATTGACGCGCCGGACATGGAAACGTCGAACTTCGTCTGCGTGGCTACGCTTAGGGACGGACATGATGTGCTCATAAATAACGCGCCGGTGTTGTTTCGATCCAATCGAGCCTATTTTTACTGGTACAACCATTATCGAGCGCCGCGTTACGTACTATACGATCATCTGGGAGAGCCGCCGGAACTTCCGATAAAATATACGGGCTGGCACATCGACAACGGTCATCGGGAGCATCGCGAGAATCCGGGTGAAGCGACGGTTTACCTACGCGGTGAGGAGTGGGACTTCTTCATGGATGACGTATCTCCCGAGACGAACGTTCAGATCGAGGCTCAGGTATTGGGTTACGAGGATGTGGAAGCCCGCCCGGTTATCGTGGTCGTCACCCGGCATCCGGGTCCGTAGCTCCTTTAACCGCTGTCAACTCTCCGCAGTTGACAGTAAACCGGTACGTCCGACACTCTTGTCGGGCAGATGAAGCGGATGAAGCAGACAGTGGGTATAGCAGTCCAGTCTGTCCGAGAATGAAGTTATTATCCTTAAACTCATCATTCCATCGGAAGATGGAATCCAGTAACTCCTGCAATATCAGCAATTTTTCTGGATTCCAACTTTCGTTGGAATGATGAATCCCGAGTCTTCTGATGATTCTCATACAGACTGAGTCGAAAGGCTCACATAATCCGCTTAATCTGCTGTGAATTAACTGTTTAATCTACTGTGAATCATTCCCGGACATGATAAATCTGGGGTAATTCTCTAAACCAAGGAGAACCGTAATGAAACGGCTTTACATTTTAATACCATTGGTCTGCGTGTTGACGATTGTCTTCTGGCATCTCGCGCCGGCTCGACCGATTACTTACTATCATTACCTGTCGAATTTCGAGACAACGGGATTCGATGAGGTTATCTGGTTCTGGACGTACGATACCATTCGGGGTCCGTTGCATTCCAACGACTACATTGGTCTTAAGTACAGCCCGCATTTCTATGGTCCTGTATCCACTTCAAAAGAAAGATTTATCTACTACTCGCCACAGAACATATACTTCGAATATGAACCGATGTTCAATGCGCCGCCAGTACTTCTTCCACGATCCTATCCACAGCTCATAGAGATGGCATTTCCCATAATCGAGGACGACGATGGCAGGTTGATGACCCGCATCGCTCTCAGGGGTGAAGACGGAATCGATGTATACCAATACCCTACGGACGAACAGTCGCCGGAACCAGGAGATGAGGGGCCTCTCAGCGAGCATTACCTCCAGGTCGATCAAAGTATCGTATATGTTGATGGCGAATCCGAGGTTTACGGTACGCTAATCGGCGGGATGACCATCTATTCATCTGGCGATATGTACCTGGTCGACGACATCCTTTACGACGGAGCCCTCGCCGGGGACGGCTGGTTCGATGAGGATGAAATGGAACATATGCTCGGTCTGGTCTCCGAACAGAACATCATCATACGAAACAACTATCACAACGGGCGTGACAACGGTTTCAATCAATATTCTCCTCAAGAGACAGAACACCATTCGATTGCCATCAACGCCGCGTTGGTGGCGCTTAACGAATCGTTCACTTTCGAGCATCAGAACGACGACTGGGAAGATTACCAGGGTCCATCACCGGACGAAAGGGGTATTATCCATCTGAAGGGCAGCGTCGCTCAATGGCGCAGGGGTTACACGCACCGCTCGAACCATCAAGGAACCGGTTATAGCAAGGATTTTCACTACGATACCCGCCTGATGGAGATTGCGCCGCCGGGGCTGGAGTCGGATGAACCACAAGGCGTCAGCGGCAACTATGACATACTGAACCTCTTCGATGGACCGTACCTGCTGAACGCTGTAACTGTCCGAAAGCTGATTGTTAGAGCGGGCGTTAAGGTAATCCTCAGAGGAAACGATACGCTCCATGTCAGCGATACGTTGGAGATCAACGGGACAGTCGAACAGCCGGTGATAATCAGAACGGAGGATAATGACTCGCCAGGCACAATCCGGGTGATGGGTAATGAACATTCACGCGCCTATATCTACAATACCGACATGTCGTCAGCAGTCAGGCTTGGGTTCCAGACGGGAAACACCGACATTGAGCAATGCCGGATATCCGGTGAGGTCAGCGTCGAAGGCAATGTCAGGTTCGTCTCCAACCTGTTCGGCGCCCCGGTTGAGATAACCAGCTACGATCAGGTTCTGATTGAAAGGAATGTCTTCGAGGACGGTCTGGGGGTTGGAGGATCGGTTGAGAATGGCAGGATTTACAACAACACATTTACCGGCAGCCGACACAACACCGGGCTGGAGTTGAACCATTTCCGTTCGATCGAGGTCGTGAACAACATCATTGCCTTTAACCGGAAGGGGATTGAACAGGTTTATCAGGATGTGCCGGTATTGCGGTATAACTGTGTTTATGGCAATATTGACGGTGATTACACCGATTGCGAACCGGGCGAGGGCTGCATATCAGAACATCCGCGTTTTGCAGATCAGGTTAGGGGCGATTTCCGATTGAGCTGGGATTCCCCGTGCATCGATACCGGCGATCCGAATTTCCCGCTCGATCCGGACGGCTCGCGAGCCGACATGGGCGCTTTCTGGTTCGACCACGAGCATGATGTCAAATCCGAACCGGTCGCACCCTCGGAACTCGACCTGCAAGTATATCCGAATCCATTCAATCATCATACGGAATTGCATATTCAGGCGTCAATCCCAGGTTTGGTATATATTAAGGTTGTTGATCTGCAGGGACGGCGTGTGTATGAGGATGTCCAGCGGATATTAATTGGAAACAATCGCATTGCCCTGGACGGCAGGAAGCTGGGCGGAGCGGGAGTTTATCTGGCGCAGGTGATGACGTTCAGCGATATGCGAACGGTGAAATTGGTGTATCTGCCGTGAAATAAGTAGACCCGACAATCCTGTCGGGTATGACGGGACAGGATTATCCCATCCACTGGCGGTAGACCTGACAATCCTATCGGGTATGACGGGACAGGATTGTCCCATCTACCGGTTTAATCTGTTGTGAATATTTCTGTTGATTCGGAGTTACATAGCTTGTTTTAAGTATCAATTGATTAAGGAGAAGAGTCATGCGTAACACAATCATTTTATTATCAATCATTATGCTTGCCTTGGCAGGCACAACCCACGCTCAGCCGGACTCCCTCTGGTCACGGACATTCGGCGGAAGATCAGGTGACGGATCTAATTCAATAATTCAGACGGCAGATGGAGGCTATGTTTTAGCAGGATACACTCGATCTTTCGGTGCTGGATTCTATGATATGTGGTTGGTTAAGATAAATGCTGAGGGTGACTCTATTTGGTCGCAAGCATACGGAGGAGAAAATTACGACAATTGTTATTCAATCATCCAAACGGCAGATGGAGGCTATGCCCTTGCCGGATGTACAAACTCCTTTGGCGCTTATGATCATGATATGTGGTTAGTCAAGACTGATGTTGATGGAGATTCCCTCTGGTCGCGAACATTCGGGGGTGAGAATGGTGATTATTGCGAGTCCATAATTCAGACAGCGGATGGAGGTTATGTTTTGGCGGGAATTACAGGATCCTTCGGTGCTGGCTGGAATGATATGTGGCTCGTCAAGACTAATGTTGATGGGGACTCTCTCTGGTCGCGAACATTCGGAGGAGAAAATTACGACAATTGTTATTCAATCATCCAAACGGCAGATGGAGGTTATGCTTTAGTGGGAAATACAAGATCCTTCGGTGCTGGCGGGAAAGATATGTGGCTGGTCAGGACTAATGTTGATGGGGACTCTCTCTGGTCGCGAACATTCGGGGGTGAGAATAGTGATTATTGTGAGTCCATAATTCAGACAGCGGATGGAGGTTACATTTTAGCAGGTCACTCTACATCCTTCGGTGCTGGTGAACGTGATATGTGGTTGGTTAAGACTGACGCTGATGGTGACTCCCTCTGGTCGCGAACATTCGGGGGAGGAGGGGATGAAAGATTCCATTCAATAATTCAAACGTTAGATGGAGGCTATACCTTAGCAGGAAATACTCGATCCTTCGGTGCAGGGGGAGAAGATATGTATCTGGTGAAAACTGATGCAGATGGTGATTCCCTCTGGTCGCGAACATTCGGAGGAGAAGATAGTGACTGGTGTAATTCTATAATCCAGACGACCGATGGAGGCTATGCTTTAGGGGGAGGTACATATTCCTTCGGTGGTGGGTGGAAGGATATGTGGCTTATCAAGACAGGTCCCGACCCGGTTTCGGTACCGCCCGAATCCTTCATCCCTCATCCATCCATTTTCATCCTTTCTCCTGCCTATCCGAATCCGTTCAACTCAACCACATCAATAAGGTACGGACTGCCATATCCGACTCATGTATTACTACAGATATACAACCCATCAGGTCAGCAGATAGGCACGCTGTTTGAAGGCTTACAACACCCCGGCATTCACACAACCAGCCTAACCGCTACCGATCTACCATCGGGATTGTATTTCGTGAGGTTGAAGGCTGCGGGGGAGTTGTTCACACAGAAAGTTATGTTGGTCAGGTAGGGAGTCTAACAGTCTATCCGAGAATTATAAAAGCATACAGAATCTCATCATTCCATCGAAAGATGGAATCCAGTAAAGCATGTAATATCAGCAACTTCTCTGGATTCCAACTTCCGTTGGAATGATGAATCCCGAGACAATTTGGTATTCTCGGACACACTGCTAAGGTAACACCCCCCTTAATCCCGCTCGAAAGGGGTAACGGTTGTACACCCGCCTTCATGGGGGTTATATTCAGGAATTATAACTCTGCTTGAAAATAATTTTGTATTCTGTAACATTTGTGTAGTTTCGCGTAGGGGCCAATTTATTGAGCCCTCTTATCTTGGGGTTGTACAAGGGCTTATCTTGGGATTGTACAAGGGCGTGATAAATCAGCCCCTACGCGAAATTATTTTCAAGTATTAGTATATATAAGCATTCTTGCAGCAAAAGCAGAGGCATAACCCGTTGAGATCAATACACACTTACCTGTTGATCGGTGTAACCGTTTTCATCATCCCGTTCTTTTATACCACAGCGACCATGGATCCCGTATTGCTGCCGCGCTTCTTCATTCTGTCTCTATTTGTGCTGTTTATATATATTCTCATTACACTCCAGCCCGGAAAATCTTCTGATAAATCCAACTACATGCTTATAAGACGAGCCGTGTTCATCGCCTATGGAGGCTATCTGCTGTTTACGCTCATCTCGCTGACAAAGGCGATCAACGTTTCAGAGGGTCTGGTCGAACTCCTTAAAGTCTTCGTCTTTATTCAACTGCTCTACGTCTCGGCAATGATATTCATGTCAGATACGGGCTCGTTCGAGCGGCTGGTGAAAGCGGTGACGGTTAGCTCGATTATACTCGGAGTCATGGGCATACTTGAATACCACTTTGGGCTGTTTTATTGGATACCGGGGAATTTTCATCCGCACGTGACCATGGCAAGTCGCAATCACTTCGGTTCGTTCATGTTTCTGTCGCTGCCTTTCGTGTTGTACGGAGCGCTGCGACTTTCAGCATACTGGAAGACCGTCTGCACGCTGACGGTTTTATTGATCGCCTATTGCATCATGATCTCTACGGCGCGTGCGGTGTGGGTGGCTGTCGTTGCGGCTTTAATTGTAACCATTATCTTCCGTGCGGTGACCAATCGGAAAGTCAGTTCATCTTCAAAGAAACCTCGATCCCTTCAAAAGAGAACAGTATTCATCGCTGTTATGTTTCTTCTGGTAGCAATTTCAGTCCTGCTGTTCGTCGATATCCAGATCAGGACCAGAGACACCTTTCGTCTTACCATCTGGTCGAAGACCCTCGATATGATCAGGGACAATCCGTTGCTGGGCGTCGGCGCAGGCAACTGGCGCATCGTGTTTCCCTCCTATGGATTGACCGACATGCTGCCTGAAATGATGACCGGTGAACTACATTACCAGCGCACGCACAACGATTTCATCTGGGTTCTGGCGGAGACCGGCATATTCGGGCTGATCTTTTATATGGGCGTTTTCGGATTAATACTCTACTACGCCGGAAGAATTTTCAGAAATTCAAATCACGAAGAGGACAGAATCCTGTCACTCGTAATGATCTTCGGCATTGTGGGCTATATGACAATCGCCTTCTTTACCTACCCCAGAGAGAGGATCGAACATTCGGTATATCTGACCTTGATGATGGCTGTGGTTCTATCACGGTATCATGTAATTTACCCGTTACAGTTATCCAGACGAAGATTGCACCCGGCATTTGCAGCTATTGTTGTAATAATCATCCTGTGCCTGTCCTTTATAACCGGCTGGTCTCGCCTGACTGCTGAAATTCACACCAAAAGAGCTTTGATGGCACGTCAAACCCAGGATTGGAAAACGGTCATAGAGGAGATTGATCAGGCTGGATCGCCTGTTTATACTATAGACCCGACCTCAGCGCCGCCGTCATGGTTCAGAGGCGTCGCATATTTCTCACTTGGCGATTATGATGCAGCCCTGACCGATTTTCAGAGGGCATATAAATACCATCCCTATCACATCCACGTTCTGAACAACCTGGCATCATGTTATGAAGTTACCGGCGATCATGATCGATCGATCGAGTATTACCGGAAGGCGCTGCTTATTTCTCCCGGATTTGAGGAGGCGTTATTAAATCTGAGTGTTGTTTATTACAATAAAAAGCAGTATATTAAAGCTTACGAAACAATATCGCGCTGCGATCCGAACAGTAAAAATCCCAAAGTTGCTGCCTACAGGGAAGAGATAATGAAGCAACTCGATATGGGGCAGTGATCGTGAGTTACAGAACGACTGAGATTCTTCACTTTGTTCAGAATGACCTTCTGGTTGTCACCCTGAACGCAGTGAAGGGTCTCATGGTATAATCGAAGTGCTTTTTTAGTTTTCATAACAAGCGAAGGAGATTTCTATGTATGATCTAAAGGTCGGTTTTCTTGCTTTATTCACACTGTTGCTGTTTGCATCAGTTTCTGTCGCCGATCCCGAGCTAACCTGGGTCGAGCCTGACATGGGCGAACAGGGTATGACGCTGAGGATCAGCATAACCGGTCAGGACACTTATTTCCGTTACACCCAGGATTGTATGACCATCTACGCCGAGGTCTACCTGGAGCATGACGGAGATCGCATCGACTGTGACGTAGTCAGTACGAACGGTAATACGCTCATCCGTGCCAACCTGGAAATACCCGAAGATGCTGAAGTTGATACCTGGGATGTCTGTGTCGATCAGGTTCAGGATCACGGGATTGTCACGCTTGAAAACGGGTTTACTATCTTGCGGGGAACTCTGCACCTCGTTCCGCTGGTTTACGAGACGATTCAGGCAGCAGTAGAGGCTTCGGATGACCGTGATACGGTTCTCGTCGGTGAAGGAACTTATTATGAAAGCCTCAACTTTCTGGGCAGGGACATTGTTATAGGCAGTCTTTACCTGACAACCGGTGACGAAAACCACATCGTCACAACCATAATCGACGGCAATGACGATGGCAGCGTGGTAACGTTCACCAACGGTGAGGACAGCAGCGCCGTTTTAACCGGTCTAACCATACAGAACGGCTCCAGCGTAACCGGCGGCGGGATTTACATATCCGCAGATTCCCATCCGACCATCGATCACTGCGTCATTACACGTAATCGCGGCAGGGGCTTCGGTGGGGGAATCGCCTGTTGCGACAACTCCAACCCGACCATCAGCCGTTGTTTAATCGCCAACAACAGCGGAAACCTCGGTGCGGGGATCTTCTGCCGGGGGAATTCGCATCCACTCGTTGTCAACTGCACAATCAGCGAAAACTCCGCCAATAATGACGGCGGCGGCATATACATGATCGACAGCGGATTAATGGACGTGGTTAATTCGATTATATGGGGCAATACGCCACAGCAGATATATTTCCATGAGAGCGGTGATCCGAATGCCATAACTGTCTGGTACTCCGACGTCGAAGGGGGGCAGCTTGGGGTTGAATACAATCACAACGGTGCGGCTATATGGGAAGAGGGCAACATCGACGAAGATCCACAGTTCATAGATGTTGACAACCGCGATTACCACCTGACCGAAGACTCCCCGTGCATCGATACAGGCGATCCTGACAGCCCGTTGGATCCCGATAATACACGCGCTGACATGGGTGCGTATTATCTCCACCATGAGTCCTATGTCGATACGGAACCGGTTACACCCGATGGATTTGACCTGTACGCCTATCCCAATCCGTTCAACAATCGAACCGGATTGAGCGTTCACGCAATCGTTCCGGGATCGGTATTCATCGAGGTCTTCGACCTGCAGGGACGCCGTGTGTATGAGGATGTGCAGCGGATATCAATTGGAAACAATCGCATCGCCCTGGACGGCAAACAGTTGGGCGGCGCGGGTGTTTACCTGGCGCGAGTGATGACCTTCGACGAGACGCAGACGGTGAAGCTGGTGTATCTGCCGTGAGATTGGTAGGTCCGACACTCTTGTCGGGCAACGGTAGACCCGACAATCCTGTCGGGTCATGACGGGACAGGATTGTCCCATCTACCTATCAGGCAAACGAAACAAACAATTAGTAAACTGCTGTCACCTCTCCGCAGGTGACAGCAACACTAAATACCGGTGTCGACCCACCGCGGTCGACACAACAATTTATGCAGTATCAATAAATTAGCTGTCAAGCACGGTGGCATGACAGCGGTTCTATATGAAAACATGACATGTTTAACCAAGTACTACTTGTAAGGAGAAGATATTATGCGTTTCAGAATTTCTGTTCTCATATTGATGGTTGTAGCCGTCACGGTTTCCGGTCTATCCGCTCAGGATCACGAGAACGTCGAACAGGTCGGGAGGATTTACTATCATTGGGACTCTGCCGAAGATGTCGTAGTGGTCGGTGATTTGGCTTATGTAGCTGACGGTCTTTCCGGTCTGCAGATAGTAGATATATCTGATCTTGAGAACCTTCAGATTGTAAGCTCTTGGAGGGACAACCAGGTGCGTGCCAAGGGCGTCACGGTTTCCGGCGGTTATGCTTACGTAGCGGATGGGTCAAGCGGTTTGCGAGTCATTTCAGTTGCTGATCCCGAACATCCGGAAGAGGTAGGATACTACGATACACCGGGGTATGCCTATGGCGTCACGGTTTCCGGCGACTATGCTTATATAGTCGACACTGAAAAAATCACTTTCAGGCTTTAGATTTTCAACCAGACTT
>CAYYHI010000105.1:0-11646 GCA_964471745.1 uncultured bacterium | reverse complement strand
AGACGAGGGCGTCTGCCAGCGGGTAATTAGGACTTTTTCAACAGGAACTAATTAAGCTGAGTAATCGCTTCATTTTCAACAGAACGTTGTATATAATGTATTAAATTTAGGAATATACCTCTATATGTATCAATTTCACAAATTAAACTGCAAAGTTTAGTCAGATTCAGGAAATGCACTCAGGCAAGTTGCCCCCTGTCGATGTGTTCGGTTTCGGGCACTGCTGTATAGATTACCTGACAGTACTCGACCCATATCCGGAGAAGGGCAGGAAGGGCGACGTCGTTCAGTCGATCGTTATCGGCGGAGGACCAGTACCCACCGCCCTGTTGACTGTTACCGGATTCGGTGCTTCGGCGAGGTTTTGCGGTAAGGTCGGCGACGATCACGACGGGCGGGTTGTTATTGAAGGGTTGAAAGAGGGTGGTGTCGATATCTCGAGGATGATTGTCGATCCCTCTGCCAGGACAGCTCGCGCCTACATCTGGATCGATCCGCGCGACGGTTCGCGTACGGTCGCGCTTGATAAGACCAACATCACCTGGCCCTCAGCGGATGATCTCGATGAAGAAATGGTCAAGTCCTGCAAGGTTTTCCTCTGTGATGGTCGCGCCGCAGATGCCTGTGTAAAAGGGCTGAAGGCAGCTCGTGAATTCGGCGTGAAAACCATTCTCGACACCGGTGCTAATAGATTACGATTTAAGGAGATGCTGGAACTGACAGATTTCGCGGTTGTGTCGAGCGACCTTTCAGATACACTCTCCCCCGGTGTGGATCCGGATGAATTGGCACGGTTGTTAGTAAAGATGGGCACTGGAACAGCCGTTGTGACTGCCGGTAAGGACGGGGCGCTCTGGTGCGATGGCAGGGCGGAAGGTCACGTTCCCGGGTTTTCAGTGGATGCGGTTGATACCACCGGCGCGGGCGATGTATTTCATGGTGGCTTTATCCATGGTCTGCTTAATAACTGGGAACTTGAGC
Source organism: uncultured bacterium (assembly GCA_964471745.1). Taxonomy (GTDB): domain Bacteria; phylum Electryoneota; class AABM5-125-24; order Hatepunaeales; family Hatepunaeaceae; genus CAYYHI01. The sequence goes on along the minus strand of CAYYHI010000105.1, from coordinate 10,665 downwards.
GGTCAATCGCCTTTGCCAACGCAGCCGCCGCGCTTTCCTGCCGACACCTGTCCGGACAGCAGGGTATACCAAAACTGACAGAAGTTGAAGCGTTGTTGGAATGGTGAGTTTTGGTATTCATGGCGGTAAATCAGCTACCAATCAATTATTTTGTGGAGCGGGGACGCCCTCGTCCCCGCCTTTGATGACAGATTTTTCACAGCGGGAACGAAGCGGGACGAGGGCGTCCCGCTGCCACGAATACAAGAAGACTTAATAACTGAACAAGCGTTTAGTAGTACTCTATGGTACTTGACAAACTTAAGTAATGAGTCTATATTTCTTATTTAGTGAAATTGCGCTATGATACACCGGAGAGAGTGTGGTGAAGATTAAACTGGACGATTCCTGGTTAACTGATGAAGCCAAGCAGAAGCTGGAACCCGAATGGCGATATCGGGTTCTGTTGATTCTGCAGGATATCTCAACCTGGTCGCAGCTCAACTATGCCTATGGAATAGGGCAGGATGGTTCCCGTCTCACTTACTCCATTGGTCCGAACGCCAAACGGGTGGAAAAAGGAGCATACTCAACGGATACCTTCTTCTTCCTGGCTGGGATAGTTGAGGAGTTCCTGACCAACATAGAATATCCTGCACCGGCACAGGTAATCATTGAACTTGAGGATGAAATCCTGTATCTCGCCTCCTGCGGTGAACTGTACCTGGTAGCGTCTTTTTACAGCGGTATACCCAAGGGATATATGGTTATGAAACTTACGAAACGGATTTCACATCTGCGTAACCTCTGGCGCCGGGAAAGCTCCGAAAACTTCTTCGGGATATAGATAACTGCATGTTTATGAAGGCAAAGCGATGAATTCAGCTCCGAAATCTATGCGCGCGTTCAGGAATCTTGAGATCGCCAAGAAGCGATTCCCCAAAGGGAAAGGACCTCAGCGTATCCTCGTTCTGAACAACCAGGGGCTTCCGATCATGCAGATGTCCAACCTCGATGAATTCGACTTTCTGATAGATGATCAGGAGTGTGCTGAAGTTGCAGATCTTGCACGGGTGTTGTACAGTGGAATCAAGACGTTTCGCGGTCGCGAGCCGTTACGTATCGCATTCTTTTACGACGATGAAGTGATTACTGTAGAACGGGATGGTCCTTTCATCCTTCTGATGAATTGGTCTGTAACCGCCTTCAAGTCAAATCCCGGTTCTGAAGCTTATATCAAGCGTTTGGAAGGTACTCTCTTCGAGGAGCTAAGCTAATGAAAAATGAATGGATGGACAGGATCGCGTGCATTTATGGAGTGGATTGTTCTATAATCGTGGACAAAGACGGATTGGTGGTTGCACAAGCGGGTGAAGCTTCTGATCGGATTGCTCCCCATTCTGCCATGATGGTAACGCAACTGATGGATAAAGTCGGGGTGAGTGCCATGGATGACTGGGGCTGGACCCAGTGTGAGACAGAGGAGGTGATAATTGCCATATCATACGTTTACGTGGGGATTCTGGTGATGGTGATGCGCCCCGATGCCAATCTTACCAAGGTGCGGATCGAAGCTGAAAACCTCAGGCAGACTCTCAAGAAAGAATTTATCGGTCCGTTTGTCACCTGAAAGGTGACGGCTTTATGACGATACTGAATTTCGCACAAAGAGAGATCCTATGTAAAGTAGTATATTACGGACCGGGATTAGGCGGGAAAACAACCAATCTGCGGTATATCCACAGCCGGGTTCCGGAGAAGTATCGCGGCAACCTGACCAGCGTCGAAACACAAAAAGATCGAACCCTGTTCTTTGATCTGCTACCCATCGAATACGGGAAATTCCGAGGATTTACCATTCGTATGCAGCTTTATACCGTTCCCGGGCAGGTCTTTTACAACACTTCCCGGAAAATCGTACTGAAGGGGGTCGATGGGGTAGTTTTCGTAACCGACAGCCAGGCGGAAAGGCTGGCGGACAACGTTGAGAGTCTTAAGAACCTAAATGATAATCTGCGGGATATTGGTCTGAACCCCGCATCGATACCGATGGTTTTACAGTTTAACAAGCGGGATTTAGAACGGATCTATTCGACTTCCCAACTGAATAAAGTTTTGAATTACAGAAACTTCGAAGTATACGAAGCTGTGGCGGTGGTCGGGCAGGGAGTTTTCAATACGCTTAAAGGGATTTCCAACCTGGTAGTTAAAGATATCAGGCGCAGATATGATGTTGATCTTAAGTCTATCGAATCAAGGCAGATTCCGCTGGTGAAGGTTGCTCCTGAGCCTGCAGCAAGAGCGCCTGCACGAGCCCCCGAACCTGCCATTATACATCCCAAGCCTGAAGTGAGCGCTCCTGCCGCACCGGTTCGGGAAACTCCTGTAAAAGCAGAACCCAAAGTTCCTATAGAAGCATCGGTAGAGGCTGCGAGTGATTCTGATGACACAGGTCAGGCAGAAAAACCAAGGGGGAGGGTTAGGAATGTTCTATCCGCTCTGTTTAAATGGGCGAGGAAGAAGTAATGGATAATAAAGAAAAAATCCAACAGCAATTGCAGAATTTGCGACAGGTCCAGGGTGTTCTGCGCCGGATTTACACCGAAGCGGGCACTCATGGCGTTTATCTCGTTGATGAAAGTGGTTTTCTGATCGCTGAAGCCGGGAAAATCGATCTTGATCGCGTTGCTTTGGCTGCACTGGTGGCAGCATCGTTTGGAGCTACTGCCGAGATCGCAAAGCTGGTTGGTGAACACTCTTTCACTCAGTTGACGCAGCAGGGAGAGAACCGAAATCTGTTTATCTGTAAGGCGGGGAAGCGACATATTGTGATCGCTGTTTTCGGAAGGGAGACAAACCTCGGTCTGGTCAAACTCTACGTTGAGCAGGCTGTGATACACTTGGGAGCCCTGCTGGATTATGTACCGCCCACGCTGACCAAAGTCGAAGACGAGGAACCGGAAGCCGCTGCAGAGGAGGCTCCTATTGATATGGAGATTTCGGATACTGAGGTCGAGGAGCGTGCAGAAGTTGAGGAGGAGATTAGCGAGCAGGACGCTGACCTTCTGAAAAACTTCCGTGAATTTGTAGACGACGAATCAACCCGTGAAGCTTCATCTTTCAAGCGTATCGAAGAGGAGGAAACGACACAACCTGAAATGGAACCGACAGAATCTATCAGTGAGGCACCCGAAGAGGAAGTAACGGAAGATGTTTCAGGGGCAAGCTCTGTTATCCTCGAAGAGGAGCGGGAATCTGAAGAAGATTCGGTAGTCACGGAACTACCTACCGAAGAGAGCGCTCCAATCGAGGAGGCAATTGCTGACGAGGCTGAGGCTGACAAAATCGAGGAACTGGAAATCTCAGAAGAAGCCGCAGAACTCGTCACGACCGAGGCTGAGAGCTCTGAGGATATATTAACAGGAGAGACAGCCTTGGATCTCGAAATGCACGAAGAACCGGTCAATCTGGAGGTCGAGGTTGAAGGCAGCCAAATTCCTGACGAGGAGGTGGTTACAGTAGAAGATCATATCGACGAAGAGGCTGTCACAGAACAGCTTGAGGAGGAGGTTGTGGAAGAACAAGTTGCCGAGTCGGATTTTCCTGTTGAAGTTTCTGCTTTGGAAAGTATGACGGAGGGTAGTGAGCTTCCCGAGATGGATACGATCATATCAGATGACCGGACTGAAGATGAGGTCGATGTTGAACAGAAAGAAGTTGAAGATGTAAAAGAAGAACCTACTGAATTACCTGAACTACATGAAACTGCTGCTGTTTCAGAGGACGAGGAAGAACCGGAAAGCCTCGAATCCGATGAGACTCAGATTACGGAAATCGAGGAGAGCACGGGTATAATCCCGGAAGAACAGATTGAGCCTGAGATTACACAGCTTACGCAGGAACTGAAATCGGAGATCGAGGAGCTCGTAGAGGAAAGTAAGAAGCTGGAGCTTAAACTGTCGCAACCGTTTGAGAGTGAAGCAGAGACCGGGCGGGAGGAGACACATTCACCGGAAACGATTACCGATTTAGAAACGCCAACATTGGAAGAACAGGCTGAGGTCGAGCAGGATGTCGGTATGGCGGTCGATACCGAAGCGGGGGATGACCAATCCGAGACCCATACCGAAGAAGACAAAATGAGCGGGGGGGATGGCGGCGATAATGCTGAGAAGGACGATAAGCCGAAACAGGATGAAGGTACCGACAGCGCTTTTCCCTCCTGGCTGGATGAAAAGTAAAATTAGCATGTCACTTTAATAGGGTAGTGTCAGGTATTTATTGTCATTCCCGCTTTCCAGTCTGTCCGAGAATCGCACTGGAAGTGCTGTCACGTGTCCCCACGTGACAGTTATGTTCTTGTTTATCTGTCACATGAGGACATGTAACAGCACGCTGAAATACATTCTCGGATACACTGTTTCGCGGGAATGACAACCATCAAGGGACTCCACTTATAGTCGATTATGAAAGATAAGTCGGTAAAAATACTAATAGTCGATGACAACGAAGATCTGGCTATTACAATCAGCGACTATTTCAAGAACTATGATCTTGGTATAACCTCTCTCTTCACGAGCGATTCCGCGAAGGTGATGCCCATCCTGGAGGAGAACCAGGATATCAAGCTGATCTTGAGCGATTTCTACATGCCGGGGATGAACGGAATCGATTTATTGATGTCCGTTCGAGAGAAGTATCCTCAAATGCTGTTCGTGATGATGACTGGATATCATACTGAGGATCTTCAGGATCGAGGCTTGGAACATGGGGTGGTTCGCTTTTTCAAGAAGCCCTTCAGTATTAATGAGTTAACGGATTTTATTCATGAATCTCTGTCGGATTCAATCAGCGGATTTAACGGTACGATTGACTCGATTCAACTGCCGGACATAGTCCAACTGATAGCGATGGGGCACCGTACCGCAGAGGTTGAGCTGACCACCGATCAGGGCAGCGGGGCTATATATTTTCGCAATGGTGAGATTATTCACGCCTCATGCGATGGACTGGACGGCGAGGAGGCATTTTATAAAATGTTCAACTGGGTCGGGGGGCAGTTCAACGTCAGATCCTTAACATCCTCTGTCGAGCAGACAATCGAGCAATCCTGGCAGGGTCTGGTTCTTGAAGCGGCGCGACGAAAGGATGAGGCTGAAGCCATCGTTAAAGGCACATTAACCATTGAACCGGATCAGGAGACAGGATATAAGCCAAAAACCGGATTCGAAGAGGTATTGGAAGAAGATTCAACAGCACCGGACAGCGTTGAAGAAGCTGCCGGAATTGAAGCAGATTTGACCGCTGAAGAGGAAAGGGTGGAAGAGGTTGCAGACGAAGAATCCGACCAAGCAGTCAGTGATTACGGCTTTCTGGAGGACATCAAATCCACACCGGTTAAAGATGTCATCGAACGAGAGGATGACATTGAGTCTCCCGAAATCCCACAGATTGAGGCTGAAGATAGCGCGGAAACGGTTGAAGAGGGTATCGATGCTCTTTCGGATGAACCGGAAGTCGAAGGTTTGAAAACGGTCGATTATACTGTTGACCAGAATGAAGCGCCTATTGAAACAACGGTTGAAACTGATATTGAGTCCGTCCCCCCATTAGTTTCAGAAGAGGTTCTTGATGAAAAGTTGATCAGCGAAGCCCTCGAACAGGCATTTGAGCATTACATCAAGCTCTGGCCTGAGGGTGAGGAGAAACTACTTGCCAGTTCGCTACCTCTTGACAGCCTTCCTGAGCAGATCCAAAATCACTTCAAGTTCAGGTTTCAACGCGATCTTATGAAGGTCATCCGCACGGATGACGTTCCCTTCAATTTTGAAAATAAAGACGTCACCGGTGCAATACAAAATCTATTGTCAACGTTGTATTCCACCTGGGAGGTTCCCAAGACCAGCTATATGGAAATGTTGCGTTATGCCTTAAGCTTTGAGTTGGCATATTCAATCAATCCGGCACGCGCCTTAACGGAGATAATCCAGGAGATCAGTGGGGGGATTGCTTCCGATATCAAGTCGATAGTCGGCGAAATGATTGAGTTTGGGATCATTGGCGAACATTTCCATTCTCTTGTTGAGGATATAAGTCAGCAGGGAAGCCGAGAGATCAGCTCTCGTTCGATAGAATACCTTTGCCGTTCAGCGATCTACCGTCTTGACGAAGAGAAACGGTACGATCGGGTGCGCAATGCGATGCGAAGTATTACTGAAATAGCTCAAGCTGGAGGTGTATCTCCTACCAATCGTTTGCATTACAACGTCGTATTGAACATGCTTGAAGCTCATGGTCTGGCGCAGGTTTCTGACTATATCAACATGACGAGGGATCTGGGCGATATTGCGATGACCATTTCAGATCTTGATGACGCAATTGAAAAGTTGAGACAACGTTCCCGGGGAATGATATACTGAATTAACGACAGTGGTTTGTTTATGCGGATGATGCGGATATTTTATCTGCATTTTTTGTTATAATAATGCAGATGTGTGTATATTATAGTGGTTTCTATAAGTTCTATCACCCTGAACACAGTGGTATTCGTATGTCACCCTGAACGCAGTGAAGGGTCTCGGTAACAGATATGCTTGAGATTCTTCACTTCGTTCAGAATGACATTTTGAGAGTTCACCTTTAAACTAAAGCACTTAAGAACATAACAATCATTCAACCCGCCAAACAGAAAGGAGTAATGATGAGATTTTCCATCACTCTATCAATCTTAGCACTTGCCGCCGTGGTATCCACTGTTACGGCAGGTGAACCGCCCTGGGAATGCGATGTTGTTCCCGGAGTGGTTGTTTTCAAGGTTACACCGGAAGTTAAGTCCGATCTTCCCCCAGAAGGGGCGCATCGTTTCGGCGTTGCGGAGATCGATCGTTTCATGGATGAAATTGAGGCTGTTAAGGTAGAGCGAAAACATCCGTTCTGCCTCCCGCCCAAACCGGGTGGAACGGATCTTACGAGAACATACAATCTTCACTTCCCGGAAACGATTCCAGTTGATCAGGTCTGTGCCGATATGGGAAAGCTGAACGGTATCGAATATGCCGAACCCTGGCTGATTTACCGTTATTTCCTGGAACACAACGATCCGGATCGTGACCGGCAATGGGGGCTCGACATCTGCCAAGCTAACGATGCTCACGACCTGGCGACTGGCGACCGTACTGTAGGGATCGCCCTAATCGACATGGGAATGGACATGGATCATCCTGACCTTGAAGATAACATCTGGGTCAATCCCCGCGAGGAGGATAACAATCAGGATGACGACGAAAACGGCAAGGTCGACGATTTTAATGGTTGGGACTTTGTCGACGATGACAACGATCCGGACGATCCTACTCCTGCGAACCAGAGGGGAGGTCACGGCACGCATACCGCCGGTATCGCTTCGGCGGTAACCAATAACCGGATCGGCATCGCCAGTGTCGGTTATAGTTGTGGCATTATACCGGTCAGGACCGGTGGCGCTCAAGGGATTATGTTCGGTGTTGAGGGCATCGAATATGCTGCCACAACCGGAGCGAAAGTGATCTCCTGCTCGTGGGGTGGCTACCAACCGACACGGGAACTCGAGGAAGTTGTTAATTATGCATACGAGCACGACGCAATGGTGGTAGCTTCGGCTGGCAATGAAAACGTATCCTTCGAAACATATCCGGCGTCGTACGATCACGTTATCGCAGTGGCGGCAACCGATCAGGACGACCGTAAATGGACCGAAGGCGGTATGGAAGGTTCTAATTACGGCGAGTGGGTCGATGTTTCCGCACCGGGTGTTGATATTTATAGTACGATGCTCGACGGTGAATATTTCACAGCATCCGGCACGTCGATGGCATGCCCGTTTGCCGGTTCGGTGGCAATACTGCTACGGTCGAAGTTTCCCGAGCTTTCCATCGATGCGATAACCGCTCTCCTGCTGAATGGCGCGGATGATATCGACGATCAGAACGCCAATTATCGCGGACAGCTCGGCTCCGGCAGGATAAACGCCTACCGGTCGCTGCTGTTGGGACCGTTGATCCTGGTGGAAATCGGCGACCTTGAGGTAATTGCCGACGACAACGATGACGGCGTAATGAACCCGGGCGAAACGGTCGAACTCGCCGTTACGATCTCGCTTGATGAAGACCAGGAGGACAGCGTTGAAGATCTAATCGTAACGTTAACCAGTGAAGATTCGGACATCACTATAAACGTCGACTATTTCGAGTACGAGGAACTGCAACCCGGGGGCAGCTTCTTCAACGATGAGAATCCGTTTGAACTGCTGATAGATGCGGACGCCGATACTCACACAACTTATATGACGGTGAGCGTCGATTCTGAACCGGCTGATCTGCATATTGAGCGGACATTTGAGATGACTATCGGACCTCCGGAGGGTTGGGTATTTCCCGGAGATGGCGCGATAGCGGTGTCATTTACGCTGGAATCGGCGTATCCCAATCCGTTCAATTCCACTTTGCGCGTGGGTTACAGCTTACCAATGGGTGCCGATGTTGAATTGAATCTGTACGATTTATCGGGGCGTCTGCTGGCTGAGTTGGTCGACGGCAGGATTCGGGCGGGGATTCATTCAGTGCTGTTCGACGGTTCGAATCTGGCGAGTGGCATATATATACTGCGCTACGAAACGGCAGGTCACACGTCACAGATGAAGGTTGTGTTGGTGAAGTAAGGTTTTGATTCGGATCCCCCCCTTTTTCCAGCTTGTGTGGCCTGTACAGCTTGCTGGACAGGTTTATTCTCTTTGAGTTTATGGATTCATTGCTGCTGGATTTGATCTATTTTGTGCCTTCGTACCGTTATGATAAGCAGTAAGAATCTGTCCCCGGTTTCGAGGAAACCGGGCTACGTTACTACAAGAGATCCGGGCTACGAAACTGCAATAGCAGGAGGGGCTGATTTATCTAATCCCTTTTTGCTGCTATGTTGAACTAAAGAGTTGACAATTCAGGAATCAGCCGTTATATTAGACAAGTAGGTCGGACATTCCTGTCTGACTCAATATGCATATCTTAAAATCCCGCTTCTGACGAAGATGATCTAACATGATTAATCGAATTGGAGGAATGATGAAACACCTTTCACTAACCATCATATTGACTCTCGCTTTGGCAATCCAGAATTTTGCCCAGAACCATGAAAACGTCGAGCGAGTATCCACGTTCAATCATTTCTGGACGCATTGTTTTAGCGTCTTCGTTCAGGGTGACTTCGCTTATCTGGCTACAAGCCAAGGACTTCAGATAATGGATGTGTCGAATCCTGAATTTCCCTTTCCGAGAGGTGGATTTATGGATGTACCAGCCCATGATGTCTTCATAGTTGACGATTACGCCTTTGTTAGTATAGTGTTATTTGATGTTCTTTATCTACAGATTTTCGATGTATCTGATCCGGACCATCCCTTAAAAATAAGTCACACAGAAATAGGTGAAGGTAGGTCCCCGAATTGGAATGATGCGGATGGCTTGTATGTCTCAGGTGAATTTGTTTATATAACAGCAGGACAGGATGGACTTTACATCATCTCGATTGCTGATGTTGAAAATCCACAGCTTATCTCGACCTTTGACACTCCCGGAAGCGCTAACCATGTCTGTGTGCGCGATAATATAGCTTACGTAGCTGACATGGAGGAGGGATTGCGCATCATCGACGTTTCGGATCCGGAAAATCCGGTAGAATTGAGCGATTTTGAGATCAACGAGCCGGCAGTTTACGTAGAAGTAAAGGACGATTATGCATATATCACTGAATATGAGTTTTGTGATGACGACGGGCGAGGATGCGTGCGCATCGTTAACATATCCGATCCTCGAAATCCATTCGATGTAGACATACTGAGGATAGTTGGTCATGATCTTAAAATTCAGGGTGACAGGCTCTATTGCGGAGGGGACATCGTTGATATATCCAATCCCGAAAATCCCGAAATAATTGGTTCATTTGCGATTATGGCACAAATTTTTGATATCGCTGGAGATTTGGTATATACTACTTGTGAAGCCAGGTTTTTAGTTATTAATGTCGAGGATCCTGAAGATCCGGTGATGTTGGGGAATTACCGAGTTTGGCACCCTGAGGATGCTGCGGTCGATGGGGAGCACATCTTCGTCGGGATCGATGGTTTCCTCCATGCTTATAACCTCTCTGATCCCACCCGACCTCGATTGACAGGCAGCCTTGAAATTAGCAGCCACAACATGGCGATGGGCGGCGATCATCTGGTTGTATCAGGTTATAGCACGGTTCGTGTTGTGGATGTGAGCAATCCTGCAAACCTGACACTTCTGGGCGAATGTTCTGTCCACAGCAGTACGCTTGATATCGATGCCACGAATCAGTATGCTTATGTTGCCACAAGAGAGGATGGTTTGTTGATTGTTGATATTACTGATCCTGAAAATCCTGAGGTTGTCAGTGCATATGAATGCGGTTATGCATATTCGGTTAAAATATCTGGTAACTACGCTTTCGTCGGTGTCCGCGAGGATGGATTGAACATCGTGGATATATCAGATCCCTATGAACCGGTTAGAGTGGCCTCCCCCGACTGTGGAGCCACAGACATCTTCATTTCAGATACCCTGGCTTTTATTGTTGTGCATTATTATGCGTAGCTGAACATTATGTTGAGTAGCAATCGTAACATTCAATAAAATT
>CAYYHI010000104.1:1410-11668 GCA_964471745.1 uncultured bacterium | reverse complement strand
AAGCGTTTACCGCTGTTGTGCTTATCCGTTCATAGAATCTGAGTGACGGCAGCACCTCAGTGGAGGCAGTGATAAAGCAGGCTGGGAGGTGTTGCTTCAGGAATTGCGCGGTTTTTTCCTCATGGATACTATTCTTATAAGCATTCATAAAGCAGACGGCAACAGCTTCCACCTTTTCCTTCTTAAGAAATTCAACGATAGGCGCCAATTCCGACACGTCCAAAGGGGTAATAATCTCGCCTTGTGCATCGATCCGTTCGTTAACCGTTAATCTTAAGTATCTTGGAATTAGAGGAAAGACGTTGCGATAGTGGTTATTGTACTGCTCCTCGCGGATTCCTCGTCTCATCTCCAAGGCGTCGCGAAAGCCTTTGGTGGTGATAAGCGCTGTTTTAGCTCCTTTTAGAGTCAGCAGAGCATTGGTCGCCACGGTAGTGCCGTGAACTATTGTTTCGATGCTCCTGACCAGCTCGTCCAGGGTAAGGTTGGCAATCTCAGCCAAATCGTGAATTCCACTCAGGACGCCGATCGAGGGATCTTCGGGCGTTGAGAGTGTTTTATGAATGGATGTTTCGCCGGTCTCGGATATGAGAATAAAATCCGTAAAAGTACCGCCGACGTCTATGCCGAGTTTGTGTTTCATGGTATTAGAATTTCAAGGTTTAGGATTAGCTTTGTAGTTGAGACGAAGTTCATGACTTGCTTTTCATATTAGCCTTAGTGGAGTGTTAACTTAACTAACTGTCATTGCGAACCGACCGCTTATGAGATTGCTTCGCTTCGCTCGCAATGACGCCGGCGGTCGGTGAAGCAATCTCTGAATGTAAGACCAATAGCGCGATAGTCCATTAGTAATAATTAGCACCGTTAGTTATGTACAGATTCGGTTTCTCATTTTATTCCTTTTCTAATTGTGTTCTACAAGCAGATCATCCGTCAACAGCATTTAAAGAAGGTTTCAATTTGGATTTATCCGCAGGAATTCATATATGGCAACACTATTCAGCAGACCCTAACATAATATAATAAATCATTCCCGTTAAAATTCCAAGTGAAAAGCCGTCCGGATTCCTGCCGTCATTCAATTTGAAGTTCCTCAGGTCGATTACGGCTGTGGTGATGGTCTATCCGGTAAATTCGTCAAGACTACCGTAAATATGAGGCTCTGAGATAGCGAAGCGGTGATTCTCGTATTATATTGTAGAACTTTTCACACAATCCATTGACGGTAACTGCAAGCATGCAACCTGAGATTGAAACTCATATTGCTGTCGTAACGAAGGGAAATTCAATAACATAAAATTCAAACGATTAAACTTCATAGGAGGAGTAGTAAATGAAAGAGGTCACTCCAGTCTACCCCGATGCCTTTATACCTTACGGCGCCTGGGGTGGTAGCTGGTTTCCAGCCTGGCATACAAGTGCCTTAGCCGAGGTCGATATCGCTCGATTCGCGGCTGAGGCTATGCCTTATATCCTCGGAAAGAGAAAGGTTCAAATGAGCCAGCTGGATTATCTTATCAGCGGATCAACAGTACCATGGCTGTACAAGTTCTGGGCTTCACCGTACCTGTCCCACAGCTTCGGTTATCGACTGCCCGGCTTTCACCTCGAACAAGCCTGCGCTACAGGACTGCAGGTGGTGGTTAAAGCCGCAGCGCAGGTTCAAGGCGGTTCCAATGATGTTGTCGGCGTCCTGGCATTCGATAAGACCAGCAATTCACCGGTAGGCGTTTTCCCCAACTATGGGACATATCGCCGCACCGAGGTCTTAAGCGATATCTGGGATAACTTCGCCTACGATCCTGGTACAGGTCAGTCCGGCTTTAATCAGGCTAAGGGCGAAACATCTATGATCGCCTGCGCCGGCAGAGCGGCAAGGAAGTATAAGATCGACTTCAACGAAGTGACAGAATTGGCTTTCTACCGTTACCAGCAGTATTTCGAGGCAAAGGAATCCGGCGTGCTGAACAAGTTCCTATACCCCATGAAGATTTTGGATGTTCGCGGTCAATTGCTGGGGATTGTGGATGAAGATGCGGGAGTGCGTAAATACACTTCTCTCGACCAGTTCAGGGCGGAGCGCCAACTTGATACCTGCGTTTCAGCCGGGGGACAAACCCACGCTTCCGACGGCATGTTCACCGTGCTGGTTACGACTGAAACCAAAGCGCGCGAGCTTAGCCAGCATCCGGAGATCAACATTCAACTGATAGCTTCAGCCGAGTACAGGACCGAAGCCGGTTTCATGCCTGACTCACCGGTTTTTGCAGTGAAAAAGCTGCTCGATAAAACTGGCTTGACTATGGATGATATAACAGCGGCTTATAACCATAATCCTTTTGCAGTCAATGATGTAGTCTTTGCCAAGCTTATGGAGTATGACTGGCACAAGATGAACAACACGGGCTGTCCGATGATCTATGGTCACCCCCAAGGTCCAACGCTTACGCGGGTGATGGTTGAAGCACTGGAAAGGACGGTTTCTCTCGGCGGAGGCTATGCTCTGATCTTTGGCTGTGCCGCTGGAGATGTAGGTATCGCTGGTATCTTCAAGGTCACCGACAGCAAAGGAGGGAGCAAATAATGAAATCAATGAGACAAACTACACTCGAAACCATGGATTTGGGTTCGGTTCTGGACATCTTTCTTAAAGGCAGACTGCCGTTCGATGAGAGTGAACTGGTCGACAAGGTATTCGGACCGAAGGGCAGTCGCGGTTCACTGCTCATATCCGGAGGCAACGGGATTGTCGGTTCCGGAAAGGCAATGCAATTCGGCAGCAGGTTACAGCCATACGGTGTGCCGATTGTGACTATCGATCTGCCGGATGCTCCCGATGGCATCGGTCAGCAGTATCCGGGCTTAAAGGCGTCCTTTGGCGCCAAACGAGCCACCGAAATTATGTCGAACATTATCAAGTTTAATTACGACGGAACGCGTATTCCCGATGGTATTGCAGGCTTTAATCCACGCTTTGTACTGGAAGCGATCCCGGAAATCCTTAAGCTTAAGAGGTCTCACTACGAGTTGATGCGTCGGAGTTTCCCGGAAGTTGAGATCCGGTCGGTCACATCCGGATTTCCGAATGCCGAGCTTGGTGTTGGAATCCTTCACCCATCCTTTCCGCACCAGATCAATAAAATATGGGAGGTTGTGGAAGACAAACCGTCAGATATTACCAAGCTCTTACTGGCTCTGGGATTAATCCCCGTTGTGGTCGGCGATTACTGGTCATTCATACTCGATGTATTGTTCTGCGGCATCACACTGGCAGCCATCAGGTATCATCGTGCATCCAACATGCCATTCTGGAAGATCGACAAATACGTCCGGAGGCTTGTTGGACCTAATCCTGTCCGCGCTCACGACGCCATTGGGCCGGGAGCCAGCTTCCTGACCTGGTCGTGCCTGCATCATCTGGCTGAGATGTATGGCGAGCTGTTCAGACCGACACCGGAGCTGGTTCGACGCACGAACAGCGGCGAAAGCTGGTATTCGAGCAACCGTCCGACCGTTGATTGGGATATGCGCGACGAGGATGAATTTGAAAGCTGGATTTGGGGACCACTGTTCCAGATGACCAGCCTGATGCTTCACGAGAAGAGGGCTCATCTGACGCACATGAACACAATCGGCGAGCTGTGCGCTCAGTTTACCAAGGGTATCCTGGCGTATATCCGGGGTTCCGGCGCAGATGCTGTTATCAGCCGAGTCGAAGCTTACCACAAGCTGCATCCCGAAGCGGCTGGAGCGTGCTGGTATCCCGACGTCTTCCAGCAGATGGACAGCCCTGAATGGCAGCAGCTTTACGTCAACGCTGAACACGACGGCAAGATCGGCGTGGTTACCATCAGTAGAGAATCCCTGAACTGGGATGTCATCAACGAGCTTAACCGCGCTGTTGACTGGCTGAAGGCTGAAGGCATCAAGAACGTGATCCTGACCGGCGATTTTCATTTGTCAACGCAAATGGTCGGCGCCGACACGACCGAGTTCTTCCCTGCACTTGAGAATGAAGACGCGGGATTCGATTTATCGAAGTCATGGTCGGAAACCGCCAGACGCTTCCACAATGAGTTCGACGTTTCGGTCGGTTTCATAAACGGCAAGCGTTGCCTGGGCGGTATGATGGAATTGATGATGCATTGTCATTATCTGGTTTCAGTGGACAGCGCTCAGCTTGGCATGCCTGAGGTGACTCTGCCTGTGGTTCCCGGTATGGAGGGCTGTCATTGGGCGATGCGGAAAGCCAATCCAGCAGATTATCCAAAGGTGATGGAACTGCTGCTGACCGGCAGGTTCTTCAGAGCTGCGGATACAACCGGCTGGCTGGTTGACCATGCCGCACCGATGGAGGAGGCGCTCAAGAAGGTTGCAGCCATCGCAATGGGCGGCGGTCATGGCTTGAAGCTGAGAAAGGTGAACGACGCAGTGTTGGATATCCCGAAAGATGTTCCCGGTCTGCCGCCTGCTGAGAATCAGACTGTCGAAGCCGGCAGGAAAGCCATCATGGACTGCATTAAGGCGTCCTGCGGTGCCACACTTGCCCAAGCCCTTGAGATCCAGGCGAAACATTCCGCCGGTTTCATGGTCACCAAGCCCTGCCAGAAAGGTCAGATCGGCTCGGACTTCAAGAAGGTTATGAAGATATAGCGATTGTAGGTATAAAGGACAAAACCCGCCGATGCTTAAGTGTCGGTGGGTTTTGTTTATAACATTTCAGCGAGTAGCGAGTAGCCCGGATCCCTTGTGGTCCGGGATTCCTGGGATAATGACGAACATAAAATGGTAAGATACAGCAAGTGGTCCGGATCACTTTCGTTACCGCGGGGTTTCAAATACGTTGTATGCTTCAACAAGAATCCCGGACCACAAGGGATCCGGGCTACATATTGCAGTGAATCATGTGAAGATTATCTGCGCTCCAGCCGATTTCTCGTAAAACTCACCCACGGTCAAGATGGCATCGACCCCCACCCAGAGATCTTCCCGGGTGCGGTGGAACATGTCCATGGCAGCCTTGCATGCGTATATCTCACCACCACCATCATGAATCATCTCCAGGAATTCACGAACCGGTGGTATGTCCAGCTTCTCCATCTCCCTGCTCATCATCGAGGTGGCGAAAGCGGACATCCCCGGCAGAATACCCAACAGCGACGGCATCGGCGCACCTCCGGGCATGCGCATTGCAGGATTGCCGACCGTCGCTACCTTGATTTTGTCCATTGTCTTCTCGGTAATGGCGTCCAGTCCGAAGAAGGTAAAGAACATCATGATGTCGATGCCATCCATCAGAGCGCCGTTACCCATGATGAGTCCAGGGTAGACTCCGTCGAGAGATCCCTTGGAAACGATGATGGAAACACGTTCTATCGGTTTATTCATTATCGATTCTCCATATTGCTAAATACAGCCCTCAGGCTTTGGAATACCGGCGATCAGCGCCGCCTTCTTGGCGGGACCCTTCGGGAAAAGCTGATATAGTTCCTTGGTGTTGACACCGCTCTCGTTCTTCAGCTTCCGCAATGATGGTCCGGTGCCCTTCGCCTCGAATTCCTTGCGCATAAAGCGCAACACCTGGAAATGCTTTTCATTGAGTTCATCGATCCCGATCTCCTTCGCCAGTGCTTTGGCAATCTCGTCGTTCCATTGCGTGTGATCGGTCATGAATCCCCCGTCATCGACAGTTATGGTTACTCCAGCCACCTGTTTCTCAGGCATTTTTTGTCTCCCTATTATTTTGATCCGGGTTTGTTTCACGCGCCAGCGTCTCAAGCAGGAATAGTGTTCCACCCATAATCCGCCGTATCTCCTTTGTTCGGGACTTCTTATATGTATCCCAGAGAGAGAATGTGTCGAACGTTCCGGGGCTCTGCTCCCGAACCGTATCGATTGTCCGGTTAAGTACGAATAAGAGGTTTGTGTCGGCGAGTTTGCTGACTAATTCAATCCCAGGCATAATAACATTCTCGGTGATTTTCTCAACTTCCTCCGGTGGTAACTTCTCCACCGCTCTGTCTAAAGCTGCGCCAATCGAGCGGAAGAAGTTGAAATAACCCTTGCGATCCAGCTCGTCCAGTTTCATCATTGCGTCATAGAACAGCTCCCTGCTGACGGATACAGCCTCTTCTGTGAAGTCTTTGGCGCTCTCAACCTTTGATAACAAATCGGTTATCGTTCGGGTGTTTCGCAACAGTCTTTTCAACAGATGCAGGAAATCGCCGGTACTGACAAACTGCGCTATATCCTCCAACTCCATAACAGTTGTATCGAACATATCCCTGGCAATGGATGTCAGGTCAGTTTTCAGCTCCTCCATCTCAAGACGGTGTCGCCTATGCTGTTCAACCTCGAGGCTTATGTCTTCCAGCTTCCTTTGAACGTGCTGAAGCCGATCGTCAATTTGTTTGGTATCCATTTAGAACCTCTTGCCAGCCATCAACATCTGAGAACCGATAGGCAACTCAGCGCCCTTTAGGAGTAAATGCCAGTACATCCAACGGAACATCATCTTCCCATAGTGGTTCATTTTAGTCTCTTCGAGCAGGGAAAACGGACCCACTCCGGGAAGCGGAAACTTACCAGGGAGCGGTTCGGTTTCGTAGTTAAAATCGATGAGAATACCTTTTCCGAAACCGGACTCGATATAACAGTTGGCATGACCATCAAAACTGGCGCGTAAGGGTCTGTTTTCGATGGCGCTTATCAGGTTGTCAAACAGGATGTCAGATTGAAAGTGTGCTACCGACCCAGCTTTGGAGCTTGGTAGATCAGTCGCATCGCCGATTACAAAAATGTTCTCGAAATCCTTGGATCGTAACGTGTGCGGATCGGTTGATACATAATTAAACTCGTTTCCCATACCTGACCGTTTTATACTCTCATCGCCCATATTAGTCGGGACTGAGACAAGGACGTCATAGTCGATCTCCTGACCCTCGTAATCGACTATGATTTTCCTCTCAGTTTCCACGCTTGCAATATCGAATTCAGTAGTAAGCTTGATATTCTTCTTGGTAAGGAAATCCCCCAGCATTTTCGATGCACGCGGCTTTGTGAATGCACCGGGCAGGGGGGTGACATATTCGATCTCGACCTTGTCGCGCAGTCCCTGTTCGGTAAACCACCAATCAGAGAGAAATATAAACTCCAGCGGCGCGACCGGACACTTTATCGGCATTTCGGCAATATTAATGACAAACCTGCCACCCTCCCAGTATTTGAGAAAGTCACGCAGGGCGCATGCGCCCTCTACGGTATAAAAGTCGAATTTTGTCTTATGCCACTGTTCATCCTTCAATCCTTCTGTCTCCTCAGGATGGATCCTCGTGCCGGTAGCAATAATCAGGAAATCATATTCCAAGACCCGCTTATCCTTCAACAACACCCGGTTTTTGTCAGGTTCGATTACTTCGATCTCAGCGAAGATCACCTCCACCCCGGGCGGTAGGAAATCCCTTTTTGGCTTCTGCACATCATTACAAGTATAAATCGAGAATGGGATAAACAGAAATCCGGGCTGATAATAATGCGTTTGCACCTGGTCCACCACAGTGATCTGCCACTCATCGCGATTCAAAACTGGCTCAAGCTTGTTGACCATAATAGTGCCAGCAGTTCCTGCTCCGAGTATAAGCATTTTTTTCATATTTTCTCCGTTCTTCCCTGAATCAGCTTAATCCGATTAATATGGATTTCGACTGTTTGTGACCTCATTATGTATAGTTTACGCTGTAAACGGAATGAATATTTGTGGCTAACCTGTTGGCAATCCATTTACTTTATAAAGATTACCTTATATTACGATATATAAATAGAAAATCAAGACTATTTGAATAAATTCTTCTGATTTCGTAAGACTCCAGCACGTAGCCCGGATCCCTTGTGGTCCGGGATTCTTGAGGGTTCTCGTCAATTATTTTGCATTCCTGCCCATTTTCAAGACCACCATGCGATATGTTGGATGAGTTTTAATGGAAATAAACGCGGTCGCAATCTGGCGGGATTGTGGAGTAGAACAGATTCCCGGACCACAAGGGATCCGGGCTACGTGCTGGATGAGTTTTATTGGAAATGAATGCGGTCGCAATCTGGCGGGATTGTGGAGTAGAACAGATTCCCGGACCACAAGGGATCCGGGCTACGTGCTTGAAATCCGGCGTTAACGGAAGTTTATAATTATCACAGTAATCCCGGACACAAGGGATCCGGGCTACTTAACCGGTAATGTGTAGGCTTCAGACGGACGCCAGGACAGCATTGACTTCCATATCTTCAGAGCCTTGTCCAATTTTAGGAAAGTTATACTCTACAATAAGCCTCCGCCAGATACTCCGATATATCTTTGACGGTTACGTTCTTATCTTCAACTGCGTTCCTGAGATTGACCAGACAGATAGGGCACATTGTCACAATGTTGCTGCCAATGCCAGTGAGTTGTGCGGTTCGCTTCTCGGCAATCGAACGGGCTTTTCCCGGAAAGAGCGACTCGAGAGGTCCCCCACAGCAGTAGGTCAGTTTCCCTGAATATTCCGGTTCAATGAACCTGGCACCAGACTTTTTTAGCAAACATCGTGGTTCTTCGATGATGTTCTCGTAGCGCGCATAGACACATGAGTCGTGGATAACAAGATCCAGATCGAGATCTTTTACCGGTTCCATGTCTCTTTCAGCAAGCACCTCAAGATAGCTCTTTACCTTGATATTATATCCCTCGATAATCTTGGGATAAACACTCCTCAGAATATTTGTTGTATGAGGGTCCACGGTGATGATCTGTTTGACGCCGTGTTTCTTCAATACTTCATACACTTTACGGGCATGCTTTTCGAAAACGATATTGACCCCCTCATCGTGGATCAGTGTCCCCACATAGAGCTCATCACCATACAGGTAACCAAACTCAAAGCCGGATGATTTGAGCAGGCAGGCAATGTTGCGTAAAATATTATCGAAAGCCACCTGTTCACCTGGACTGGTACGGGTTAGAAACCAGGATGTATTGATGAACTTGTTAACTATCCTGCCTACTTTGAAAAAACTGTTCATCCAGGAATCCTCAAACCGCGACGTTACCTTCTCCATGGCAATGATAGCAGGCATTAGTTGATACATTTGCCCGGTATAAATTACTGTTTCACCTCCCGTCGGAATGTTCAATCCTTCCGCCCAACCGGTTGACTTTTGACGGGACAAGGGCGTCACTGTCTTCCTCTTGCTGAGATTATCCGCCAGGACACCAAGGATATCCCTTGTCGGTAATGGCATCGTTCTATTCCTTACACAGTTTAAAGACTCTTCGATTAATGTAACAGCGGAGACACTTTATGTTTTCCGTTATGTGTACGCCTCCGGGACAGTTCTCCTCGCACATCTTACACAACAGACAGCTATAAATGGTCTCTATATTATCGATGACCTTGTCCTCCAGCCCCAACATAACATAACGAAACATCCGTCTGGGGATCAGGTCGAATTCCAACGGACATAATGCTGTACAGAGACCGCAATGCATGCAGGCACAGGCGTTGAACTCATTTGAGCAACTAACCTCATCAAGGAAACTTGAGTTAACTTTTGCCATTGTTATCCCCACTCTTTTAGTCGATACTGGTAGAATCCTTCAGCGTCCGCCCTCCCGGTCTCTTCAATCGTGCTGTACCGCCACATCGCCATCATCCAAATCACCACCTCGCGCGATGGATGCCCAAGAATCTCGGCGATCTGGGGGATGGTCTTGGGCTCTTGTTTTAGCAGATCCACGATCTTGTCCCTGACTATCATTTCATCCCGCATCACTTCGGTAAAGCCCCGAAGTCTCCGTTTTTCCATCAGTCAATCTCCCTTTAATTCCGATAAAATCATACTTCATCACCATTCATAATCCTGAGGTACCCAGATACCAATAACATAATAAGGCGCCCCTGGAATTAAATCAGTGCTTCGATTATTGACTTCATCTGGAGGTCAGTATACCCCTTGATATAAATGGCATCTTCCGGACACACCGGAACGCACGACCCTCCCCCTTTACACAGCGATGTGATGATGTGCGCTATTTCCTTACCATCTATGGATACCTTTTCAACGGCATCATAAGGGCAAGCCTCCGCGCACATGCCGCACCACGTACAGCACTGAGTATCGATCTCGGCTATGAATGGATCGAGATCAATGTACCCCTTCATCACTAACGCAGCGCTCTTGGAGGCTCCTGCCATGGCAGAGACCACGCTCTCCGCCATGGTCTTTG
>CAYYHI010000104.1:0-1400 GCA_964471745.1 uncultured bacterium | reverse complement strand
AAACACACCGTCGGCCATCGTCTCAACCGGTCTGAGCTTGGGATGAATCTCGTTGAAAAAACCATCGAGACCAATCGGCAGTTTCAGAACATCCATCAGCTTCTGATTCTCCCTGGGGACCATGCCGGTAACCAATACCACCAATTCAGGATATATCTCGATCTCTTCGCCACCGAGTAGTTTGTCCCGCACTTTTACCCGGAGTTTACCGTTTACACGCTTCACCTCGGGAGGATCACTATCTGCGTATCTTATGTAGATTGACCCCATACAACACGATTCCTCATAAAGTGCCTCGTGTTTGCCGTAGGTTCGCATATCGCGGAACAAATGGTATTGATGGAGTCCCCCCTGTTTTTCACTGGCACACATAGCTGTATGCGCAGATGCGTTGCAACAATAGCGGGAACAGTACAAGTTTGGATTATCTCCGCTTTTGGGCTGTCGGCTTCCAACACAGTGGATATAGACGATGCTCTTAAGCGGTCGACCGTTGTGATTTAACGGTCCATCTGAGTTTTCAATCAGCTCCTTGAATTCCGGCAGACGAATGGCACCCTCCTGACCGTAGCCAAATTCTCCCTCCTCAGGCGTATAAGCGTCGAAACCAGTTGCCACGATGATCGCACCGACCTGCAGAGAGATTGTTTCCGTGCCCTTAACCAGCAGCTTCACTGAGAAATCGCCCACGCTCCCACCCTTTTCCACGAGCTCTGCATCGGTGAACAAGGTGATATTATCGCGCTGCCTGATTTGGTCATGCAGTCCTTTGATGATATCCGAACCACGCTGATTGTGAAGGAACATCTTGCCCCACTTCCCGGTCCAACCGCCAACCTCATGTTCCTTCTCGACTACGTAAACAGAGAGCCCCACATCGGAGAGGTACAAGGCAGCACTCATCCCGGACACTCCCGCGCCGATCACCAGCACCGTCGGCTTAGTCTCAATCCGCAAGGTTGTAAGCGGTTCGGTGAGGCGTGCCTTGGCGATGCCCGCCCTGACGAGCCGGATAGCCTTGTCGGTAGCGCTCGCCATATTGTCCCGATGTGCCCAGGAACATTGTTCCCTGAGATTCACCTGCACATATCGGTATGGATTGAGCCCCGCCCGCTCCGCCACAGACCTGAATGTAAAGAGATGAAGCGTTGGCGAGCAGGATGCCACTACCAGACCATCGAGCTTTTCGTTCTGGATGTGCTCGACCATCTCCTGCTGGTCCGCATCTGCACAACAAAACATGTGCGTCTTGGCAACCACCACGCCCGGTTCGTTTTCCACCGCATCACGCACCTTCTCCACATCCACATAATCTGAGATGTTTCCGCCACAATAGCAGATGAAAACCCCTATTCTTCTATCTGTCATCCGCTTCTCCTCATTCTTTCCACGTGAGCAGC
>CAYYHI010000103.1:0-11753 GCA_964471745.1 uncultured bacterium | reverse complement strand
TGGATTCCAACTTTCGTTGGAATGATGAATCCCGAGACAATTTGGTATTTTCGGAAAGACTGCTTCGCGGGAATGACAAATATAAAATGAGAGGTTTGAGTTAATTTGATTTTCCGAGGAATGACGCCGAGAAACTTTACTTAAGATACACAATCTTCTGTGTATTGATATGGTCATCGTAGGAAACCTGAAGAAAATAGATCCCACCGGTTTGTAACTTGCCATTAAAGCATCCGTTGGAAACAAATCTATGATGTCCCGCAATATAACATCTTACTTGCCTGTATAATATTCGTCCGAGTACATCGTAAACCGAGATCGAAACATTGCCGGATTTGGGCAGCGAGAACGGAACAATGAACGTTGAATTAAACGGGTTCGGATACCCACACTCCACCGCAAAAACTGAAGGAATCACACACCGTTCATCATCCATATCCACGACGTGACAGCCGGTTTCAATGACATCGCCATGGATGTTTCGCAGATCGTAACTTATGGAAATACCTGCTTCATCATTTCCCAACACCACTGTTTCGATCTCTGATAGCTTTATCCTGCCGCTGATTCCAGGATTCTGGGAATCCAGACGGCTGAGGTAGAGTTGTAGTCCGTCCTCTCGCTCGTAACCCTGAGAGAAAGAGTTGTCTATATTCGACAGGAATTCGCATTTAGAATATCCTGACAGATCATAAGCCTCGCTGTCAAAGTACAACCTCAGTTCAGCAGACATCAGGTCCTCGACTTCGTCTGCATAGATTTCCATGATGAGTCTGTCCTCAACCCTATGGATTGCAACATCCAGGCGAGAAGGACTTAGTCGCGTACCAGCGATAAAGCCGTTTCTGTTTGAATCGGGTTTAGGTGGTGACGGGCTGAAATCCTGGGATTCATACCAGTTGAACATCATCGTAAAAGCCATCAGATCAAAAAGATCGATATTGCCGTCCGGGTTGGACCAGACATCGGGTACGATTCCTTCGTAAGGAGCCAGGTCGGCGATCGGGTCCTGTGTACCGCCGCTGCCGTTCCATGCCATTGTGAAGATAACCATATCGTCAATGCCGAAAACGCCGTCAGGATTCGGAACGAGGTGCGGGACTGAACCATGATCGCCGCCGGGTTTCGCAAGATCGCCCAGGTAACCGATGCGCAGGTTAAGATCGTTCAGATATGGTGTGGAAAGCGTATCTCCATGGAAATCGTTCCACTGACCGATTGTTACGTTAAATGCGCCGTTGTAGTAACGACTTGTCGGGTTGATTGCGGAGTCACATACCTGAATCGTAACGATAGCCACCACAAATGAAGCCGGTCCGGAGACAAGACCGGTGTTGGTGCCGAGTACGGCGGTGTTGACTTCGAATGTACCTGCTGAGTTATCCCAGTCGGCGCTGAAGATGGTGCCCTGGTTCTGGATCGACTGCCAGGCGGGTCCCTCCTCGATGGAGACGATTTCAATCGTATCCGACGGGAAAGAGCCGGTATAACTGACCGCCGCGACGCTGTCCGGGTAGATTACGGTGAGATTCAGCTTGGCGACACTATTATTCTGTACGTAAGAGTAATTGTCACCGTCCCGCTTGTCAAAGGCGCCGATACCGTTGGCGCGGTTGGAATCAATTGTCAGCAGGCTGTCGGATTGGACTTCATCCAGCAGGGTCGCGTTCTTGTCGTACAGCCTGGCGAACAGATAGTAGCTGCCGTCGTCAGGCAGACCGCCGTAAGTGCTGACGAATACCCAGGTGAAAGATGTTACGTCCGCATCGTACAGTGAATCTGTGATTAACCACGGGTCGAGCTGACCTGCTTCGGTTGTGTCGCTGAAGGCAAACGCGATGAACGCGCTGTCGGGATAGTTGCGCGCCATGTAAGTCCAGCTCGAGTTCTTGTAAAAAGTGTATGATTCAGCGGGAAGGTAGCCATAGCTCAGGATATTACTGAAGTCGGCGTCTATCTCGGCAGGATCACCCAACTGAAACTTGGCAACTATATCGCGTGTATTGTCTGCGACATAAACATCAAAGTCTGTGCCGTTGAGCACAACGGAGATACCTCTCGGATGCGTAAATTCCCCAAGATCAATGCCGTTCTGACCTAATGTCGTAATGTATGTTGGAGCTGTATCGTTACCCGTTCCCTCGTTTTCCGCTTCATAATCGCGGTAGACGATGATGCGGTCGTTGTCCATATCGCAGGCGAACAGGTAAACCTTGTCGTTAGCTCCTGCAACACCATCGCTGATTACAACCACGTCCGATGGACTGCTTAAGCTTGAGCCCAAGTGCGATTCGTCCCAACTCGTAATCCAGTCCATTGAAGCGGTGATGCCGCCACTCGCTGGAGTAAACTTCAGTTTGGCTATCCGGTCATTTCCCGTATCGGCAACATATACATCATACCAGGCGTGGGAATTATTCCAGCGAGCGCTGATACCGGAGGGTGTGTCGAACTGTCCGTCGCTGCTGCCGTTCGAACCGTAATCCAGCACGTCGAGGCAGGGTTTGTATTCGGCGTAGATGCTGTCGCCCACAGCCGGTATTTTACCGAAGTTACCGTCACCGAAGAGGATTACCTGCGTATCGTAGTTATACATGAAGTGCGTGTCTGCTGGTCCGGAGCCGCTGAAGTCCGATACTTTCGTCCATTCAACCGCACCGCCGCCGTTGTTTGTGTAGAGCTTGAAGCTGTTTTCCATCGATCGGAGGGCTGAGACATAGGTCAGATTCGGATTATTCTCACCAGCGGTGATGACGTCGTAATAGTCTCGCCGGGTGCTGTCATCTGCGAAATAGGTTGTGTCCGTGCCGCTGGTGCTGTTTTCGCCATTGTCGTTGCCTTTAACAACCTTGATCCGGTCGTTTCCGGAGTCGCAGATGAAGATATAATCGTTTATAGCTGCGTCAGTTGTCCAGGTGAACGTAATGTAATCGGTCGCAGCGATGGTCAGGTCGCCGTCGCCATCCGTAAGGGTGACTGCCAGACCAGGGATATAATGCTGCAGTGTAACTGACGGTACATCGCCGCCTCCCTCCGGTACGGGTCCGTAAAATCCGATTGTATTGCCGATGGTCTCGTCAGATATCTCCAGAATCATACCGCCCAGATCTGGAGTGCCTGGATTGACCGATGGTGCAACGAGGACTGTAAACCGGTAAGTGTGATTGGTGATGAGCGCGTTGTTCAGGACCGAGGTTGTGATGGTCGGCGCAGGCGCTGAACCTGCAACGAAAGTCCAGACGTCCGACGCTGCGCCCTTGGTGTTGGTACCGCTCTGAGCAATGGTTACGTCCTGCGGCTCTTCCAGAGGGCAGTCATAAGAATCCATATAATGAAAGATGCCATTCGCATCATCCTCCACCTGGAATGCATGAAGCGCCGGTTCTGAGGTTGCAACCTTGCCGGAGTCAAGCACATAGATATCCGCCACGTCGTTGGCGGCGTTGATGTTCAGGTTGAAGGCAACAGAAACGAGATTATGAAAGGTGGGACGCGGGTTGACAGTCCCGTTGGTCGGCGTGGTCTGGTTGATCTCGAAAGGCTTGTTGAGTTCGGTTCCGTTAACGACGGCTGCCGCGTCTGTGTAATCGATGTCACCTTCGAGGTTGGTGGTTACGTTCGAACTGTATGCGTATTCCAGCGTCACCTCGTCGCTGCTGGAAAGTGAGCCGCCTGGGTATTCGATCCTGCAGCCAGCCGCTCCCGGTGCGCCTTCCCAGACTATCGTGTAGATATGGCTCGAAGCAGAGTATCCAGTCGTATCGGCTACTCTGGTGAATACAGTATCATTGACGGTAATTTGTTCAGAGCCGCGCACGATGCCGCCCTGCTTTGGGAGGAGTTGATCGGCGTCGAAATCACCTGCCGCTGCTACACCGCCGGCAGCCCAGGTGAGCGTTGGCGGCGATTCTGATGTGGCGTCCTTCTGGTATTGGATGTCGGTGTTGAATACCTGTACCCGGTTGAGATCCTTATCGACTACGAATGATATGTAATGGTTGTTATCCGGTTCCTGCCACACAACAACAGCGTTGGGGTGATTGAATGCCGTGCCGGTTACGGGGTCATCAACCGGCTGCTGATTATAGAGCCCCGATCCGTTCACCACATGGAAGTGAGTGCCGGTCCATTCAGTGACAGGTACATAGGTTTCAGCCTGCAGTAATGCAGCCCAACTGAATGTTATGATGATTAATATATATATGAATCGTTTCGAGGAGATCATCTTCCTCACTTCGATTAATACACGTGGTGTCGGGAGGGGTAGCCCGACACCACGGCAGCTCACGGGTTTCAAGGATAGTGAGGCTGTAAGTTCGCTTTGTTGCCTCTCATATCCATATATATCTTGAAACCGTGCTTCTTTGACCGCGACCGTCGGGCTTGAAGCAAGCCCGACTGCATCGCGGTATACGAAAGAACTCCAGGACGATCCAGGATACCTTTCGGAATCGACAGTTCTGTCTGAAGAGTTCTCAATAAATTGAAAAGCAATTTTAATGCCAGATGTAGTTTAAGATATGTCAATTCAGGAAGGTATTGAAAATTAGCAAATTATGATTCGAAGGTGATTGTGGATTTTGTATATGATGCGAGATGGGGCAAATTGTGCCGGGTTTAGATTTGAGACTTCGGTATAAAGATTAAAAATGCGCGCCGATCGGATCGACACGCATTTTAATTAACATTAGGAATTTCAATTATTTAGTGCTTGTTGAAAAACTCATTGAAATCGTCACCAACCCGCTGGCAGATGCCCTCGTCTGCCAGTGAAATCCATATATATCAAGTACTTATCTGGCAGACGAGGGCGTCTGCCAGCGGGTAATTGGAAGTGCTGTCACGTGTCCCCACGTGACAGTTATGTTCTTGTTTATACGTCACATGAGGACATGTGACGACACGCTGAAATACATTCTCGGACATACTGTTTCGCGGGAATGACACCCAAGATTATGCGCAATTATTTATGACGCTCTGTATAATTACCATACACCTTCTCGACGGTTGTACCGGGGTAATAATGCTTCAGGATCTTTTTGAAGTCGAACTCCTTGGCAGCCATCACACCCGCTCCGACCTGGCACATCCCTACGCCGTGTCCCCAGCCGCCGCCACGCAGGATGAAGTTTATCGGACGACCATCAGCGCCCTCTTCCACTTCGATTGTGAAGGCAGCGGATCGTAAATACTTTGGAGAAAGTACATTGCGGATATTAAGCTCCCGTTGTATGCGCAGGTTCTTCAGCGATCCAAGGATTTCGATCTCCATCAGGCGTCCGGAATTGCCGCGCTGCAGAGGTACGATGTCAACCAGATTGCCGATATTCTCGCCGGATTTCCGACGGATTATATCTTCGAGTTCCCGTCCTGAATAGATCACCTCCCATCTGAAGTTCTTCTCAGCGATGTTCAGGATTTCCGGCAAGTCATCGTGAGCTTCCGGATTACACCAGGCGGCAGGTTTCATCGATATCCATTTTTCGAAATCTATCTCGTTGCTCAGATCCAGAGAATCAGGCATTTCCGTCTCAGGAGGCGCATCCCAACCGCCCGTCAGATGAGGTGCATCGGGTGGATTCCAGACGTTGACCTTGTTCTCAGTATGTCCACCACAGCATGAGCTATAGACCGCTTCAACGACACGACCTCCAAGCATCAGCACCTGCCCGCGGGTGGCTTCCACCGCTTCAGAAGTCCGTTCATCGTAATGAGTACACCCGGAATAAGCCTGACAATGTACATGTGCACAGAGGTCGAACGGGTCATTGGGATGTTTGAGTCCGATTTTGGACAGAACCTCGCTGCGTGCTGCAACAGCTTGTGCTTTAAGTGCTTCCGTCGGGTATGAAGCGGGCATCTCTGCTGGTACAACCCCCTTCAGGTATAACTCGATAGGTAGCTCAGTCAGTGACATCAACAGTCCGCGATGGTCGACCCGAATCTCAACTATCCCGGGATAGGTCCGATCTACCTCACGCTCCCAGTGAAAACCGGTACCTTCACGGACATTCTTCAGGTTGACAAGGGATTCATCGGATTTGGGGATTATTTTGAAACCGTCTTCAATCATGCGGCTGTTTGTGAAATTCTCGTTGAACAGCTCGATAGTTCCAGTTGCCGGGCGTACTATCTGCCTGACGATACGCGGCGCGAAGTCATCACGGAACTCATCGATATGCTGCCGCGCTTCACGTTCCGTAGTCCAGCGACCGATTAGTACACGGTATTTGATGTTGTTGGAGACCATATGATCATCTATCATAATCTCCTCTCCAACCTCGACCACCCTTGCCGGATGGTTCAACTGCGAGAGTGAACGGCGTAGTTTATCGGCTGAATCGCGCCTGGCGAATGCAGTAGTTAATATGCTGAATATGGCACGTGCTTCGATTGTGCGGTCCGGAACCACATGCCAGAGTTGATCATCGGTCAGATCGGACTCTATCACATCACCGGATAGACTGACGATGTCGTATTTATTCTGCACGGAGAAGTCGATCCGGTCGTATTCCTCCATGAGCCCAATTCTGACGGCAGGATCAGGACCATGCAGTTCTCGTTTGCGGATGCGTTCAATTTTTCTACGAGTACCACCTCCGGTGGTATGTGATTTGGTTCTTGCCATGTCCTCCTCTGGTAGTTTTGATTCATCGCCCAAGGCTGAATAGCTAAAAGCTGTGAGCAGACTTAATATAATACTTAGCTTGAACAACTGCAAATCCGGTAAAATGTAAAAGGATGAGTTTATATGGCGATTGACGGATGTAGTCTGTCCTATAATGTAATATCTCCTCGACGAAATCTTAACCAGTGCGTTCAGTGGGACGGACATTCTTGTCTGTCAGAGAACCATCTTACAAGTCTATCTCTAATAAAATCAGACAGACAAGAATGTCTGTCCCACTGATTTTGTTTCATCATTAGTGTCCTTATAAATGCAACTTGGTATTACATGTAAAAACAGTAATATCATCATTGCCAAATCGATGTACGGTTTCTTGAAATTCAAAACCAGCATCATGAAGGGATTGCCGCCAAAAATCCAGTGGAAATAAGCCGCCGATGTGAAAATCATACTCGATTTCCAGTTCACCATTCCGACGAATCAGAAATACCAGTGTCAATTCCTGGGTTTCATCCTCGGGATTATAACTGTAATAATTCTCGATAATAGTTATCTCCCGGTTCCCCCCTTTGATTGTATGCAGGTGCGTTTTATTCTGAATGAAGCTTTCTTTGGAAACTTCTGCAAAGCAGATCATAACACCGTTGGGCTTGAGATGTTTGTGTGCATTTCTGAAGACCGCTTGCAGGTCATCACGGGTGGTCATATAATTAATTGAATCGTTAATGAATATCGAATCGAATTGACGACTCAGATCGAAGTGACGCATGTCGTCGAGCACGAATTCACAATCGGGATTCAGCTTTCTTGCGTGTGAAAGCATGGCATCGCTGATGTCGACACCTGTTACGCTATAATGCTTCTTGAGATGAAACACATTCTTACCACCGCCGCAGCCGATATCCAGGATTGTACGTACTTCAGATTCTGCATTTCGCTTTATCAGGTCGACAAAGAGCTCGCTCTCATGCCGGTACTCCTCGACATCTTCCCATATCGGCCAGATCCATGCCAGATCGTTGTATAACCGGTTATATTCTTTTTTCATGATGAAATTTTGCTGTTTTTATGTAACCTTTTTCAAGGCAAGCCTGGTGAACCGCTCGAAGTCCGGTTTTCCCGTCTTTCTGATTTATCAGGACTGAATATCTTCCACATGACAGCGACGCTGCCAGGACGGAGATCCCGGCTTGATTCAGCGCAGCGAGGGAGGTTTCAATCACCAACAGGCTCAGGTTTCCGCCGGAGCCGTTCACGGAAATCATCGCCACAGCGGTTGATTTCTCTATGTTTGGGCGTTTCCTGACTACAAGTATATTTGAGGTGTTATACCATATTCCAAAATGTAGTATATCTTCGGCAACAGGTATTTCGGCGTCAGATCTGAAAGAAATAAGACTGAGGTTGTCGTCCATTATAACTGAAGCTACTGCGCCGATTTCAAGACTGTTATCGGTGACAAGCGTACCCTGGTTGCCTTCCGGACCCTTGATGGAAAGGGTGACGCCATGTTCCTTTGCCAGTGATGCCGCTCTGGATTGTACAACCTGTGCACCTGCAGAGGTCAGTTGTTCGAGGGTGTCGTAATCGATCTGAGGGATGTGAACAGCCTCCGGCACAAGTTCCGGGTCTGCGCTGTAGACAGCGCCGCTTTCCTTGATAAGCTCGCATCTAACCGCGCCCAATGCCTTTGCTATTGCTACCGCGGTGGCGTCGGATCCTCCACGACCGAGCGTGGTTATCTCCCTCTCGGTTGAAACGCCCTGAAAACCAGCCACGATTGGAATTTCGCCTCGTTCAAGCGTTTCCCTAATGCGCAGGCATTTGACTTCCAGTATACGGGCATCGGTATGCTGCGTGTCGGTGATGATGCCGATCTGAGAGCCAGTGAACGATACTGCGCGGTAACGACCGTCGGCATTGATTGCCATTGCCAGGAGCGCCATGGCTGTCCGTTCGCCGACCGACAGCAGCATATCCAGCTCACGTTCGTCCGGTTCGTCGGCAACCTGGTGTGCCAGTTCGAGGAAACGATCGGTGGTGCTCCCGGGAGCGGAAACTACGACCACGGGATCGTCGCCCGCGGCTTTGGTCTTTAGGATGAGTCTTGCAGCTCGACGGATGTGTTCCGGTGTTTCAAGCAGCTTGCCGCCGAATTTCTGTATTATTATAGACACGGCGGCTTAAGTTGTGCTGTGTATGTTGCGGATAGTATACAGTCCGGGTGGCTGGTTGACTATGAACCGCAGCGCACGCGGTACGCCGCGGCTGAATG
Organism: uncultured bacterium; assembly: GCA_964471745.1. Lineage (GTDB taxonomy): Bacteria > Electryoneota > AABM5-125-24 > Hatepunaeales > Hatepunaeaceae > CAYYHI01. Next base: position 2,850 of record CAYYHI010000103.1, on the reverse strand, counting down.
CCTGCCTCGACCAGGCGCGGTGTGTAATGATGAGCTCCTCATACTTGCCGACGAAATGCATACGATGTTCACCGATAGCTCCACCCGCTCGCAGAGCCACTATCTGCGGGGATTTGCTGTTAGTTTTTACATTTTCAGCGAGCCTCAACGCCGTACCGGAAGGAGAATCAAGTTTGGCTGAATGATGAAGTTCGAACAATGCCGGTTCGAAATCGTTCCCCAACAGCTTCGATGCATCTTCCACAAGTTGATCCATGGCTCCGATACCGGCGGATAGATTCGGAGCAATTAGTATTGGGAAAGAATTTGCCAGTTGCTCAATTTCCTGGTTATTTTCTTCCGTAAAACCGGTAGTCGCCACAACAAACGGCATCCCGATTATTGAAGCGCGCCTGATATGCTCCATCGCCGCTGTAGCAATCGTAGAATCGATCCAGGCATGGGCTTCCGGCAGAGAGTCGCTATCAGAAATGATGTTGTCTTTACCAATAGCTTCGCTACCTGGACTCTCCACACATGCAACAAGAGAGATGTCTTCGTGTTCATTCAGTTCAGCGGTAATAAGCCTTCCGAAACGTCCCGCTGCACCGAAAAGTATGACTTTGATCATTCGATTTTCCCGAGATCTGTGATTGCCTGGCGGATCGCTCGGCGGGTCTCACGTCTGACCGGCGCAAGTGGCGGGCGCACACTGCCGACCTTCATTCCAGTTTGATTCATAGCTTCCTTGATCGGTGCCGGGTTGGTCTCAAGGCTGAGCGCGTTCAGGAGCGGCGAGAGTTCGCGGTGGATGCGTCTGGCTCGATTAAAGTCGTCTGACAGACAGAGGTCGATCATGCGACGGGTCTTTTTGGGAGCGAGGTTTGAAATAACGGATATCGCACCGACCGCACCGACCGCCATCAGCGGCAGTGTCAGCGGATCGTCACCAGACAGAACGGCGAATTTACCCTTTGTCAATCGGGCGATTTCACCGGATCTGTGAATGTCTCCGCCTGCTTCTTTGATGCCGATGATACGCGGGTGTTTTGCCAATTCGATCACCAGATCCAGCGGGATGCCGACGCCACAGCGAGAAGGGATATGATAGAGAACTATCGGTAGCGACGATGACTCTGCTACGGACAGAAAGTGTCGCTTCAGTCCTTCGGGTGTGGGCTTGTTGTAATAGGGAGCCACCACGAGTACGGCATCGGCGCCGAGGTCAGCCGCCTGCTTTATGTTGTCGATGGTTTTGGGCGTGTTATTTGAGCCAGCGCCGACCATCACGCGCAACTTACCGTCTGCGACTTTGACTGTGTTGGATATTACCGATTCGCGTTCGTTCTCCGTTAGTGAGGCGGATTCACCTGTCGAACCGAGTGGGACGATACCTGTGAGCTTTGCTTCCGCCGCCAGTGAGACCAGTTCCGACATCCTGCCGTGATCCACCCGGCTTCGACTGAAGGGGGTCACAAGTGCCGTCCAGACCCCGCTGATATCATTTGCTCTTATCTGTTTCTGCATTGTGAAAATATAGCACAAACACAGTACTTTGTCAAGCTGTATGTTTTTATAAGCTGAAGCATCAAGTTATGACTTGATTAATCCCTGTTTTGGAATTATAATTACTCAGATAGGGAACATTAACTTGAGATCATTAATAAAATACTGATTCCAATACGTTGTCATTCTGAACGAAGTGAAGAATCTCGTTTTCATTCCTCCGCTGTTGGAGATTCTTCACTTCGTTCAGAATGACGAAATGAGAACTTAAACACGATATTAGTAATCGGTTGCAGTTCTCTAATACTTCACTTTGGTTAATACGGTATATAAGGGAAACTATGGCACATTCATATACACCGGGTCTGCGTGTAGCCCGTTTGACCCGCATCACCAGGGAGCGTCGGCTTCCGCTGATGGGCGATGTTCTGGTTAAGAAGGGCGATAAGGTCTCAGCACAGCAGATTGTGGCTCGGACTGAGCTTCCCGGCAACGTTCAACCGGTTAACTGCGCCGGTCAGCTTGGCATACTGCCGGCTGATATCGAGGATGCGCTGGTCGTTGAACAGGGCGGGGAGATTAGAAAGGGTGAGACCATCGCCCTGTCAAAGTCCTTCTTTGGTTTATTCAAGTCCACATGCGCATCACCGATTGACGGCATCCTTGAGAGCGCTTCACCTGTGACGGGGCAGCTTATATTGCGCGAACCGCCGATTCCGGTCGAAGTGTCAGCATACATCGACGGCGTTGTAACAGAAGTTTTCGAGAATGAGGGTGTTGAGATAGAGACCAGCGGTGCTATCATCCAGGGGATTTTCGGTATCGGCGGCGAACGTTATGGTAAGATTAAACTGGTGGTATCTTCACCCGACAAGGTTTTGGATGAAGCCGATATCAATGGTGAAATAGAAGGCTGCATTATCGTAGGCGGTGGCAGAATCACACTTGCCGCTTTCAGGAAAGCGATGCAAGCCGGTGCAGTTGCTGTGGTTACCGGAGGCTTGCGGAACGCTCATCTGAAGGAACTGCTCGGCTATGAACAGGGCGTGGCAATTACAGGGCACGAGGACATTGCAACTACGCTGATACTTACCGAGGGATTCGGTGAAATCGGAATGGCGCATCGCACCTTCGATCTGCTCACCGAGAACGACGGCAGGGGTGCGTCGGTTTCCGGAGCGACGCAGATCCGCGCCGGTGTCATTCGTCCCGAGGTGATTATTCCTTCCGACCGGGAGGCGCCGGCGAAGGACGCAGAAAAGGTGGTTAAGGGGCTCGAAGTCGGCGTTCAACTGCGTGTCATCCGACAGCCGTATTTCGGCAGGATGGGAATATATATCCGGGATTTTCCTTCCATCGGCCAGG
>CAYYHI010000102.1:0-11805 GCA_964471745.1 uncultured bacterium | reverse complement strand
GATTACTTGATCACTTGATATTGAAACACGGGTAGCGGAGCTACCCGTGCCACCCGGTGCTCCTCGTTCTTCATCCCTCATCCTTTCCTTTTCGTCTCTCCCACCTTCTTTTCAACGGCACCAAACCGAACCAATCGTCCACAACGATAGAGTAAACCGTCGGAATAACTAACAGAGTTAACGTTGTCGAGGCTAAGAGACCGAAGATGATAGTGTTAGCCATCGGTCCCCACGATTCGGACTTGCCACCCAGACCGATTGCCATCGGTGTCAGACCAAGGATGGTGGTTACCGAAGTCAGGATGATCGGTCTGAGACGCACTCGACCGGATTCGATGATCGACCGCCACTTGCTTTCACCCCTGGCTCGGGCGTTGTTGATGAATGAAACCATCACAATCGCATCATTGACGGCAATGCCGGCAAGCGCCACCATACCATACATCGTTACGATGGAGAACGGAACCTGGATGATGAAGAGACCGATCATCGAACCAATGAAACCGAACGGTACCGTCAGTAGGATAATAAGTGATTGGCGGACCGATTTGAACTGAGCGCTGAGAATGGTGAAAATCAAAATCACACCGAACAAAAAGAGCCTGGCAAGCTGATTGAAAGATTCCGTGAATTCCTGCATTTCTCCAGTGAAATCGAGGCGGTAACCGGGATGCCGATGAGAGATCTCTTCATACTTCCTCTTGAGTTCCTGGTTGACCTTCACGGTTGTTGTCACCTGTTTGTCGATGTTAGCCGAGACGGTGATGGCACGTTCCTGCTTGTAACGACGGATACGGAACAGCGTCGGTTCGGTTTCAAAGTCGCAGATATTATCCAACCTGATCATCACGCCGGTCTCAGTAGCCAGCATCAATCCACGCAGCGCCTCCATGCCGGCGTCTTCAAGTCCCGCCATCTTGAGCCTGACGTCGACCTCTTCGTCACCATCACGAAATACGGTAACCTCTGAACCGTCAACCGCAGTTCTAACCTCGCCGGCAACTGCCGCAACGTTCAGTCCATAAAGCGATGCTCGCGCTTCATCCACGACGAGCCTCACTTCCTGCTTGCCCGGGTAGTTGTCATCGCCGATGTCATAAGTTCCCGGTATGGAAGCCAGCATGGTCTTTACTTCGTCGGCAACCAACGTCAGTTCATCCAGATACTTACCCTTGATCTTGACCGCCACCGGCTTACCGACCGGCGGACCACCACTCATCGTCTCGATCCGGATGTCGATCGGTCCCTCTATCTTTCCGATATATCCACGCATCTCAGCGATGATCTCATCCATTGAACGCTCGCGCAGCTCCTTCTCAACCAGGTCGACAATCACCTGACCGACATGATCGGCATATATCCAGTCGTCCTCCTTCTGAAGAAGTCCGGTACTACTGATTATCGTGTGAACTTCCTCCTCCGGCAGATCACGCGCTGATTCCTCAATCCTGCCTATGACCTTGTCGGTGTCATCAAGCTTCGTCCCGGGAGGCATTGTGACGTGGATGTAAAATTGTGAGAACTCATCTCCGCGGAAGAACTCTACGGGAACCAATCCCATTGCTACTGCCGTTACCTCCAGAATAATAATCAGCAGCAATGCAGGTCCGACCAGGAAGCGACGTCGGATCGTCCACATCAGCGCTTTAGTGTAGATGGTCTTGAGACGTCGAAACCACCTGTCGCCACCAAAGCCCCGCAGACCACCCCATTCAGCAAAGTGAGACGGCGCAATGAGAAACACCTCTACCATCGAAGCTGCGAGTGTCAGACAAACCACGATCGGTATGATCCGCATGAATTTGCCCATGATACCGGTCATCAGGATTAGAGGCAGAAAAACTGCGATGGTTGTCAAAGTTGCCGAAATCACCGGTGCGAAGACCTCGGTTGTACCGACCACTGCGGCTTCTTTGCGCGTTAGACCTCTCTGTCGATGCCGGAAGCAGTTCTCAACCACGATAATCGCATCATCGACCACCACGCCGAGGATTAAGATCAGTCCGAACAGAGAGCTGCCATTAAAGGTCTGACCGGAGTAATTCATAAATATGAATGTCGCCATGAAGGCGACTGGGATGCCTATCGCCGCAACCATTGCGTTCCTCAGCCCCATGAACAGGTTCAGTATGATCAGTACCAGCACGAAACCGAGTATCGCATTAGTTTGCAGCTTACGCAGGATATCATGGATGTAAATTGAGTTGTCGTTTGTGAATACGATGCGGGTTTTCAAAGGCAGACTTTCGCGGTAGTTGTTTGCTACCTCCTTGACCTGTTCTATTACATCAATTGAGTTGGCGTTTGCCTTCTTTGAGACAGACAAGGTTGCCGAAGGTTGACCGTCCGAACGGGAGCGGGTGGATTCCCTCTTCCAGCGGTCGGAAACCGCGGCGATTTCACCGAGGTAAAGGTGATTCCCACGCGGACTCCAGCGTACTATGATATCGCGGAATTCGTCGGCTGAGCCAACCTCGCCGACCGTTCGCAGTAGATAGGATTCCCTGCCGACGCTCATGTTGCCTGCCGGGAGATTCAGGTTTCGAGCTGATATCGCACCAGCTATCTGTGTCAACGAGAGCCCGTGCTGGTGAAGCTTTTGTGGGTCAACCTCTATCCATATTTCGCGCTCCCGGACGCCGGTCATAGCAACCTGTCCCACACCCTTGATATCAATCAGGTCGTCGCGCAGATCTTCAGTAAGCTCTCGGAGCTGCCTTTCGGGAATGTCACCAGTAATTGATACCGATATCACCGGTAAAAAGTCATCGCTATCAAAGTCATCCACTATCGGGTCGAGTGAACCCTCAGGGAAGTCGATGTTGTTTACTTCACGTTCTACTTCATTGAGCCGGGTGCGAAATGTTTCATCGTCGATGTCTTCGAATTGAACCATCACAAATGCACCGCCTTCACCAGCTTCACCACTGATGAGCTTAATATCATCAACATCCTGAATTGCATCTTCAATGGGGATATTCAGAAGTTTCTCGACCTCTTCGGCGCCTGCGCTCGGAAACGGAACGATAATGAAGATCCAATTGAAAGAGATCTTTGGATTCAACTCGCGAGGCAGTTCGATCAGGCTGATCGTTCCCATAAGCAGGATGGCAACGGTAATTATGTTGACAATTACCGGGTTTTTTACCGAATAACGGATGATCGACATGACAGCCTTACTCTTCGATTGTCAGATAAACCTTCTTAAGTTGCTGCCAGGTTTCAAGGGCGTCAGCCCGTAACCAGGCAGCCTTCCCCACCAGGTTACGCTTCGCTTGAAACCTGGTGGGAACATGACTTATAATCAACATGACAGCCTTACTCTTCGATTGTCAGGAAAACCTTCTGACCCGATTTCAAACCCGAACCTCCGACAGTGATTAAAGTATCCCCCGGCGATGCTCCGGTAAGCAGCATAACCATTCCTGCATGCGATTGGCTGATACTGATGTCTCTCTCGACAACGCGATTGTCCTGCATTATGAAACAGCTAACTTTATCGCCGTAATCGTTCAGCGCATCCTGCGGCGCGATTAGGGCATCTCTATAAACCTTGACCAGGATGCTAACCGATGCAGCCATGCCGGGTCTTATCTCAAGTCCTTTGTTGGGAACGGCGATCTCAACCGGGAACATGCGCGAAGCGGCGTCGGCTGCGGCTCCAACTGCGTGAACCGTACCGATAAATACACGGTCACCCCTCTTACCGACGGTTGTGATAGCAACTTCCTGACCCGGCTGGACCTTGACAATATCGTTTTCGGACAGACTGACCGTAATTTTTATAGGACTGGTTTGAACGACCTCTGCAACCGGCGCTCCCGGCATGACACTCTGACCGGTGACGACCAGTTTGGCGGACAGCCTCCCCGTGAACGGCATCCGTACTTTAGTTTCCCGGTATGCTCTTCCGGCGAGCCCGGCGGCAGCTTCAGCGGCTTTCAGACCAGCTTCTGCCTGCTTGAGAGCGAGCTCTGAAACTTCAACCAGGTTATCGGACAGATCGCCTTTTTTGTATAGGGATTGCTGGCGTTCAAAGTCTCGTCTGGCTTTCGCTGCGCCGATTCGTGTACTCTCCAGCGCCGCTTCAGCCTGGTGCCACTGCAGCTCAGCGACCTCGTCGTCGAGGTTGATGATAACCTGTCCCTTTTCGAGGTATTCGCCAAGTTCAGCGTTCCAACCGGTAACGCGACCACCTGTCTCTGAACTCACGATTGTCCGGTTCCAGGCTTCCAGAACACCGGTCGCGCTGATCATCTCATAGAATTCGGCAGGCTCCAGCTTGATGCCTGCAACCGGTACTTCTTTATCCAGACCGAGCGTATCTGCAGTTAAAGCCGTTGCTTCGCGTTTGTATGATGTGTCTCTGCTGCTGCTGATAACGACGATTAATATGACTATAAACGCCGCCGCAATGACGATTAAACGTATGGTTTTCTTCATGTCCTTTGCCTTGTTATGGAAGACAGACAGGAACTCTGCGTACGGTCAGACAGGAGTGTCTAACCTCCCCGCACGGGGAGTGCGGACACTCTTGTCTGCACAAACCACTATATAGTCAAACATGAGTGTCTAACCTCCCCCCTGCAAGGAAGGTTTTATACCCGCAACCGTGTACTCGGATGGGTATAACCTGCCGGCTAACAGTTCCTGCATGATCCTGCGAAACCATTTCATCTCGACCTCGATGTGCATAATATGATGCATTACTAACCAGTAAGCGAGATTGATGCAGTCCGGTGCGTATTTCTCAATCTTGGTGCTGTACTTCTGAAGATCATCCTTCACTTCACCGAGCGCCTGTATCCTTTGCTTAAGGATCTCAACAAACTCCGCCTTGTCCAGGTGACCGCCGAAGAAGATTCCGAAATCCTCCTTGAAATAGACCATCTGCATACTGACGATGTTTTCACGCAGCAGTCTCTTAAACTCTTGACGCCCCTCGTCGGTTATGGCGTAAATACTTCGGGCAGGTTTGCCACCTTTGCTCGATGTCTCGATTATACGTACGCATCCTGTTTTTTCCAGGTAGCTGAGAGCGTGATAGATTGAGCCGAATTTAATGTCGGTCCACGCACCCATACGGCTTTCAATAACTTTCTTCAGTTGGTAACCGTGATAGTTGCGTTCGCGTAGAAAGCCGAGTATTGCGAGTTGAGCGGACATATATCTTCCTGAAATAAAGTATTTTACCAAGTTTTTCCGGAGTCGATTAGGGATGGTGGTTCCTCGTTGGGAGGAGGATTTAAGCGCACCACATCTACTGCCTGTGGACCTTTCGGACCATCAACAATATCGAATTCGACCTCCTCGCCGGTTGTCAGAGTGCGAAACGACTTGCCACGGATATCGCTGTAATGAACAAATATCCGCTCACCATTTACCCCACGGATGAAACCGTAACCCTTGCGCGGCAGGAAATTAATTACCACACCGCGAAGCCTGTTTACATCATCGCGCAATGCTCCCCCTGTCTGTTCTTCGCTCCTTCTCGAATAATCTGTACATTATGGGTATAACGTATAGTGTAAAGACAGTAGAGGTGATTATTCCACCGATTGATGAGATAGCCATCGGCGCACGGAATTCTCCACCTGATCCCAAGCCGAGTGCGAGGGGCAGCATACCAAGCGCTGTGGCAAGGTTGGTCATGATAATCGGTCTTAACCTGACAGGACAGGCATCGAGTATTGCTGCGTTTATGGTGCGGATCGATTTCCGACGCAGGTTTATATAGTCGATGAGCAGGATACCGTTATTAACGACTATTCCTACCAGCATGATCATTGCTATCAGCGACAACATACTGATAGTGTTATCAGTGATAAAAAGCGCGAGCAGTACGCCAATAAGACCCAGCGGTAAAGTCAACATGATGGTGAAAGGATGCTTGTATGACTCCAGTATCGCCGCCAGTAGCATATACGTCAGGACTATCGCCAGAATGAGAGCCTTAAACAACTCGGAAAAAGCCTCCCCCATGAATTCGGTCATACCACCGTAGTTGATCATGTAGCCGGTTTTCATATTCATTTTGTCCGTGAGCTGTCGAAGTTCGCCGACTTTCTCGCCTAATGTTCCATGACCAATATCGGCGGTAACTGTAACCATACGCAACTTGTCTTTGTGGTATATTGTTGTGGGACCTTCGGTGTATTCTATATCGGTCAATTCATTCAGTAGAACCTGGTTGTCCTTAGCCTGGATGTAAATATTCCCGACGTCTTCAGCCTGACTTAGTTCTGCTTCATCAAGCTTTACCCGAATATCGAATTCATCACCGCCTTCCCGGTATTTTGACGGAACTTCACCTTCTATCAGGTTTCTGAGTGCCATCCCCAATGCACCGGTGGATAGACCACGGTCTGCCATGTGCTGCTGACGCGGAGTTATCATCAGCTCGGATTTGCCGAGTTCCCAGCTTGACTCGATGTTCAGCAAACCGTCGACCTGGTTCATGTAAATCATTACACTGTCGGCAATGACATTCAGGTAGTCGATATCCTGACCGGTGATCTCGACCTGGATATCGGCTTCACTGTGACCGCCGCCCATAGATTCAGCTTCCCTTAAGATCAACTTGGCGTCAGGAATGTCGGTCAGATCGGGTCGAATACTGTTTATGAAGTCCGCAGTGCTCATCGGTCTGAGATCGTCATCGACCATCTGCACGACTATCATTCCCAGGTGGGTTCCTTCACCTCCACCTCCGAAACCGCCGCTTTCTGATTTGCCAGTAGCGGCATAGACAGATTTTACGTATCTCTGCCGCATCACACGCCGCCCGACCTCGCTGACGACGCGGTCAGTTTCATCCAAGGTGGTTCCTACCGGCATTTCAATCGAAATTGAGAGAACACCCTCATCAGCGGACGGGAAGAATTCCGACCCAATGTATCCGAAACCGATAAGAGAGAGACTTCCAATAAATAATATGGCGACCAACATAAGTACCAGAAACCAGTGATTCAACGACCATTGCAGTGATTTTTTATAGTCTCTTGCGAGGTTTGCGTAGAATTTGTCCCATCCGGTAGCGAACCTGTTCAGCAGACCGAAGAGGTGCGTCAAGGCTCCCAGTATCATCACCAGAAGGAAAAGCAGTGCGACGTCGATGCTCAACTGCCAGTAAATAATTAGTAAAACGATCAAAGCGAAGATGATATAGGCACCCCGTCTTATCCGACGGGAAGCCATCATCGGCGTAAGAGTGAAGGACACCAGGAGCGAGAACGAGGTGGCAAAGGCAACCGTCAAGCCGAACTGCTTAAAGAACTGACCGACGATTCCAGACATGAAAGCAATCGGTGTGAACACGACGATGTTAGTCAACGTCGCTGCAATCACCGCCACAGCTATCTCACCGGTTCCCTTTGCTGCAGCTTCAGTTGGTTTAAGTCCCTTTTTCTTATAACGTTCAATATTCTCCAGCACCACAATCGAGTTTGCCACCAGGATGCCAACCGATATTGACAAAGCCATCAAAGACATCATATTGAGCGTAAAACCAGCGAAATCGATCAGGAGAAACGTGGATATGATCGATGTCGGCATAGCTACAGCAGCGATTACAGTCACTGGAATGCTGTGGAGGAACAGGAATAGCACCGCGGCAGTGAGAAGGATTCCGATGATCATGTTGCCAAAAACATCGTTGACCGAGTCCTTGATGAACTGCGACAGGTCGCGGGCGATATCGAGTTTCACATCCGGCGGCAGTATGGCACGAATCTTGTCGATTTCCTTGTATATGTTGTCAGCCACTTCAACGGTGTTCGCGTCAGTACGCTTTATCAACTCGATACCGACAGAGGTTTCACCGTTGAAACGCGCCCGGTCTTGTTGTTCCTCGAAGCTGTCCTCGACCCAGCCTAACTGTTCGATTTTGACCGTCCTGCCATTTTCTATGGGGATTTCTATGTTTCGGATATTGTCGAGATTGTCGAATTCACCGGCAAGCCGTACAGTGACCTCCTTGCGACCCTCGGTGATACGTCCGGCTGGTATGTTAAGGTTTTCGGCTGCAATTAAGGCAGATACTAATTGTGCGGAGACGTTATAAGCCCTCAGTTTGCGACGGGACAGGTTGACCTGGATCTCGCGTTCGAGCCCGCCGGTAAGCTGGATTTCAGCCAACCCACGTACTCTCGAAAGTCCTGTTTTCACAGTCTCATCCGCCAATCTGTATGTTTCATCAAGCGGACGGGGACTCGAGATTGCCAGGTTGATTATGGGCATTGATGCCGGATCAAACTTCTGAATTATCGGATCCCAGATGTCCTCTGGTAGATCCTGGCGGATCTGATCGATCTTATCTTTAACATCTATCGCCACCAGATCGACATCCATCTCGAGGTCAAATTCCATTATAATTAATGCGAGACCTTCCTGGGAGATCGATGTTACATGCTTGAGCCCACCGATAGCGCTGACTTCCTCTTCGATTAGTTCAGCAACCTGTGATTCCATCTCCTCAGGTCCGGCGCCTGGATAGATAATAGACGCTACTACATACGGAAGATCAATTTTCGGGAAGTTGTCTATTCCGAGCCTGCTTAGCGAAAAGAGCCCGACGACTACGAAGGACATTATAACCATCGTCATCAGCACCGGGCGGTGTATTGATATGTCGGCAAGTTTCATCTGCCGGCCCCTTTAATAATCCTGATCGGCGCGCCGTCGAAGAGAAGATTTGAGCCACCAACAACCACGACTGCTTCATTCCCCAATACCGACCTGATCCAGGCAGCATCGACGTTGCGACCGCCAAGATCTATTTTTTGCTGCCTGGCTGTGTCATCCCTAATAGTGTAAATATACCAGTTTTCACCCTCGCGGAATAACGCGTCTGGAGGAACTATCAGCGCCTCTTTTACATCCAGAATGTGGATGGAGACATCAACTAATAGTCCCGGACTGAAAAGATGACCGTTTGAACGCTCATTAAATGTGACCCAGGTGGTGAAGGATCGGTTTTCAGGATCTGCCGACAACGAAATGCGCTGAACTATGCCCGGTTTGGAGATACCGTCCATGGTGATGGTGCAGGGGGCTCCAGCCTTTACCAGTTCACGGTCGCATGCCGGTACCTGAACCTCCACGCGAGCCTTTTCAGTTGATACAATCTTGGCAACCACCTCTCCGGGCGTAACCAGTTTGCCGTCTTCCGCTTTCAATTCGGTGACAACTCCGGCAAAGGGTGAACGCAGATAGAGTAGTTGTTCCGAGACTTCCAATACCTCTGCGGAAAGGTCTCTCTGCAGCTTTACGCCGTCGAGTATCTGCTGGGAAATTGCGCCTTCATCGAACAGCCTTTGGGTGCGTGCCAGCTCTCTTTCTGCGTTTTCCAAAGCCAGTTTGGTCTGTGCGAAGCTGGCGGATGGGTTGTCGCTTGACAGCTCACAGATAATCTGGTTTTCCTCGACAAACTGACCTTCAGTTACCAATACCCGGCTTATATGTTCCGACAATGACGAAACAACGACCGATTGTTTACCGCCGACAATGGTTCCTGAATAAGTTCGCGTCATGCTGAATGGACCAACTGTAACGTTTCGGACTTCAACCGGATAGCCTTCCTCAGCTTGAATCTGAGCGATTGTCCTGGTTGTATCGACCTTCTGTTTCTCAACGAAACGATATATCAGCAGCCCTGCTATTATCGCTGCTAAAACAAACAGTACCAGTTTTTTCATTGATCTCCCTCACCGAAGTCGGCATCATTTTCAACTACCCGTGCGTATTCGGCATTAGCCACACGGAGGTCGTAAAGCCCCTGCAGGTAACCAAGACGGGTGTTGTGCAGCGCAAGTTGAACATCCAGAATTTCAAGCTCGGTAGCCATGCCCTCTTCGTAACGTGTCTGAGCGATATCAAGAGCCCTTTCGGCTAACTCGAAGGATGATTTGAGGCTACTGACCTGATTTCTGGCGCGTTTCAGTTCGTTCAGTGCATTTGAGACCTCCAGCCTGATCATCTGTTCGAACTGTATCTGCTCGAATTTCGTGCGCCTGAGCCCGATCTTTGCCTTCTGAACCTTGGCTGGGGTGGCGAAACCGTCAAACAGCGGTATTCCCATATTGACCGTCCAGGTAAATGTTTCGAGCCAATCAGCAGTGGGTATGTTTTTGAGTTTAACTTCCTGAGCGGTCCTTTGGTAACTCAGTCCGAAGGTGAAATTGGGCCAATACAGGTTCCGACTCTCTGCCCGAACGTTTATCTCGTTGATATTTTCCTGCAGTTCGAAGATATTGAATTCCGATCGGGATTGTCCGGCTGCAATCATGGCATCGCTGAAGCCGAGCGGACTGACTGCCTTGAAGTCCGGAGCAAGTTCTTCGGTGAGAACAAGCTTGTCTTCCGGATTCAAACCTAACCTGTTCAACAGGCTGATACGCGCAAGTTCAGCGTTCTTTTCTGCACGGGCGATCTCCGGTTCCAGGGTTTTGACCTCGACCTGTGCCCTGAGCAGATCGAATTCGCTCGCCATACCGACCTTAAACATCCGCTCGACCGTTTCAGCATGGCGTCGAGCCTGCTCGTGCGCTTCCCTGGTCACACTGACGACATCAAGGGTTAGAACCAGACCGAAGTATTCCCTGACAACATCCGATTTCAGCTTGGCGCGGCTGCTGACGAGGGCATCACGAGCGATCTGGCGGTAGATGCGGGCTGCTTTAAGAGCCAACCCAATTTTGCCCGCCAACCAAAGTGGTTGCTGAAAAGATGCGCTGGTTGTGATTTCGTTAGGAAGTGTGATTTGTATCCGTTCACCCCCGAACAGGAGCGTCGGCACGACCATGTGTCGCATCACGGTATTATTCAGGGAGATATTTGGCAGCGCCGCCGAAATCGCTTCACGCACTGTTGCATCACCGGTTTCGACATCAAGCCTTGCTGTTGCCAGTGACAGGTCATGTTTCTCGGCAAGGGATAAGGCTTCGTCAAGGCTGAGCCCGATATCCTCGCCCTGCGCAGCAGTAACCGATATCGACAGTAACAAAAGGAGTATTAATGGTGTTTTCATGTTTTAATGTGAAATATTCAATGTTGTATATTCAAGCTTGATTATTAAACGCTGAATATAATATATCATAATAATCCAAGCAACTCATTCGGTAGTGTTTTTTTAGTTATTAAAGAGAATCTTCAGAGATTGTATGATAATAGGTGGTGTCCCTTGATGGTTGTCATTCCTGCGAAACAGTCTGTCTGAGAATGAAGCAAATACCCTTAAACTCATCATTCCATCGGAAGATGGAATCCAGTAACTCCCGCAATATCAGCAATTTCTCTGGATTCCAACTTTCGTTGGAATGATGAATATCGAGTTTTCTGATTATTCTCGGACAGACTGTTTCGCTGGAATTACAGCGAACGGTTCTTTAGGAATGCATTCATTATGGGGAGGCAGAGTAGTGGTGTAACGTTTATTTGATGAAGCCGATTACAACAGGTGATACTGGAAAGTCAGTTGAGGGTGTGAAACGGGGATTAATGGAGCTATAGAAACAAATGATTACCGAACGAGGGCGAGCTTAATGCTCCTCGTGAAACTTCCTGCTTCCACGCGGCAAATATAGACTCCCGAGGGAGTGTTCAAACCGTTCCAATATACATTGTGATTTCCTGCTTCCAACCTTCCATCGATCAGTGTGGCAACCTCCCGTCCTGAGAGATCGAATATCTTCACAGTAATCTGTTCTGGAGCTGGAAGACTGTAAGCAATACTGGTCGTCGAATTGAATGGGTTGGGTGAAGCGTCTGATAGAAAGAATGCTGTCGGTATCTGAAGCTCATCAGGAA